>AP028876.1:0-317299 GCA_036323355.1 Gottschalkiaceae bacterium SANA | reverse complement strand
GACCCGCCCAGCCTGAGAAAATCCCGGAACTTGAAACATCATGACTGTTGCTATGGCCAAGGGGAGAGAGCCATAAAGCAAATACACCCGCGCCTTGCCATGTTTGGATTTCGTATGATCTACAACCAAACCCATCACTGGATCATTGATCGCATCCCAGATGCGTGCTAGCAAGAAAATCATCCCCGCCGAAATTGCAGATATTTTCAAAATATCTGTATAGAAGAACAAAAGATAAATCACCGTAAGTTGGAACAAAAAATTACTTGCCAAATCACCCAATCCATATCCAATTTTTATACGCATCGACAATGGTTTCATCTTATTCCTCCAGTAAATAAGTTTCTATTATTTCATCCGTAATTTTCTTCCCCTTACAAACTTCTCCATAGAACTTGCCACTTCTACGTACTCTTCTTTCCAAAGTTTCATAATCGACCTCAATCAACCCAAACCGGGGATCATAACCATCATGCCATTCTAAATTATCCAGCAAGGACCAATAATAATATCTCTGCACATCTACACCTGATTCAATCAGTTTCTCAACTTGTTGTAGATGATCATAAATAAATTTCGCACGCTTAT
Organism: Gottschalkiaceae bacterium SANA; assembly: GCA_036323355.1. Lineage (GTDB taxonomy): Bacteria > Bacillota > Clostridia > Tissierellales > GPF-1 > GPF-1. The sequence goes on along the minus strand of AP028876.1, from coordinate 316,711 downwards.
GATCTGCCTGATCAGGAATTCCATTTTCGGTGATATACACAGGCAAATGATACGCCTTATACAAGGGTTCTATCACTTCGAACAATCCTTGTGGATAGATCTCCCAACCCATATCGTTTGTTTGCTCGTCAGTAAGAGTATCGTCCACCATCACCTTTCCAAAAAGCATGGCGGGATTCCAAGAATTCTTAATGACATGTCTAGAATAGTAATTAATCCCCAAAAAATCACAAAACTGTCCTTTTCCATGTGGATAAGCAGAACCAATGGGGATAACGAGCTTCCCTTCCACAAACCCCTTAATAAAGAGATCATGAAATGAATAATCCATCATTTTTCTACTCAGATTGGTCAATGGGTTCTTTGAATCTATCGTCAGCACTGCCGCATGATGGGCAAAACCAACCTTTGTCTCTCCTTCAAATCCTCTTTGTCTTCGAATAGTATGAATTTTTTCATAGACTATCAAATGGGCAAGAATCATATGCTTTGATGCAGCAAAGTATCCCTTTAGATCATCGTGGTGACCGGGTGGAAAATCTCCGTCCATATAAGACCCTGTTGCCAATACATTCGGTTCATTGATGGTACAATACTCGGCAACCAAATCACCCAAGCTTGCCACTGTTTTTTCTACAAAACGCTCAAATCGTTTTACAGATTTAGGATTGGCCCATCCACCCAACTCCTCAAACCACTGAGGGCTAGAAAAGTGATGAAGACTCACCAGTGGCTCAATGCCCGCAGCCTTCAGCAGCGTCAATTCATTTCGATAATGCTCGATGCCGTCTTGGGACCATTTCCCTTCCTCAGGTTCAATCCGGCTCCATTCGATACTCATACGATAAATTCCAAGATTCAGTTCCTTCATGAGGGAAATATCCTCTTCCACTCGATTCCAATGATCCGTCGCAACAATACTACTTTCTCCATTTTTTATTTTGCCAGCAAGAGACCAGGCATACCAATTGCTGTTGATGTCGCCCCCCTCTATTTGCGTTGCAGCCGTTGCAGCCCCCATTAAAAAAGAGGATGGTAATTGAAATGATTTCATGGTTTTCCTCCTTATGGTCTTTTAAGTGCTTGAATATATAAATCGATCTGACACTCGATCAGTTTCATTCGTGAGACATGGTCCTCTTCCTCGATTTGATTTCCTCGAAGAGCCACTCGCTGGCCAAAGCTCCACAAAACCTGCGAAATTGTAGAGACCAAAATATCTAATTCTCCAGAGTAAAACAGACTTCCATCTGTCATTCCCCGTTTAATCAAGATTCGAAGATACGCATGTCCACCATGAGAAACTTGATTAAAGCGTGATTTTACATCATCGCTACATTGCAGAGTTGAATGGTCTTGAAAATAAAAATCAAAGCCGCTCAAAAACCGCATGGTATCCAATCTTTTTTCCATATGCGCTACAAGTGCTTTCAGATACATTTCCACCTGGTCCATCCCCACCCCCGAAAGCGAAGCGAAAATTTCCTTCTGCACAAGATTCCAGTCTCTTATGACGCGTATCACAACCTCAAAGATCAACTCATCCTTTGAAGGAAAATACCGATACAAAGTTCGTCTCGTACATCCACTAGCTTCAGCGATCTCTTCCATCGACGTTTCATGAAGCCCCGTTACCAATAAAAGCCTATAAGCCTCTTGCAGAATTCTCTCTTTCGTGTTTGCTCGTTTCTCTGACATGGTTACCTCCATAAATGTCACATTGTGTGACATTTATATCGTAGCATACTCCCTGTGGATCCGCAAACGTTTTCCTTTCTCAAATAAAAAAAGCCTGTTTTTCAACAGGCTTTCGGTAATTGTACTTTTGCATGAAGCAATGCATCATCTAGATCTGTGAAGAATCGTTCTTCCCCCATTAAATCCATAATCCCCGCTCTCTTGAGGACCTGCATGGGTTGTGGCCCAAGGCCCGAAACAAAAACTTCGATATGATGCGCTTCGCACATCTTCAACATCCTTTTGAATGCATGTAAAGCTGTCGCATCCATGGCGGGTACATTCTTCATTCCAATAATCAATCCATCCGTGTGATAACCAAGGCCATTAAGCGCTTCAATAAATTTATCGGCAGCTCCAAAGAAAAAGGGTCCATTGATCTCATAAACCTGAATGCCTGGTGCTATTTTCCTGCGTTCACTGGACTTTTCATAAGAAGATCCATCTTCTCCATCCAACTCTTCCGCAGCATCAATTGTACCAATTTGAACCTCTGAGACATCCGCCATTCGCTTGACGAATAGAAATGCGGCCAAAACAATTCCAACCTCAATTGCTTGTACCAAATCCACCAATACTGTGATAGAAAAGGTGGTCAACAAGACCAAGACGTCACTTTTTGGTGTCTTAAGAATCGCTTGAAACTCTCTCCATTCACTCATATTTACTGCAACCATAATCAAAATAGCCGCCAATGTCGTAAGTGGAACCATCTGAGCAAGGGGCATAAACAATACGAGAATCAACAATAGAACCAGCGCGTGCACCATGCCAGCAACAGGCGTGCGTCCACCGTTTTTGATATTGGCAACCGTTCTTGCAATGGCACCAGTCGCAGGAATGCCACCAAATAATCCCGAAGCGATATTGGCAACACCCTGTGCAATTAATTCCATATTAGATCGATGCTTGCCACCGATCATCCCATCAGAGACGACTGCCGACAATAAAGATTCCATCGACCCTAGAATAGCAATGGTAAAAGCTGGTCCAACCAACAAACGTATTTTATCGACAGACAACTCTGGTACTTGCAGTGATGGGAGGCTGGATGATAGCACACCAAACTTCGATCCAATGGTCGCAATATCCAAATGGAAAATTTGTACAATAACCGATGTAACAACCAGTGCAACAAAAGCACCTGGCACTTTCTGATTGACTTTGGGCCAGCCAATGATAATTAAAAGCGCAAGCAAACCAATACCCATAGTTGTCCAATCTAAAGATCCAGCAGCTCCAAAATATGCCTGCCATTTCCCAATAAACTCAACCGGTACTTCTGCAATCTGTAGTCCAAATAAGTCCTTCATCTGTGATGAAAAGATTACCAATGCAATCCCACTGGTAAATCCCGTTGTGATGGGATAAGGAATGAACTTAATCATATTTCCCAATCTCAGCACACCCATCAGAATCATCATCAGTCCTGCCATAATCGTGGAGATAATCAATCCATCAATGCCAAACTCCATGACGATTCCATAAACAATTACCATAAAGGCACCCGTGGGTCCCCCAATCTGCACGCGGCTACCGCCTAGTAAAGAAATTAAAAAGCCTGCAATGATAGCTGTATGTAATCCCTTTTCCGGTGTAACCCCGGATGCAATTGCTAAAGCAATCGACAACGGTAAAGCAATAATCGCTACAATTACACCAGATGTGCAATCTGCAATCAATTGTTCTTTTGTGTATTTTTGCATAGTACTGAATAATTTTGGTTTGAATTGTGACATGTTTCCCTCATCTTCCTGCATCAAGTAATTAATATAACTCCAACAAATTAGCGGTTCTTAACTAGAACAACAGATGTATTTTACTCTAGTTTGATACAGAAATCAATATGCAATTTTTGTATTATTATTCAATTTACACAAAAAAGCAGACCCAAAGGTCTGCTCTTTATCTTTATAACTTTCATTTATTTCTGCAACCATTCTGCAACCACTTGAATATTATCGTTGAATGACCCATTTGGTTTAAAGTTCTTAGTAAAAAAAGCACTACCTATCGTAATTCCCCAAATCCCAGCATCCTTCAGCTCATCCACCCTACCGAATGAATTTACACTACCTGCCGAAATAACTGGAACATCAATCTCGGACGCTACAGCTTCAATAAGCTTACGCTTGTTTCCCACGAACCGATACGTTGGAATCGTTAGGCCATCAACCCCTTTACTCAACATCATTTTTCCATGTTGAATAATTTCATCAACAGTTCCAACTAATGAAGCTGGATGTCCTTCTAGTTGGCCCATAAAAGGATAATATTTTGCGGGTGAGTTACTTAACAGTTCATTAATTGAATCCGCGTAAACCGAACCTACAACAACATCAAATCCACAATCTATAGCTAATTGAGCACTTTCAAGTCCACCTTTTTCATCTGGACTCATTACTTCAAGGTACGTGGTTTTACCCGCTTCTTTCATCGCTTTTACCAGTTGAATCATTCTTTCTTTTGGCAATCCAACATCTTTAAATCCCCAGTTCGAAACTGCAAGTTCCTTCGCTTCTTGAAATAATTCATACGCATTTTCTACAGTTTCATCATTTTGTACCAACATAACTAACAATTCAGTATTCATTTGAATCCCCCTAAGACACATTTTCTCTTCCAGTATGCTAGTTTTTATCCTAATACCGCATCTATTGCCTCTTTAGGATTTTCTGCAACTCTCAATAACTCGACTCTTTTCGAATCCATTAAGAATTTCGAAAGACTGGAAATAATCCCGATATGATTTTCATTATTATCCGATGCAATTGCAATAACAGTATGCACGGGATCATTTTCTTCATTTCCAAAAACAATCGGTTTATTTAACGTAACAATCGAGATTCCCACTTTATTTGCACCACACTCCGGCCTTGCGTGGGGTATTGCCACTCCAGGTACTAGTACGATATATGGACCCAGTTCATTGCAAGAATCAACCATCGCATCAACATAACTATTTTCTACTATGCCGTTATCAATAAGTACTTCACCCGCCAATCGAATTGCTTCCTCTCGATTTTCAACGGATTTTTTTAATCGAATATTACTCGGGCTCACAATTCCCGAAAGCGACACTCGACTCATTTTAAACATCCCCTCTCACATGCAGTCCTTTACTTTCTGCTTGCATCCAATAGCAAGAGCTTGTATGAGATCTTCTTTCAATCATATGAGGAATCTATAAGATTCCTCATACAATCTGATATTCAGCCTAACTTGCCAAAAATATCCCCTTTTACAGCCTCTTTATCTCCTCTAAACAACGCCGTTACAACAGTAATCGGAATTCCAGTTTCAACAACTTCTCTCGGTAGCGGTGACACCGTCGTTAAAATCAATGCAATGTTGCTATTATTTTTAACATCATTAAAGCTACCTTTAATGATTTCAAAGCGATAACCACCTTCTTTTAAAATCTCTTCTACCATAGGATAAACCAAGGTGCTAGAGACCATTCCTGAACCACAAACTAACATAATCTTTTTTTTCTCTTTGATTTCCCTTTTTACTTGTTTGGGTTTTGCTTTTTTCTTTCCAAACATATTCATAACTCCTTTTCAATCAACTTACTTCCGAATCTTCTATTCCAGTCTGTTCACCTCGTAATTCACGTGCATATTCAACTGGTCGATTCCGCATCAAATACCATACAGCGGCAAAAACTCCGAGTACCGCAGCACCTATCATAAGGTCCTTAGAGCTTCCAATTCCCGCAACAAATGAACTTACTTGATATAGTGCAAATCCAACAGGTGTAGTCCCAACACATAACGATGAAATCATTCCAGCACCTTCTGGAAGAACAAAGCCTGTACCTTCAACAATTGCCATATTTGCAACTGACATCGTTGATCCAATCCAAAATGAAACTGGAATCAATATCAAAGCACTATTTAACAAACCTCTAAAAATATTTCCTCGATTTGTATTTGTAATAAAAACACAGATGAAAATAAATAACCCTGCAACATCACCCATTGGAAGCATATTATTTCCTGGCAGTAAGAAAGCAATCAAAAATGCAATCGGTGTTGTCAATACCCCAATCGCAACATGCTCCGGTGCGCCGACCAAGATGGCGGCATCCAATCCAAGATGGAAATCTCGACCTGGCATCTTCTTTGTTACAAAAACCCGAACAGCATCTGATAATGGTGCCATTCCAGCAACAATTAGTTCCGCCGCTCTTGGCAATAACAACATAAAAAATGAAACTGTAAAAGCTAAACCTAATGCAGCACTCACTTGAGCCCCTGTTGGAATCCATTCAAAGTATGCTACAATTCCAACGAATAATCCAATAATCCAACCAATAAAAACTGGCTCTCCAAAGAATCCCCACTTTTCTTTTATTGACTCAGGATCCCATTGAACATTTCGAATTCCTGGAATCATATCCCAAAATTTATCAAGCAAAAAACCGATAGGTGCCCATAAGATCGAATATGCATGGGTAATTGTAATTCCATCCATCGGCATATCATAATATGCATCGATCATTGGGTATATCCAATCCGCCATCTTTAAGGATACGAACCAGAAAATTAAACCTACTAGTACTGTTAACAACCAGCTACCCGTCATATAATATGTCGCACCCATGTAAAACACAAAAATCCAATGATTATTAAAATCAACATTCAACGTTTTCACAACACCTAAAGCAACTAAAATCGCATTTAGAACAATAAAAAGTGCGATTGCTGCCATTGCCCATGGTATTGCAAATACAATACCTGATTGCGTTGGCCATCCAAGGTCAGTAACGGTAAATACCAATCCAAATCGTGTAGCCATTTGATTAGCCGCTGGTCCTAATGCAGAAAATATAACCCCAACTAAAGCAAATAAAGCTGTAAATCCAACCCCCATTCGGAGAGCACCAGCAAATACTTTCTCTTTAGGTGCTTGAAATACCAGACCAAGTATAATTACTGAAACCGGAACAATTATTGGAGCCCCTTGCGATAATAACCAAGAAAAAACATTCAAAACAGATTGAAGCATAATCTCACATCTCCCTTCGTCTACAAATACTCTTAACAATCTTCTTTTACGAATAAGAATTATTCAGCGCTGGATAACTCACTTATAGTTTAAATGCCACATCATTTTAAAAAAAGATTAAATCTCTTCAAATTCAATGTGGCAATCTCTGTTTTTTGGGATCTACTTTGCTACTTATGATTTTTAAAATTTCATCAACGTTTTTTTCCTCTCGAATTTTTTTCAACACCTTTTCATCTGTACACAATGCTCCCAATTCAGTAACCGCTTGAATATGAGATGATTTATCGATTGTACATAGAGCAAATATCAAATCCACAGGATCATTATCAGGATTTCCAAAACACACAGGATTGAGTAGTCGTACAAAACTAACTCCTAATTTGTTCACACCATCTTGTATGCGAGCATGAGGCATGGCAATCCCTTCGTATATCACAATATATGGCCCAATTTCTTCAACGGATTCAATCATATGATCGATATATCGCTGCTCAATACATCCTTCAGCAAGTAATTTATTTCCAGCAATTTCTACAGCCTCTTTCCAATCAGCTGCTTCCACATCAATTTCCACTAGACGATCATTCAAAATATCCATCAAACCAATATTTTTTGATCTTTTTTCAGGTTTTGTTGTCCATCGATTCATTAATCCTTCGATTGAAATCTTTAATTTTTGCTCATCAAGAATATGTGTCTCTTGCCTGATTAGCATGATCATCTCTTCAAAAAACACTTCGTTGCGCAGCATCATCTCTAATGAACCATCTTGATCTTCGACTTGTCTTGGTATCCCATTTTTAGAAAGGTACTGTTGTAATTTTTTCAAATCTTTTATATCCAATAAGGGGCTAACCGTTACTGTAGCAACTCCCATTATTCTCTGATCTAATGGAACTGTAGATACAATAAGATCAACTACGTTTTCTCTAACTGCTTTTTTTATCTGGTGATATGCCACACTACCAACAAGCTCTATGGAAAACTCTGACCGCAAACGAGAACTGAGTAAATGAACTGAACCATTCCCCGTACCGCATACCAATAGAATCTTCTTTAGCTCATTATTCTGGCTAGACAACCGTTCCAACGCTGCAGCAAAGTGCAATGTGAAATATGCAATCTCATCATCGCAACAAATCTTCTTCACATATTCCTCAACTTGATTGAGTGCTTCTTTTACTTGATAAAACAGCTGCTGATATCGCTCTTTAATCTCATCTTTTAATGGATTTAAATACTGCATATCATTTTCCAATCGATAAATAGCAGGTTTTAAATGCTTGATCAACCCGTCAAAAAGCAACTGATCTTCTTCAATCCTTGAATCCGTTTCAACTGAAATTTCATTAATCATCATTTGCACCATCATTTGCAATTCAACATAGTTTTTATCCAACACTACATTGTTCGTAGAATAATTTGCTTGCAAAATATAGTCTGTTAAAGCTGCTACTTCATCATTGGTTATCCCAATTCTAAAAAATTTATCTAAGCGATTGACAACATTAAGTGCAACTGTAAACTCAGTAGTTCGCGAAATTCGTCTAAGTCCATTTTCAGGATATTTTATATATTTTTTCATTTTCATACGATACATCGCAATAACCACATAAATAATAATTGTAACAAAGGCTGTATCCGTGAAGACAATATCCAAAGCATCTTCTGCAGTACGCAAATTTTGCTCAATAAAATTTAATTCGCGTTTTGAAATTATTCGTTTAATAAATTCATCTTTTAGAAGTTCTTCTTTCCGTAATATCACTCTAACAGAACTACCACTTATATCCTCTTGGTTAAAGTAATTGTAAATCAATTGAACAATCGCAAAACGGATTTTATTCTCTTCACCAGTAATACGGATCCCATGGTTTGCTACCGATTCAACATTGACATCTGCTTGAGATAACCAGCTTTTAACTAATTTCAAGTCGTTTTTCACCGTGCTTCTACTCACGTCAGCAATTTCTTCCAACTCACTAATCCGTATGAACCCGCTTCCCTTTAATAACTCTAAAGCAATTCGTTTTTTGCGTTCATAAGCAGAGCACACATACTCATGCGAAATCTTCTCACTCTCAATTTTGCTTATCAATTCAAGGCGGTCCATTTTCTGGTTTAAAAACACGCCTATATGCGGCTTTTTTTCAATCGTCTTAAAATCATTCGCATAAAGAAACACGTCAATTGTTTCGATGTCATAGCGAACAGTTCGACGACTTACATGAAAATAATCTGCCAATTCTTGGTATGTAATTGGTTGTGTTGAGTCAATCAATTTCATAAGTAGTTCAATCTGACGCTCTTTCATTCAAGACTCCTTTTTATTCTTATTATATCGACTAACAGATTATCTATCTAGGTTTATTCCTTGCATTAAAATGTGGCAAAATTTCACAAAAAAAAGATCTCGCATTCGAGACCTTACTTTTTCATCACTATATTCTTATTTTCTAAAATCGATTTTTCAATCCTTCCAATCAGCTCATCGTTCTTTCTTAAAAACTTACGAAAAGCTTCAGCCAGTTTTTCTTCATCCTCATAGGTTTCTGCCGTAACGTCAATCTTGGTAATCACACTAAAGTAGCTTAAAAACTGTTTTCCACGCGGTATTTTTGCTCCTTCAATACGAGAAATAATATCAATTAAAGCTTCGCGTGTTGATTCATTCCCGGGTGCGATAATAGCACGCATGCTAATTTTCTTTGGCCAATAATCCACCTCGAATAAGAAGCTTTCCTTACTACTCCACCCTCTTCCATTTCGTGGAATCACAGAAACCAATGATTTTGGTAAAAAACGCGCGTATCCCTTATTACAAGCGCACAAATGATATCCTTCCTCTTCGATGACCCTTTTAACGATTTCACCCGCTTCAGAGAGTTGGTCCGGTCGATTCTCGAAGATAAAATCAAAAGCTTCCTTATGATTTTGATACAGTTTTTTCGCCAGCTCGATGCTTTCATGATCCTTCATAATATCTCTCCTCAAAATCGTTAAATAATCCTTCAGATAGAATCCAACCTTTTCAGAAATACGCTCCGTATTCACATCCAGTAAAATTTCAATATTTCGTCGGAGGTTCTCATAGGAATAAATGATATATCGTTGGCTGTCTTCTTCATCAACAGGAATCAGATTTGTCGGAGATAGAAAGACAAAAGCATGCTTTCGATCCGGATAGAATCGTTTCACCGTTTCTCGATACCGACGCAATTGATCGGAGTGTTCTCCCGAGTCAACTTTATTCTCAATGGCGACAATAAATTCAGGCATCTCAATTAAGACATCAATGCTTCGCCATTCTCTCTTGATGATCATTTGATTAAAGTTTAAATCCTCAACATCAAATTCCGTCATCCAGTTTACTTTGTCATTCGAAAAGATATCCCGAAGAAACCATTTCGTAAATAATTCAGACAGTCCATGACTGCCATTGGGATCCAGCAGCCAAGCCAAAAAATTAGAATGGCGAATCTCCTTCCGTTCCACTTTTAATATCTGGAAAAAATTTGGGGTATTCATTTCAATATCCAATCGTTCTAAATCCGGATCTTTAATCAAATTACTCATTCGCTTCATGATATCCAAATCGATCCCTCCCTTTGATTCTCCTTCCAATTTATGTTATCCAAAGAGAAAAATCAAGAAATGAAAAACCCTAGAAAAAGTAGATATCATTAAAGCATCTACTTTCTAGGGTTTTATTACTTACTCTACAGGGTATTTCCAAAGCAATTGTGCACCATGTGCTACAGAAAGATTTTTTAAAGACATTGCCGGTATTCCTTCCAAGTTAATTTTCAATGCTTCTCGAAGAACATCTTCGACCCTTTCTAAAAGATAGAGTTTAAATTTCTTTTCACCTCGTCGATACGAGCAATCTCATGACCCAAAAAATCAAATAAAAGAAATCCTCTACTCGCGTAGAAGTTTATCTATCTTTTCATTTTCTCGCTTAAAAAAGAACATCGCAATCAAGGCAAGGCCACCCATCAAGGCACAAATTACGAACCCCATTTCAACGGAATGGTCTGCAGCCTTTCCGATGATGATATTTCCACCCACACCAATCAAACTCGCAATCATCGAATAAATCGAAAGGATGGTTGCGCGATCGGCTGTATGAATCGCCTTATTCTTCAAATCCATCTCCACAGGTCCCATGATTGCAAGACTGACCGAAATGAAGAGAATCGCCAAAACACTCAATACAGCTTGACTTGTAACCACCAAACCCACACAGCTTACCAAAACAAGCGTACTCAGAATGAAAAGGGTCGACATATTACCCCATCGGTCTGTTACCCTTTTCGTTTTCGCCGAGAAAAGGCGAACCACTTGTATACCTGCTAGGATCCAACCAAAATAATGCACGGGAATCCCAGCTTTTTGATACTGCAATTGATTTAAAAACACAGTCGCTGCTTGAAAGATCTCAACCATAAGTGCCATGGCAACCACTAAAAAAACAATGGAACGATCGGCAAAGGCCAATCTCATATTCTCCTTTAACTTTTTCGTATCCTTTTTTTCAAACTCTACTTCCACCAAAAAAAAGGTAAAAATCATGGCTATTCCATAGGGAAAGATGGTGAAAAAAGCAGTTGCATCAATAGATATTTTCACAATCCACGAAGATGCAAAACAAGCCAACAAAAATCCCAACGTACCCATTGCGCTATATCGTCCAAAAACAGTTTGTGCTTGATCCTCTTTGATGGACGCATAGATTAAGGCCGCATCACACCCAGACAATCCAGCAATTACAAGGGCCAGGATTACCCGCTCCAATAAAAATCCCTCAAAACCCTGTGCCTGATAAAAAATAATTTTTGAAATAAAATAGAGACCGTTTACAATAATTAATGTTCGTTTATAGCCAAACCGATCGGCAAACCAGCCCCATGGCACTTCAAAAATCAAAATCAACAATAAAGCCATCGATTCAATAATAAATATTTCGGACATCGAAAGACCCCGCGCTTGTCTATAAATCGTCGCCACGGGGCCATAAAAGACAAAACCTTGCATAAAGATAATCGCATACATCAAATATACGTTTCTTTCCTTGTTATTCAATTTAAAATTCCTCCATCTGTCTAACACAAAGAAGCGGTAGCGCTCATGCTACCAACCGTTGAAAACTGCTGTTCGGTGAATTCTAAATTAAATTACCCATACAAAATCTCCTTGATTCATTTGTTGTCAGCTTACATGATTCGGTTTATCATGTCAATCTACAGTTTCAAAGTGGATGCGGCTTGCATCAAATCGATCTACAAAATGGTTCCCCATGCCATCAGGCACGCCTACCGGCACAACCGCATATGGCAGTAAGTTTTCAGGCAAGTTCAATAGCGTGCGCACATGTTTCATGCGGTCCACGTTTGGAGCTACTCCCAACCAAACAGCACCTAGATCCATTTCGACCGCTTGCAACAAGAGGTTCTCGGTTGCTGCACCCATATCCTGCTCCATATGTTCAGGAAACTTTAAACGTTCTGTATTTGCCAATATCACGATTGCCACAGGTGCGTCAGCAATTGATCCTGCATATGGGCTCAACTTCGACAATCTTTCTTTTGTTTCTGGCTTTCTTGCCACAAAAAACTCCCACGGTTGCTGATTCGCTGCAGAAGGTGCCTGCATAGCGGCACGCAATAAAATTTCAATCTTGCTATCATCAATCATCTGCTTTGTGAATTTCCGCACACTTCTTCTTTCTTGAATTGCTTTAATCATAAAAGCCTCCTCCAATTCATAAAAGTCTCTTCATTAATTAGTATACCATTCTATCTACTCGATTCTCATTTACGCTTAACCCATCAAGGCGATCAATGCCTTTTGAATCCATTGACAATTGCATTGCATAATAGTAAAGTTTGACTATACATATGAAGGAAAGGATGACTATTAATGAGTAAAGAAACTGTACTACAGCAATTTTTTGAGCAGGATCTCGATTTGAAAATCACCGAGTTCGGTGAAAGTACAGCAACCGTTGAATTGGCTGCCCAAGCCATTGGTGTTGAGCCGGCGCAAATTGCAAAAACCATGGGTTTTCGACTCAAGGATCAATCGATCGTAATTGTCTCAAAGGGTGATGCTCGAATCGATAATAAGAAATTCAAATCCACCTTCGCCACCAAGGCAAAAATGATACCTTTCGCCGAAGTCGAATCCATTACAGGACATCCAGCTGGCGGGGTTTGCCCCTTCGGCCTAAAAGATGGTGTCGGCATTTATCTGGATGAATCCTTAAAAGAATTTGACCTTGTCTATCCAGCCGGTGGTACACCCAATACGGCTGTTAAGATTACAGTCGATCAACTTGCTCATGTAACAAAGGGCACCTGGATTGATGTCTGCAAGAACTCGGAGGGAAAATAGAATGAATTCTTCTAATACAAGAAATATGATCCTCAGTGGATTTTTTATCGCCATCGGACTCTTACTCCCCGCGATTTTTCATCTCTTCGGCGGTGCGGGAAAGATCTTCTTACCTATGCATATCCCTGTACTAATTGCCGGTTTTTTCTTACCGCCCTTCTATGCAGCGACTGTCGGCCTGATCACACCACTTCTCAGTAGCGCTCTGACAGGAATGCCCGTCTTTTATCCGATTCTACCGATTATGATGGCAGAACTGATGGTCTATGGACTGGTGATTAGCTTGTTGAGTCAAAACCGCTTGAAAAATATCTGGGGACGTCTAATTGTCGGCATGATTGCTGGAAGAGTCGTTGCAGGACTCATTGTTTTTGTCCTTGCCATTGGCTTTGGATTAAAAATGAATCCAATGATTTATATGCAAGGAGCTTTAATCACAGGGCTTCCAGGATTAGTCATTCAATTTCTCCTGATTCCCTCTTTGGTCATCCTCATTCAAAACCGCAACCAGACAATTAAAAAGGACCATCTATAAGGACTTCTTCATTTCACTATTTTTCATCATCAGCGACTGTTTCGACCTTAGAGCAGTCGCTTTTTGTTTACAGAAAACAACATGCACGAACCCTCTATTTTAACATTTGAATCCATTTTATGTCATAATCGATCAAGCCTTCATCCTTCATTTTTTTCAATTCTCTAGAAAGGGAAGTCCGCTGAACCCCAAATCTCTCAGCTAAGGCTTTTTTTGATTCCATTAATTTGATTTTTTCAACCCCTTGTCGATGTGTTTGCACCTGCAAAAACTCAAGAATTTTCTCTCGCAGGCTCCTTTCCACATGATTTTTTAGTTTGTTGCCCAAAAGAGAAGCATGATTCGAAATCATTTGTAAATACATTTCGAGGAAACTTTGATTGGAGAAACACAGCTCGAAAATACATTGTTTTGAGATTTCCAGCAAAGTTGTATTTTGAACGGCGCTGACCGTTAAAATATAATCCGAATTACTAGCAAACAACAAGGGCCCCCCCAGTACCTCTTCCTCTCGGAAGCGACTGATCGAAAGAATATTTCCATCCTCATCAATTCGATCAACCACAACCTCACCTGACATAAGAATCTCGAGTTTGCTACATGGCTCGCCTTCCAAATGAACCACCGTATTTTTCTTATAGGTCACAATACGAAATTCTCCAGAGTCTAAAAACTTGCTAATCTCCTCGCGCGTGAATACACTCATTAAGGGAATCATTTGAATCTGATCAATCTCTCTTTTCATCTTTCTCCTCCAATATGTTACTTTGGTAACTCATATATTCTCACTATATCGTTATACTAAGAACAAATCAAATTCAAGACTAACTATATGAAGTCAAGTAGAATTCGAGTAATTTATCATAAGAATTGAAACAAGAAAATTTGCACACCAAATTAGAAGTAGCAAACTACTCCTGGATGAGATTGACGATGGGTATAACTAAATTTGAGGTTGAAAAGTTAGATTATTGACTAAAATGTGGTAAAGAACACGGACAAGTTTTTTTGCGACATGAGACAGAGCAACATAATGATGCTTACCTTCAGCTTTCTTTTTCTGATAATAGTCTTTAAAAGTTTGCTCTCTCATAGCAACGAGTCTAGCAGCTTCAAGAAGTGCCCATCGCAAATATGGTGACCCGCGTTTTACCATTCTCATGTTCGATCCCACAAATTTTCCTGATTCATGAGTGGAGGGCTCCAGACCAGCAAAGGCTAGCAGCTTAGCTGGAGAAGAGAATCTTCGAATATCGCCAACCTCAGCTAGGATGACAGATCCCAATCCATAAGAGATACCTGGGAAGCTCAGGATCGGGCTTTCCAATTCATCCATGATAGATTTGATCTCTTTATCAATCTGAGCAATTTCTTGCTTGTAGTATTCGATAAAGTGCACGATCTGGATGAGTTCAAAGCTGAGTGCACGGCTCTCAGAGCCAATGGATATTCTCGCAGCTTGTCGGATTTCAAGTGCCTTAATTTTGCCATATTTGCCATGAGACGCATGATGCAGTAGGGTTGTGAGTTTGGTAAGGTGAGCAGAAGCAATCGCTTGTGTAGACGGGAAAGCTCTTAGAATCGCATAGGTCGACGTTTGATTGATCGAATAAACAACCGAAGCAAGTTCTGGAAACATAATATCTGTCATTCGTACCAGTGAAATTTTATACTTGGAGAGATTTTCTTTAATTCTAGATTTATGTCGAGTGAGTGACTTTAATTCTGCCAGATGATATGATAAATTTGTGTGGGATTCGAAGTTACCCGTTTGCAACATTAAAGCGATAAGTTTAGCATCGATCTTGTCCGTTTTGCTTTTTCTAAGCGTTTGAGCTTTTCTGAAAAGGTTGGTTTGAAGCGGATTGAGAATTACTAGTGGTAGGTGATGATTGCTAATGAAATTCGTGAGATTAATGCTGTAATGACCAGTAGCTTCTAGTCCCACCTTTATTTTGTCCAAAGGAACATCGGGGATCGCAGAGAAAAACTGCGTGAAACCTTCCAAATTGTTCTTGAAAGTAAAAACATCTTTGATAACTTCACCATCCGAGTTTACGATAAAGCAATCGTGCTTGTCTTTGGCAACATCGATGCCAACATAAATCATAAAAACACATCCTTTCATTATTTGAGTTGTGGTTCCACATGATTCTATGTTATGTATCCTTGCCCGAGATAAAACGTCTAGCGTTATCTAACTCATAAACAAAAGAACATAGATATGTGGTTGGAGCCTTAAAAAAATAGTCAAAGCTATAGGAGAACACACCAATCCACAACACTATATTCAGTATATAAGAAAAAATCTTGAACTCGTAGTTTGACTACAAGTTCACTATACAAGGAGAACACTATGGATCCATTTACACTTGCCATGTGGGTTATTACCCTCGTATTATTCTTTATCGCTCTTTTAAAAGATCAAGAAAAGACACTGCAGTCCATGAAAAAATCAAAGGGCATGATGGGCAATATGCTAGGCTCAATCATCTCCATTATTCTCTTGATCGGACTGGTACTTACACTAATTCCGCCTGAAACTATTGAGAAAGCTCTTGGTTCATCCAATCAAGTCCTTTCCAGTATCATCGCAGCCGTCGCAGGGAGCATTACATTAATCCCGGCCTTTGTCGCTTTTCCCCTTGTGGGTTCCTTGGTTGACGCTGGTGCTAGCATCGTTCCCGGAGTTGCCTTCTTGACAACCTTAACCATGGTTGGTGTAGTTACCTTCCCATTGGAAAAACAGGAGTTTGGTACAAAGTTCGCCATCACCCGGAATGGGATTAGTTTCATCTTTGCACTAGTTATTGCTATTGGTATGGGGGTACTCTTATGAAAATCGTATATTTTTTGAAGCAAAACAAATTTTTATCTCTGGTCTTGTTCGCCTACCTTGTTTCCTTTGTAACAAGACCACAATTTGCTGCTGAAGCATTCGGTAACAGTGCCTACTACTTTAAAGAAATGATTCTTATTATGCCGATGATCTTCTTGCTTACCGTCGTTATTGATATTTTAATTCCAAAGGAAGTGATTATCAAAAATCTAGGTGAAGATTCAGGCTTCAAGGGAGGTATTTTAGCACTCATCCTTGGCAGTGTTTCAGCTGGTCCTATCTATGCAGCTTTTCCTGTAAGCAAGATGCTTTTGAATAAGGGAGCTAGCATTGGCAATATTGTTGTCATTCTCAGCGCGTGGGCTGTTATCAAAGTCCCCATGCTAGCCAATGAAGCCAAGTTTCTTGGTGCAGAATTTATGGGAACCCGATGGATCCTGACTGTAGTTTCCATTTTCATCATGGGAACCCTCGTCTCAGCAGTCGTAAAAAAAGAAGACCTGCCGAAAGCCCAGTCTTCTTCAAATTTCGTTCTTGTTAATCAAAAATATTGCACAGGTTGCAGTTTGTGCGCAAACATGGGACCCATGCTTTTCGAAATGATTGATGGAAAGGCAAAGCTCAAACAGCAACCCGTGGTCCCCAAGCAAAAGGCCGCAGTAAAAAATATCGCAAACAAATGCCCTGCAAATGCCATTTCAATCCCTTAAACAATCAACAAATCGGCTTACTCACAATAGATGGCAATGGCTTGGCTCAAGAATTCTGCCAACCCGTCTCCATGTTGATTGATATTCGCGGTAAATTTCGGATCGGTCACATATAGTTGACCCAAACCTCGAAAAATATCGATATGACACTGATAAAAGGAACGGGTGATGTAGGAGCGATAGCCTTCTACACAGTTCTGTACCTCTGCATCACCTGGTTCTAGATCCATCAACTTAGCAAGGGACCGAAAAAACTCATTTCCCTCATCGATAATCCTCTCCCAATCTTTTTCCTTGTACTTCTTTGTTCTTTCTTCCGATTCGCGATAGGCTTCTGTATTGCCATACTGCTTCTTTACTTGCTCAGCATATTTTTTCTTGTGCGCTTCGATCTCACTCATATCAAATGCCTTGATCATCTTTTCCATCACATCTACCCCTTTTTTCGATTTCGTCATCTCATCTAAAGACTGAATAATCCCTTCCAAACGATTCTTTTTCTCTACCAGCAGTGCGCGCTGCTTTCTAAAAAAAATATCTTGCTCTTCTGTAGACTGCAAAATTTTTTGAATCTCTTTCAAAGAAAAGTCAAGCTCTTTTAGAAACAAAATCTGCATCAACCGCTTTACCTCTCCGTCATCGTACAATCGATATTCAGAATCCCGAGATCGTTTAGGGGACAAGAGCCCCACCTGATCATAATATCGGAGAGTGCGAACACTAATTCCTGCTAGTTTTGCCAGCTCATTAACTCGATAGATCAAACGAATCACCTCAACTTTAGCATAAAGGGTTACGTAGCGTTAGGGTCAAGACTTATTTTATATTCCATCGAAAACATCGAATGCCTTCAACTTGTACAAAACCCTCGTTCAAATACAGGGATTTTGCACGCTCGTTCTCAGCGTTAACACTAAGGACGACTTTTCCATATCCTTTTTCTTTTCCAAAAGAAATAGCTGCACGCAATAAATAACGTCCCAAGCCACGTCCCTGATATTCCGGAAGTACAGCCAAAGGACCAATATCCATAATAGGCTGATCTTCATATTCGTCATCCGTTCCTCGAACAAGACCAATCGCCTGATTTTTATCAAAAAGGATCATCATCCCTTCTGGAAGATGAATATCTTCCTGGGTCATCTTTACAACCTGCTCTTCCACTAAAGGCGTCTGGCTACCAAGAAGCCTTGCAAATGCTTGATTTCTCACTGCTGTCCAGTTTGACTCATCAATGCCGGGCTGAAAAATTTGTAGAGAAAAGCCATCAGGCAATTCAGGTAAGGGTTGAATTTCTTTGGTTTCCCTCGTTAAAAGACAAGAGGAACGTTCAACAAAAAATCCCAGCGCCTTCATGGCTTCTGCCATTTTTGGATCTTCATCAGATATGAAAACAACGACATGCTCGAGATCACTAATTGCAGGCTCTAAAGCATGAAACAAAGCTTGATAGTCTTCCACTCGCTGATTGACTGAATGAAAAATGCGAAATCGACCGCGATTTCCTCGACGATGATAGTCATCTAAGATGATCGAGGCAGCAGCAACAATCACACCGCCTTCTCGGATAACAAAAGTAGGATTTTTCTCTCCCTCTTTAAATTCCATTAAATCTTCGTCGTACAGATAAGAATCATCTACTTCCAAACGATGTACTCGACAATAAGCAAGAAATTCTTCTCGATTTTCCTTTGAACCAACTTCGACTTTCATAAGTTCCTCCCATCATTTGCTTTTCTCTTTATTTTACCACGTCTTACTCATTGCATAAAAAAAAGCAGTTGATTTTTTCAACTGCTAACAATTTTGACTAAACTACCATGCTTGATTTCGATGCAAAGATACTTCCCTCATGTCATCCATAACCTGTGCCATATCCTTATACTCGTAGCGTCTAATTAATAATCGTTTTGCCATTTCAATCGCAAACCGCTGTCCCTTGGCACGTTCTTCCAGGCTTTCAATTCGCTTAAAATCAAAACACAAAGCGCCATCATAAATTCTAGCCAGCATGGTGCAAGCCGTAAACCCTAGTGTTTGTTGAAAAATCATAGCCTTCATTCTCTCTTTTGCAGCTTTTCGTTGAGGAAAAATTTCATTCCAAAGACCAAAATAAGAGGCTTCAAAAGCTTCATACAAGAATTGAATCGACTCTAACAAATAGACCTGATAGTCTTTTCTCTTTGCCTGATCCCATTCTTTAAGGCCAAAAAGTGAAGCAAAATTCAATGCCAAACTACCAATTAACCGACCCAGATCAAAGCCGATAGGACCGAATTTTGCAAATTCAGAATCAAATACCTTAACCTCATCAAGTGATATGAAAATATTAGATGTATGCAAATCAGTATGAATCAGACACTGCTGTTGCTGATTAAAGATACTCTTCAACACGCGAACCTCTCGACGAACCGATTCATCCCGATACAATTGATCCACCCATTCTCGAACTAAAGGGTTAATCGGATTGTCTTGATTGGATAAAACCGTATCGTCAAACATGAATCGTCCCCACATATGATTGGATTTCGATGCACCAAAGTAATTTTCCATGGTCCGCTTTTCCCAAGGATCCAAATGAAGATCAGATGTCAAAAAGGCAATTCGCCCAAGAAAACTTCCAAATTTTTCTGGGAATGCGGGGAACTTATTTCCTTCCATCAATTCAAATCGGAGAATTTTCATCTTTTTAAGATCTTCCATGACCACGGTTCCAGATTTTTGATCCCAGGCATAAATCTCTGGGGTTATTGACTCACAGATTCGATTTGCTGCATTCATATACTGAATCTCAGTTCTCATCCGTTCCATGCTGATCGGCAGTACTTCACCTCTCTCCATTGCAACGCGAATAAAAGGCAAAACTTGTTTGACGATCACCGACTGCTCAGATGACTCAGAATGCACCCGTAGGATTCGATTGGCATTCCCATCCACTTCCATGCTGTCTCCAGCCAAAACTGTTGCGTGTAAAATCTCTTGATCACCAAAAATTGAGGTGTTTTTTTTCACATATGAAATTGCGCCTTCTTCTGACAAATATATTTCGTGTTCCATTTCCTGCCCACTCTTCCAGTTTAGTTACCTCTATTGTTCCATGAGAAGAGAGTAAATACAATATCTAGACATAAAATGCCCCATTTTATCCATACACTCGCCAATATCCTTACGGTTTCTTATTCCTCATAAATAAAAAAACAAGTGCAAGCCTTCAAGCTAGGGTTGATGCTTGCACGTATACCGTATAAAAAAGACCCCTCACGGAGTCAAAAGAACAAGGTATATCCAATCCAAATAATGGCAAGATCAGCGAAAATATGAGCAATCCAGGAGTGATAGATTCTAAGCGTCTTCCGATTCAACCAGCAAAAAATCAGTCCGCCGATTGCCAATCCACATAAGGCTAAGACCATCATGGGCCAAGTAAACCAGGTTTTAAAAATTGAAATGTGATATAAAGCAAAGAGTAGCGATGACAAAAGATATGCCCACACTCGCTGTCCATTTCGATAGAGTCTGGCAAAAATAAATCCTCGAAAGAACACTTCTTCTAAGAATGAATTGAAAAAAACCACATAGGCTCCAATCAGCAAGTAGTTCATTTGCGATACCTTCAGTCGCGTTTGCAAATCTTCTACAATATGCGGAAAATCGATGAATGAGCGCAACAAATAGTAACCGCCCAATACTGCAGCAAAGGAAAAAATACCCAGCAAAATTGCATGCCACCATCCATTCTTTCTAGCCCCCCGCTGACGGTTGACAGTCATATTCCGTTCCTCACGTTCTGCCCGAATAAATCCTAGGGGAATGACCAGAAACAAAAAGATTTTTACTAGACTTTGAGTCAAATAATCAACATGGATTCCCTGTTCAATCCCATATAATATTCCGCATGCCATGATTCCAATTGCCATTACAACACATGATTTTTTCATTGTTTTTCCTTTCCGGTCTTTTTCCCATTATACCGAAAATTCTTTACATCCCTCTTAACTGTCCAATTCTTTACATAACCTTTAAATTTGAATCCGATTTCGTCCAGATTCTTTAGCCTGATACAGCTTTTCATCAGCCTCGACGATCGCCTGATTAATATGGTCACAGCAATATTCTGCCATACCTGCGGAGAATGCAACCCCAAGACCTTCTTGTATACAATACAGTCGAAAATCTTCTAAAGATTGATACGCAGCTTTTAACCCTTCATTTGGATAGAAAATCGCAAATTCCTCTCCCCCATATCGACAGACTTGTTGAAACGAATAGTGTTCCCGCAAGGCCTGTGCAAATACACGCAAGATCCGGTCTCCTTCTTGATGCCCCTTCTGGTCGTTAATCTCTTTAAAGTGATCCAGGTCTAAGATCGAAAAGACACCTGCTGGCGCATCCTTAAGTTTTTCCATAAAAACGCGTCGATTCTGAATCCCAGTTAGGGGATCGACTGTCGCCATAATCTCTAACTTTCTTTTGCTGATTTCCGCCCTTGTCACATCCTTAAAGACATAAATCAGCCCTCTCTGATTACCCGTTCGAATCCTCTTGGCATCCAATATTTTCGATCCTACTTCTATCTGACTCTGGTCTTCCTCGAAATCAAAATTTCTTAACTCCGTAACAGCCGTGACCTCACTACCGTCTTTCAAGAGCTGGAGTGAAGGGAAAAAGCCTTTTGTTGCTTCATTTGATCGAATTACTAATCCATTTCGATCCACAACCAATACACCTTCGTCAATCGATTCAAAAATCATTTGATAGGTTACCGGCGTCATCATCAAAATATCAAAGTGAAACAAACCGACGCCAATTAAGACACCCATCAAAACATATGAAAAGGGCGCTATATCAATCGCAATTGGACCCATTCCCGACGCATAGATCAGATATACAAACAAGGGCACCATCATCCCAAACATCATGCATCGCGCCTTCGTCTTATAGTTCCCAATCGAATGATGCGCCTTTTTTGCCATACCGACAATTGCATACACTAAAGCCAACACACCCGTTAGATGTTGCACATTTCCCAAAATTCCTCTTGAAAGAGAGAGCACCTGCATGCCATAGGACTCCACAACATCTATGCTTTGGTAATAAAGATTATGTTGATCATTGGTAACAACCAATAAAAAGGTGATGAAATTCATGACAAAGACCATTGTTTTCATCCAAGGGTTTGCAATTTTCTTCTCATCGATATATTGACTCGCAAATACGAAAATAAGAAAGGGAAAAAATGCAATTCCAATGTACTCAAATCGTAACCAAGTCATCATCTCAATCTTGGTTTGACTCATTAATTCAAAAGCATAACCCACTGAATGAATGACCATGGCCATAAGTAAAAAAGAGAATGCCGATGCACCAGAAATCCGTCTTCGAAAGAAACTGAATAAAGCCAAAACAAATAAAACGATTGCTGAAATTAGGAGTATTCCTCCAAGGGTAGCGGCCTGCATCTTCTGCTCCTTTATTTTCGACTTCTGTCAATTATATCATTCTTTTTTTCATTTCATATCTCTTGAAAGACAAAAGAACCACCAAATTTCAAAAAATGGTGGTCTTGCTTTATCGACGTGCCTTCCCTGTCATGTGATCAATTATGATTTTTACAACGATCGTATCTTTCCCGGAATGGTTCACATATTGCCCTCCCTTTTCCAAGAAATCCGGAGCGTATTTCCCAATCAAAGCCATCAAGCCAATTCGTTTCTCTTCCCCTTCTATTTCAACAGCTTGGCCGAACACAATAACACTTTCATATTTGGTTGAAAATTTTCCAGGCAAGACCTCAGTCTTTCCAACAACTGAAAATGAAACCTTCGAATGCCCTCGCATCCCATCAAGTTTATGGCCTTCCTTAGCACTATGAAAATAAATAACTCCATTTTCATACGCATAGCTAAGAGGCACTGCGTAAGGATAATCCTCATCTCCCATCACAGCCAAAAAACCATATTCTCCATTTTCTAGCATCAATTCAGCCTCTGCCTGTGTCATCTGTCGATTATTTCTTCTCATCTCTCTCATCACATTTCCTCCAAATCCTTTTTCTTAGTTTATCATATGCGATTACCGCAAAGAAGCAGAAATGATTTCAAATACAACTTGTTTATACTTTGTTTATTGACGTCAGTGTCGAAAAAAACTACACTGTTATTGACAGTGGTGTCAAAAAAAGGAGGAAACATGCCAAAGATAATTAATTTCGCTAAAGTACAAAAAGAACTGATTCAAAATGCTTTTCAAGTTTTTGTAGAAAAAGGCTATTACCAAACAAAGTTGTCCGATATCGCGCAACGATCTAATCTAAAGCGGACGACCTTCTACAGCTATTTTAAAAATAAAGATGCTGTTTTTGAAGAAACTATTCTGTATCTGATTGCTATCATCAACGAAACCATTCTTGACAGTTCAGATTCAAAATCCATATTATCTGTAGAACAAGCAAAAGTGATCCATCAATCCATCGAACAAAAAATTGGCTTCAAAAAACTCTTCCGACTTTTTATGGAATTCTGGCTGATGGTAACGCGAGGTGAATTTACTCTTTCTCCCGAAGCCCACAAAAAAATTCAAACAACTATTGAAGGCTTAAGACCCTATATAAAAGGAATTAAAAATATCGTAAAAAATGATGGTCTCTCTCAAATAGAAAGCCTTCATTATTCATTTATGCTTGCCCTGCCGGAAAAGTTTATTTCCCCAGAAAAGATAGCGAGCGATCCAATTTTCCCTCACCTTGCTCTATACGATTAATATTGAAAGGATATCAACATGACTCTATTACAACTTATCACGATCCCATTTGCCTTCTACGCCTTCTTAGGCTGGATGATGGAAACACTTTACGCTACACAAAAACAACATGAATTTGTAAATCGAGGTTTTCTCAAAGGACCATTCTGCCCAATTTATGGACTCGGCGGATTACTGGTTGAACAAGTATTTATCCGCCTTGAACAGGTTTCATCCTCTACACTAACAACGACTTTAGGAGGAATTCTATTTTCTATCATTCTTGTCACTCTGCTAGAATACGCAACTGGGTCCGTACTGGAAAACATCTTTCAAAAAAAATGGTGGGACTATAGCCAGGAGCCCTTCAACCTTCATGGCTATATCTGTTTGCGATTCTCAGTTCTTTGGGGATTTCTCGCTTATGCCTTTATGCAGGCGATTCAACCAATATTCAACCAATTAACCGCCCAAATCATGCCACAAAGTTGGGAATCAGTAACCCTGCTTTTGCTAGCGTACTTTATTATCGATACTAGCAAGACGATTGCAGATCTCGTTGATCTTCGTCGCGTCATCTTTCAGCATGCCGAGTACCCTTTGGACTTTTATATCAATAAACTTATGGAGCACAAACGATTTTTCAGAGCATTCCCTTCCTTGCGCCAACTCAATAATCAAGTGAAGAACAGAGAAATTCGGAGGATCTTTGATGAGAAAATCAACAACCTTAAAAGCGAAATTAAAAATCGACGATCACTATGATCCCACTCATTTGCTCGCGATTCAAGAACTGTTAGATCATCCCGATGTGCAATCCATGGAACTGTATATCCACCACGGATCCATCACCTGTTTCCAACATAGCCTTTCTGTTTCCTATTATAGCTATCGCCTAGCGAGTCGTTGGAAATTAGATAAACATGCAGTTGCTCGAGGTGGGCTTCTTCACGATTTTTACCTCTATGACTGGCATAAAAAAGAAAATCGCAAGGGACTTCATGGTTTTACCCATGCACGCTCTTCCCTTGCGAATGCACAACTACGCTTTTCTCTGACTCCAATAGAAAAAGATATTATCTTAAAACATATGTGGCCCATGCAACCTAGACTCCCTCGATACAAGGAATCTTTTCTGGTTTGCTTTGTCGACAAAATGCTCTCCCTTATGGAAACCGTTCATCTGATCCACTTCAAACCCATACAATGGATGTTTCCAACTATGATGATCATTTATCCAAGGTAGCTCACTACTTTTCTTCAAAAAATACCGCAGGATACTCAATGATCCCCATGGAAGACCCCGCTAAGGCTCCCTTTTCCAACTCCAGTCCCATCAAAGCCTCGGCCGGCACCTCAAATGAAGCTCGAATTTGCCATTTCTCTGTCGATTGAAAACCAAAGCGCGGATAATACTCAGGATGACCCAATACGATGATTGATCCGTATTCCATTGCCTTCGCCATCTCAATGGAAACGCGAATCAGTTCTCCACCGATTCCCTGATTTTGCATGTCTGGCAAGACTGAAACCGGAGCCATGGCTAGGGACAGAATCTCCTTATCCGGCCCAACAATACGAATCCTTGTCAAAAGAATATGGCCAAGGATTTTCTCCCCGTCATGGGCAATCAATGACAAGCCTGGCACAAAGGAGTCTCCCTTCCGTAATTTTTTTACCAAGACGGGCTCCATGGGGTTGCCATTCTCCAAGCCCATAAAGGCTTCCTTGACCAAGGCTTCCACCTCACTATAATTCTCTTCTTGCTCGGGTTGAATCCAATATTCAATCTCTTTCTCACTCATTCATACGCCTCCTCAAATTTACAAATCTTATTCACTTTCAGCAAATCAATTGTCCACATTATTCTTCGATTCCCTATCACTCATCCACATTTCTTACACATCACTCCTCACGCTTAGTTTATCATGATCCTATGAATCGTCGAAACAGTCAAAAACTTCCTTTGACAAAATCTTCTATACCTTATATGGTTAGATGATGGCAAATTATAAAGGAGAACCTTGCTTTGAAAACATTTCATGCATTTAAAATCAAAGAAACCCTCATCGAAGGATTACATAAAGAAAATATTACTGAACCAACATCGGTTCAGAAGGCAGCGATCCCCGTTGCCCTTCAAAACCTCGACTTACTGGCAACAGCTGCAACAGGAAGCGGGAAAACCCTCGCCTATCTTTTGCCTGCCTTTGCTAGAATCGATGAAACTTCAAAAGACTTGCATACATTGATACTTGCACCCACACATGAATTGGTGGTTCAAATTAATGCCGTCATCAAACGGCTTGCAAAGAACGCTGATCTTCCGATCCGATCCACCACCATTGTTGGCAACGTTAATATCAAGCGACAACTTGAGGCCTTGAAAGCAAAGCCGCAAATTATCGTTGGTACCCCGGGCCGTGTCTTGGAATTGATTCAGATGAAGAAACTCAAAGCTCATCAGGTCAAAACCATCGTAATTGACGAAGCAGATAAATTGCTTGCTGACAGCAATCTAAAAACCGTTCAAGCGATTATCAAAACCACCCTACGTGACCGACAACTATTGGCCTTTTCAGCCTCGTTGCATCCAACAACACAGGCACGGGCAATCGCATTAATGAAAGAGCCAACCCTGATCGACTTATCTGCAGAAGTGCCCGATTTAAATATCGAACATTTTTGTCTCGTTATTGAGAGAAGAAAAAAAATCGACACACTGCGTAAATTATTACATGCCGTGCAACCAAAGAAAGCTTTGGTTTTTATCAACCGAAACGAGTTGATCCAAGAAGTCGTCGATAAACTCAATCACCACCATATTAAAGCAGAAGGCATCTTCGGTAATGCAACAAAGGTACAAAGAAAAGCGGCTCTGGATGCTTTTCGGAGTGGAAAATCCACGGTATTGATTGCCTCTGATCTGCTTGCAAGGGGTTTAGACTTGCCGGAGCTTACCCATGTCATCAATCTAGATTTACCAGCCGAGGTCAACGAATACATTCATCGTGCTGGACGTACTGGAAGAGCTGGTAAACACGGAACAGCCATCTCCATGGTTGCCGAACATGAAATCAACTTCCTGATGGGTGTTGAAAGAAAATTTGGTATCGAATTTGAAGTGAAAGAATTGTCCCACGGTCAACTGATAGATCCAGTAGAATAATAAAAGGGTTGTACCAGATGAATTCAATCATCGGGTACAACCCTTTTTCCTTATGCCTATTTCTAACTATTCCCCAATTATTATAAAACTTCCCAAGGGTGCAGCCATCTCCTTGCCTTCAAAATTCCCTAGCAATTCCCCCATGGATCGCATCAAATCTCCCCATTTTTCAGGTAGACCTTCCATACAGGTCACTTCCTGCATCACTTCATGAAGGGTATATTGAATCTCCCACTCTCCATCCTGCAAGTCAGGTTCTTCTATTCGATCTTCCTCAACAATATGCCAACCGGCACGCTCCAACAATTGAATGGTATCTTCATGTCCAACCAAGGTTCGAATATTTGACCTGCTGTTTGTCTTGAAAACTTCCACCTGTGCCTGAATTAATACCGCCAGCATATGTGGCACCTGGTCCAATCGATCAATCCGAAGATCCGCTTCTGCAAAACAAATTCGATCCGCAATTCTCCTCGCCTTTTTAAGAATTTCAAGTAATTGATCCTGAGATTTCAGATACCAGGAAGCATGAGAAAGAACAACAAGGTCATACCCTTCCGCTTCTAATGGTGCTTCTTCTTGAAGAAAATCAAAGTTGAAATCCATCTGGATTCTCGAACCCAAAGATGATTTCATTAAAAACTTTGCCGACTCACCCACAGAAACAGGACTTCCATAATCGGGGTCAGCAAGGTCAATACCATGAACAAAACCCGATTCTCCAACTAGATAAGCAAGCACTGCAGTTGTATCGCCTTGTCCGCAACCAATCTCTAGAATGCGGTCCCCCTCTTCAATTCCCCAAATCTCCGCTAAGCGAATGCGATGTCTCGTTTGAATTCGCTGAATTTCCGGTTCCGATTGCGCCATTGCCATACACTGTAAAATTTGATCAATCATCAATTTTTCTCCGCTTCAATCTTGCGCATGTAACTTTTATATGCAAATACCATCATTAACGACGGTACAAAAATCGCTGCTGAAGCTGCCAATGCAATTACGATCGCCCAGTTCTCACCACGTCCTAAAAAAGACAATGCCTTGATCTCGCCTAGCATGAAAAAAAGAACAAAGCAAACCGCTGAAATCACCATCGTTCTAGAACTACTTTTTAAATAGTCACTGTATTTTTCCATTTCCGTTACTCGATCCGTATGTATGGCAACTGCGTCCCGGTTTGCGCAGAAAAAATGAATGCCTTGCAAACTGCAGACATGATCCCATCCTGCTTGAGCAAAGACTGCAAAATACTCCGCCTCTTCCTCGGCTTTCAGTTTCCTGTAATCCATCGAAAAATGCAAAGCTTGCGGTTCTCCCTTGCGTAAGCGATAACGCAGAGTTGACATGCCATCTAGCAGCCAACCTTGCTCTGCAAGGTCTTCTAATCGATTTAAGAGCCGTTTTTCATCAAAGGCCAATCCCCAATTCCATAAATAACGTACATTTTCTTTCATTTTTCGCTCTCCCTTACAAGTCATTCAAAATACTTTTCCCAATTTCCGCCATTTGAATGCGGCGCTCAATATCCTGTTTCAGCAAAGCCTTCCCACTATCTGAAATCTGATAGGTTTTTTTTCGATTTTCAAGGTCGTCCAACAATACAATTAAATCCCGTGTAACTAATTTCTTTAATATCGTATATAAACTCGCTGGACCAATTTCAATTTTTCCAGCTGAAAGATCAGAAATTTTCTGCTTGATCCCATATCCATGCAAAGGCTCAATTAAACTCAGTAATATATAATACATAGAATCTGTTAACTGGTTGTCGTCCAAGGATTTTCCTCTTGCCATTTCATCACCCCTTTATATCATTATATGATATATCTTTAAATGATACAACTAATATTTCTAATTCTATAAAAACAACTTGCTCTCTTCTAATTCAACTCATATAATCAGATTAAGAAAACCTTTTCAGGAGGCTGGACATGAAAGAAACTTTATCTCGTATTGTGGAAGCAAACCGCTCCCATACCAAAGACGGTACTCTTGCCAATTACATTCCCGAATTGGCTAAAGCCAATCCAAGCACCCTGGCAATTTGCATTTGTGATCACACCGGGAATTGTACTCAAGCGGGTGATTTCAAGACCTCATTTACCATTCAAAGTGTCTCAAAAGTAATTACACTTCTATATGCCTTGGAATACTATGGAGAAAACATCTTCACAAGGATTGGTATGGAACAAACCGCCGATGCCTTTAACTCCATAATTAAATTGGAAACACGAAATCATGGAAAGCCTCTCAACCCCTTGATCAATGCTGGCGCAATTGCAACCATCGCATATGTTGCCGAACATGAAGGGAAGGGCACATTCCGAAAGTTATCTGGATTTTTAAGAAAGCTGGCACGAAACGACTCGATTCACGTTAATCAAGATGTATATGCATCAGAGAAGCGAACCGGGGACATCAACCGAGCACTGGCGTATTTTCAAAAAGGTGTGCATTCCTTTGATGCCTCCGTTGAAATCGTTTTGGACACCTACTTTCAGATGTGTTCATTAGAGGTTCACGTCAAGGATTTAGCCCGCATTGCCCAGGTCCTTGCCAATAACGGCGTGATTGCAGAAACCGGCGAGCGTTTATTCTCAGAGAAAACTGCGAAAATGACAAAGTCCATTATGACTACCTGTGGCATGTACGATTCTTCTGGACAATTTGCGCTAACCGTTGGTATTCCTTCCAAAAGCGGGGTGGGTGGTGGCATTCTTTCCGTCGTACCCGGACGATACGGCATTGGCACCCTAGGGCCTGCTCTTGATGAAAAAGGCAATAGCGCTGCCGGCGTCAAACTTCTCTCACAACTATCAGAAGAACTTAATTTGAGTATTTTTCAATAAAGCAAGCCGAACGAATTCGTTCGGCTTTTTTTACGCTATACATGCAAACCTTCAACCGGTGGATTGATGACTTGCATAATCTCATTTGACAAGTTTTCACTTTACAGTTAAAATAGGACTTACGATAACCATTGACGAAAGTAGGTAAAGCCATGAAGCACAACCCAATCAACTCCATGCAAGTCAAACAACTGAATACTGAATTACTTAAATCGGTACTCAAACGAGAAAAATACTGCACGAAACCCGATCTCGCCAAGCAATCAGGTTTAAGTGTATCCACCTGTGGGAACATTTTAAAAGATCTGCTTGAAAGCCAAGAAGTCATGGAAATTTCCCTCAACGAATCCACTGGCGGACGGCCCGCAAAGCTCTACATGTTTAATGAAAACTACTCGTCGGTTGCTTGCATTTACGCACGAAAAGAAGAGAATCAGGTCACCTTGTCCTGCTCAGTTTCCAATTTACTTGGCGTGCCCATCTTTGAAACAACCCTAAACTTCGATGACATTAGCATCAGAGAAATTCAAGCAGCAATCTCCATGCTTCTGGAAAATTATCCAAATATCAAGGTTGTCAGTTTGGGTTTACCCGCCATCATACACTATGGAAGTGTAGGCCATTGCGACTTTCCGCAGCTGGCGAATACTCCAATCATAGAACTTCTAGAAGAGCGATATCCCATTCAAGTCATCGCAGAAAATGACGTGAATGCCACAGCTATGGGCTATCACAAGCGGAATAATTTATCAACGAAAGAACATATCGCCTATCTCTATTATCCAAAACTCGGAAACGCCGGATCCGGTCTCATTGTTCATGGTCAAATTCTACATGGGGCGCAACATTTTGCTGGAGAAATTTCCTTTCTTCCTTTGGGTATCCCATTCAAGGAGCAAGGCCAATTGCAAAAAGACCTTGATCAGTTTTCAAACTTTGTCGATCGAACCCTACAATCTATCAATTGTATTATTAATCCCACCACCATTATTCTATCAGGTCTTGGATTTACACCAGAGATGAAAGAACAAATCCAATTTAAACTTCGAAAATCCGTTGATGCTAGTCATCGTCCTGCCCTTGTTTTTGAAACCGATATTCATGAGAACTACCTCTATGGACTGACCATGCTTGCGTTGGATAAACTATCCTGCAGTATCAAGATTATTGAACGCATATAACCAATTAAGGAGTCTACTTTGATTACCATTCTTTTATTGTTCATCATTTATTTAGCCTTTATCAGCCTCGGCTTACCCGACGCCTTGCTGGGTGTCGCATGGCCTGCCATGCAGGGTGATTGGAATCTTCCCCTTGATGCTCTTGGTCTTGCTGCCATTCTTCTTACAGGCAGTACCATTCTTTCAAGTTTGTTTAGTGGTATTCTCATTCGAAAATTTGGCACCGGGAAGATCACCCTTTTCAGCTGCTTCACAACAAGTATAGCGCTCCTTGGCATTTCTCAGAGTTTCTCCTTCGGGTGGTTACTTCTGCTTGCGATCCCCCTTGGCTTTGGCGGCGGATCCGTGGATGCAGCCCTTAACAATTATGTAGCCCTTCATTTTCAGGCGCATCATATGAATTGGCTTCACTCTTTTTGGGGCGTGGGTGCAACCCTAGGTCCCCTTGTAATGGCAAATGTCCTTCAGCAAACCGGATCATGGCGCGATGGTTATTGGCAGATCGGAGTCCTTCAATTAGGACTGTCCCTGCTTTTACTGATCAGTCTACCCTTATGGCGTCGGCACCAAAAAGAACAAGCTCAACCCGTCACAAGCGGCACAGACACACCTTCGTCAAAGACGATTCGATCCACTCCCGGCCTTTCATTCGCCTTGCTTACATTCTTACTGTACTGTGCAGTTGAAGTATCAGTCGGACTTTGGGGTAGCAGCTATTTGACTCAAATTCGCGGATTTTCCATTCATCAAGCAGCAGGCTGGGTTTCCGCCTACTATGGAGGCATCACGCTTGGGCGATTTATTTCCGGATTCGCCTCCTTTCGACTTTCGAATTCACAAATGATTCGTTTTGGCGTTCTGATCGCTTTATCTGGAACTATTCTACTCGCCTTTCCCATTCCGAACTTTTTATTAGCAGGTGCCATGGTACTTATTGGACTGGGACTGTCTCCTATTTTTCCAGCCATGCTCCATGAAACCCCCAAACGATTCGGCGCTCAACGGTCACAATCCATTATTGGTTATCAAATGGCTGCCGGATATCTGGGTAGCGCAATCTTGCCGCCAGCCCTTGGTCTCGTCGTCAAGGCAACAAGTCTAGCCATATTGCCCTATTTCTTAACGACTTGCTTGGTTGTCATCTTCTTCATCACGGAAGCACTCCAAGCACAAACCATCCAATTGGAGGTACAATCATGAATCAAATCGATCTTCATATCCATAGTCATCATAGTCTAGACGGTGAATTCACTGAAGTAGAGCTCATTCAACAGGCAAAAGAAGCAGGACTTTCTACGATGGCCATAGCCGATCACAATAGTGTAGGCGCCATTCCAAAAGCCTTATCCCTGGCAAAACAAGCTGGTATTGAACTCATTCCCGCCATTGAAATTGATTGTGATTTTCATGGGATCAATGTTCATCTCCTAGGTTACAATATCGACCATACAGATCCTGCCTACGAGGCATTAACCGAATCTGTATATAGGCAAGAAGGTCATGCATCGGCACTTCGGGTGAAAAAAACACAAGCCTTGGGTCTACCTCTCTCCATAGATAATTTCGAGGGAAAGGACATCATCATTCCAGAAGAGATTGCAGAGTACCTATTGAACAGCGAAAATGCCCGAGACTATCCACTTTTACACCCCTATATGACGGGAGGCTCAAGAAGTGATAATCCCTATGTGAATTTCTATTGGGATTACTTTTCTAATGGAAAACCCTGCTACGTGCCCATTGAATTTATATCCTTTGAGGATGCTGTTGATTTGGTGAAAAGAACAGGTGGAATCCCCGTTATTGCTCATCCAGAAAAAACATTTACTGATATTGAGCCCAATCTAGAGGAGTTGATCCAACTAGGCGCTGAAGGACTTGAAGTCTTTTCCTCTTATCACTCTCCACAAGAAATTTTAGCCCTCTATACCCTTGCTAGAAAATATAACCTGATGGTTACTTTTGGCAGTGACTACCATGGCAAAACAAAACCTAGCGTTCATTTAGGTATGACGCAGTGCAATTTGCCTCACAAAGAACAGAAAAAGGAAATCGAATCGTTGCTAAAGAAATAAAAAGAATGGACACCCATAACAGGATGTCCATTCTTTTTGCTTCTTCTCATCAAACTTTACAGTTGTGCCATTAATACAATTTCATCACCGATCAAGTCTCCCGTTTTTGTAAATCCTAAATCCATATACAATTTACCCGCCACCGTATTTTCCGATTCAAAACTTGTATAGAACGGAACATGTCCATATTTTTCTCGAACCAAATCCATCAACTTAATCACAGCAGCACGACCATATCCTCTTTTTTGGAATTTTTTGTCAATCATCAGCCGACACATACCCAAGTCTTGGTCTTCTTTATCTTCTTCCCACATCAAAAAGCCTACCATCTGGTCACCATCATAAATACATAGGGGATATAGCCCTTCCATATATTGCGCTTGAACCAGAGAGTAAGCATTCGAAGCCACAAATTCTCTTTGTTCCTTAAGAACCTCCATATCGATACACTCTTCCCAGTTTTCCTGCGTTACTGCTTGAAATCCCAAATCCATATCAGCCACCTCCCTTCTAATTATTTTTATTACCAATATAATCATCCTATCATCGGGAATCAATTTGTCAATTTTCTTGCATTAGTGGGGAATATCACATAACCTAAAAGAAATTATCCCAGTAAATTATACGTGGAGGAAATTAAATGCTCAAACGAAAAGTCAAGGTCCTTACGGTCGATGAAATGATCGCCAAGTTTTTCAAAGCTGAACTTGAATCCATATTTGGTGAACTGTTGGAAGTCCGGTATGTAACAACAGAAGTCAAACCTCTCCCTTTTATTTACGAGTCAGATTTGGTCCTCTATACAGATCCCAGTATTTTGATTGAATTTATGCCTAAGATTAAAAGCGATTCGCCGGTCTTGATGATGAAACGCACCTTATCTAAAGACGCCATGCGTTTACTCGAAGCCCTTCCAGAAAATAGCCGTTGTTTGGTCTGCAACATCAACAGCTTCATGGCAAATGAAACGCTAGCAACCATGTATCAATTGGGGCTCAATCATTTGCAATTGATTCCCTATACCATCGGTTCCAAGGAACCGACGGAACCCATCGACTATGTCATCGCTCATATAGACTATGATTTCATCTCTCATATCGATGCCCCTCATATCATTATTGGCAGCCGAATTTTTGATATTAATACAGTCTTAGATATCGTCTCCATCCTTGACATCAGCGAGGACGAGGGAGAACGCCTTCTATTAAAGTATTCCACAAGAATTCCCAATATGTGGAAAGGATTGAATTCTACCCTTGAAAACAAACGAATATTATCCTCAAAGTGGCAGCTTCTTTTAAATGAACTAAGCACAGGTGTCATTGTAATTGACGAAAATAATCAAATTAATATGGTCAACTCTATGGCTAATTCCATGTTCGACAACCACATCAAGCAATTTGAGAAGTTGGAACTTAAAGATATGATCCATGAATTTCCAAGCTTACAACTTTTTCAATCAATTCCTGAAATCGAAAATGAGCTTCTCCTCTTTAACAACAAAAAATTGATTATTTCCATTAAAAATATTTCGATCGACTCCAACCACTATGGCCGTATTATACTTGTTAAAAACTATAAAGAGGTCGTTGAAATTCAACAAAAGATTTATCAAAAAATCATAGGGAAAGGACATTATTCCCGCTATACATTTGAATCACTCATCGGAACAGATCCACGAATTGCTGAGCGGATTGAAATTTGCAAGCGAATTGCCAACGCAGATGCATCCATTCTAATTAATGGTGAATCTGGAACAGGGAAAGAAATTTTTGCCGGCTCGATCCACAATTACTCCGAACGAAGAAACGAACCCTTTATTGCGATCAATTGTGCCGCCCTCCCCGAGTCTCTTCTCGAATCCGAATTATTTGGTTACGAAGAAGGCGCCTTTACCGGAGCAAAAAAAGGGGGCAAAATCGGCTTCTTCGAAAACGCCCATCACGGCACCTTGTTTCTAGACGAGATTGGAGAGCTTCCCTTGAAACTGCAGGCTCGACTCCTTCGTGTACTGCAAGAAAAAGAAATTATCCGCCTTGGCGGCGACTCAATCATCAAGATCGATACTCGCATTATTGCGGCGACCAATCAAGATCTATTTGCCATGGCAGAGGCCGGAAACTTTCGAAAAGATCTTTTTTATCGCCTTAATGTTTTTCAGATTGATGCGCCTCCCCTGCGAGAACGACGTGCTGACATACCCAAACTCATTCAGGGATATCCAGACTTTAAACGTGGCCAGCATCAATATTCAAAGTTATTCTTACAATTCTGCATGAGCTATGAATGGCCAGGAAACGTTCGGGAGTTGAATAATGTTATAGAATATCTGATCGCCGTCTCAGATGGAACATTTATCCCAAGAAGTCTACCTTCCTATTTGAAAAAGCGGGAGTTTCTTGACTTTCCTGTCAAATCCAAGAGTCAACGCTCACAAGACTACTATATCTTAGACACCATTGACTATCTGAAAAGTCAAGGAAACCGAACTGGAAGAAGAAATATAAACGAAGCCTTCAATCGGCTCTACTATCACATTTCCGAAGTGGAGGTCCGCTCCATTCTAGAAAAATTGAAAGAAAGAGACTGGATTGAATACGGCAGCGGTCCCATTGGCTGCACGCTCACCCCAATCGGGCTTGAAAAGTTAAACGCAAAATAAACAATCAAAAAAGCGCTTTTTCCAAATTCAATTCGGAAGAAGCGCTTTTATATTTTCTGTTTTCTTACTGCCAGTTGATCGCCGTTGCAATTGCAATGAAGATCCAACCAACAACAAATAATTTCATAACTAGTGGCAAGATAAATTTAAACCACTTGTCAAACGGTACACGCGCCAATGCCAACATCGCCAACAAACCGCCCAAGGTTGGAACGATCATGTTGATCAAGCCATCGCCTACTTGGAAAGCAAGGATAGCAACCTGACGGTTTACACCGATCAAGTCTGCCAATGGAATCATAATCGGCATTGTTGCCATCGCCTGGCCAGAGCCAGATGGAATAAAGAAGTTAATAACCCCTTGCACCAAAGTCATCAAAATCGCTGAAATCGTAGGTGAGAAGTTGTGAAGTGGTGCAGACAAGTTGTTAATAATCGTATCGCCGATTTTACCTTGCGTCAAAATAACCTGGATCGCACGAGCGAAACCAACGATCAATGCACCACCGGCGATGTTTCCAGCACCTGTGATAAATTCTTTTACGATTCTGTCTGAACTAAATCGAGCAACCAAACCAATAATCACTGCATAAAGGATGAACAAAGCCGAGATCTCATTCAAATACCATTTGTATTTGATAACACCAAATACAACAACAACGATAAATGATAAGAAGATACCTAGAATTAATTTGCCTTTTCCATCCAAGCTATAAGAATTAAACTTGTCATGATCAACGTCTAAGCCTTCTGTAGAAATCCCTAATACCATACTTTTATTTGGGTTTTTCTCAATTTTCTTTACGTAACGGATTGTATGATGTGCCATGAATACCAAGGCTGTCAAGCAATATGCTGTACGAAGACCCATACCAGAAAACGTTGGAAGATCGGCAATCGCATGCGCCGTACCAACTGTATATGGGTTGATTGGAGATGTTGCGAAACCAACAGAAAGTCCGCCAATAACAACTGCGGCACCAACCATCAAGTCATAACCAAATCCTAAAGCAACCATAACTCCTAGGGGAACAAACGGCATCAAGTTTTCGTATCCAACTGCAGCTCCAAAGAAGCCGAATAGGAATGTCAAAATAACTAACGCCCAATGCTTGGAAATATTATGCTCCTCGATCTTTTTGATCGAGATACCGATGCTGTTTTCAATAACATTCGTCGCACCAAGAACTTGGAACATACCACCTGCAAAGAATACAACCATCATAACGCTGGCTGCTTGAATCATACCAACTGGAATAGCTCTAAATAAGTCCCAAAATGAAACTGTCATGTCCGCTGTTTTTTCTACCAAATGGAAACTGCCAGGTAAAACACCCATCCGTCCATTATCCATCATTACACGTTCAAATTCACCCGATGGTACAACGTAAGTCAATACACTCATTAAAATCAAAATAAAAAATAAGATCACATACGCATTAGGAACCTTGCTTTTTTTTGGTGCATCAACAGGTACTTGTTCAACTTCTGGTTTTTTTACCACATTTTCTTCTGCCATACTTTCCTCCTTTTAATATGATTGAATTTGTAAAATCGCATCCAAGATTAAATCGCTTCCCTTAGCAATCTCTTCCGGCTGCGTAAATTCCTCTGGACAATGACTCCGTCCCGCTTTACTTGGAACAAAAACCATGGCACTAGGTGCCATTCTTGCCATAACCAATGTGTCGTGTCCCGCACCGCTCCCCATGACGATATGTTTATAGTTTCGCTTTTCGGCTGATGCTGAAAGGGCAGAAACCAAGGGTTCCGATAGAGAAACAACGGGTTGATTATGTTTGGTGCGGATGGTAAATTCTAGTCCACCGTCTTCCGCAACTCGCTTGATTACCTCTTTCATCCGGATCGTCACCTGCTCCATGCAGGTTTGATCTAAACTGCGGATATCCATGGAAAACTCCACGTGACCCGGAATAATATTATAAGCATTGGGCTTCACTTCTAAAAACCCAATGGTTCCAACCGTATGGATTGCTTGTTCTTTCGCCAAACCATTCAAGGCCAAGCTGATTTCTGAAACTGCTACAAAAGCATCTTTTCGCATATCCATTGGAATCGTTCCCGCATGATTAGCTTGGCCTTTCATAGTCACTTGATAGGCGCTGCTACCCGTGATCGTATCGACAACCCCAAGGATATTTCCCTTGCTTTCCAAAATAGGTCCCTGCTCAATATGTAATTCAAAGGTTGCTTGTGGATCAATTTCTCGCCGCTGGCAACGTTTCACTTCCTCATTTAAGACGTCCAGCTTCAAGCATTCAGATGCTATCGTATTTCCTTCACCGTCACAATAATTTTCTAAATCTTTTCGTTGAATCTCACCAGCCAGCCATTTGCTTCCGATAAATGCAGATCCAAATCTGCCGCCTTCTTCTTCCGCATAAGCAATCACTTCAATGGGTGCATCTAGCTGAATTTGATGTTCATTCAACACGCGAACCACTTCCAACCCCGTAATGACACCGGAAATTCCATCATACTTGCCGCCACTTTGAACCGTATCCAAATGCGACCCCACAACGATCGGCTTTTGTTTTCGTCCATTTCCCATTCTTCGACCAAAGATATTGCCAACATGATCCATCCATACCTCAAGATTCAGACTTTTCATTTCTTGAATCAAAAAGCGTCTTGCTTCAATATCTTCCTTTGTGTAGGAAAATCGAGTGAATCCCAGCTGATTCGGATCGGTAAAGGATGCAAACCTTTCAATCCAATCACTAACTTGCGCACTGCTGCACTTCATTGGATCCCTCCTCTCATCTTACAATGTTACATTAATGCAATATTTGTGCCAAGTTTTATTGTATTCGAAAAGAAAGATTGTTTCAAGTGTTCATGCCATTATTTCATTTTCGAAATAAATTTCAATTCGATTTATTGGGATTGTATTATCTTTATCAATGTGTTAATCCCAATAGCTTTCAAAAAAAAAGACCTCCGCACTTTATGCAGAAGCCTCGCTTCTAAAGGAACATACTGGTCCAATCGGACAGTTCTTACAATTTGGTCTTTTCTTGCAATTCACTTTCCCAAGTTGAACCAAAAGGGCATGGAATTCATTATATACCCTAAGGTCTCTAGGGATCGCTTTTTCAACCTTTTCTCTGCATGCATC
Source organism: Gottschalkiaceae bacterium SANA (assembly GCA_036323355.1). Taxonomy (GTDB): domain Bacteria; phylum Bacillota; class Clostridia; order Tissierellales; family GPF-1; genus GPF-1. The sequence continues at coordinate 277,665 of AP028876.1, read as the reverse complement.
ATATCCATCCGGGATCTGTAGCCCCACGCGTTCGAAAATTCGCCTCGCATAAGCATCTACTACAAAAGAGGGCTGCTCAAAAGCATAGGTCAGCATGCAATCCGCCGTTTCCCGACCAATTCCATGAATCTCTAACAGCTCTTGACGCAAGCGCACTCCATCCACTGTTCGAACCTTTTCTACTTGAAATCCATAGCCCGAATACCAACGAAGAAAGGCTTTAATTTTCTTCGCCTTCTGCTGGTAAAATCCACTGGGACGAATAAATTCCGCAATCTCCTCTAACGAGAATTGTTCAAGTCGTTGGGGATTTAGTTGACCATTCAAGTTAGCCAAAGCCTGTTCCACATTGCCCCAGTTTGTGTTTTGCACCAAAATAGCACCGATCATCATCTCAAAATCAGTTTTCGCCGGCCACCAGTCTTGCGGTCCAAATGCATCAAAAAGTCGCTTGTAAATATCCGTTAGCTTTTCGTGAAAAATCAACTCTTCTTTGATTCTTAAACCATGGGCAAAGCCCGTTAGTTTCCCATTTGCCCCAACCACACGATGACAGGGCACAATAATCGGAATTGGATTCTTACTATTGGCCATGCCCACAGCTCTAGATGCCTTTTCATTGCCAATGGCTCTTGCAATTTCCTTGTAGGTTACCAAATTCCCATAGGGAATCTCACTAAGCGCTTGCCAAACCTTCTTTTGATATTCCGTTCCTTGGGGGTTCAGCTTTAAAGAAAATACAGTCCGTCGTCCTTCCATATATTCATCAACCTGGGTTCTGACTTCTGAAAAAAATGCATCATCCCGAATCCACTGATCTAAAATCTCAAACTCACGTTTCCCTTGGCCTGTATTTAGGTGAAGGATAGCCAAGCCCTCTTCATCTCCTACAGCAATGATCTGACAATACCGCGTTTCCCATATTGAGTACTTCATCCTATTCTCCTTGGCTCTTCATATTGGAATTCCACAAACAAATCGCAGCATAGGCGCGATATGGCGACCACAACTCCGCTCGCTTTAAAATTTCTTTTTCCTTGGGCTTTTCTTGGCCCGTCATTAGTGCCTTGATAATCCCCAAATCCTTAGCTGGAAAACTGTTCACCATGCCAAGTCCCCGCATAGCAACATACTGTACAGTCCACTCTCCAATCCCTTTTACCGATGAAAATTCCTTGCGAAATTGATCCAAGGATTGATTGGACCGCAGATGAAATACCCCGTCAAGCAAAGCGACTGCTACATTTTTTACCGTCTGCTGCCTGGTGTTTGTAATTCCAAGTCCATCCAGTGCTAGGCCAGTCAGCTCTTCTGGCCTTGGAAAGAAATAGTCCAATCCTTCTGGATAACCAACGGTCTTCATACCCGCTCTCGCCGCCAGTCGCCCAGCCAAGGTTGTTGCTGCCTTCACAGTAATTTGCTGACCCAGCACCGCACGAATTGTATGCTCAAAAGGATCAAAGGCAACAGGAAGCCGTGGTGGCACTCCATCCTTCATACCACGCTGCAAGGTTTCATCTTTTCCCAATCGGTCCGATATGGCCTGCAAGTTCACATCCAAATCAAACATGCGTCGAACGCGACCGTAGATCGCCATCAGCACACGAATATCTTCGCTCGCAACTTGCACTTCCAAAGCAGATGCTTCCGGACAATCTGTGATTGAAAGAATGCCCTCCATCTCTACAATTCGAAAGGTGCGCCGATAGGATTTTTCATCAATTAATTCAATCCCAGCAATCGCACGCGCTCGGAAGAAAGAGAGCATGCCTGCAAAATCAAAAGGGGGGTGATAGGGTAAAAATAGTCGAGGTCCTTCAGCTTCATCCACCAGATCCACCCCTCTTCTCGCCATGGTAGGCGTTCGTCCAAATACCTCTTGAAACACCTGATTAAATTGACGAATCGAACCAAAACCCGACGCCGTTGCAACCCGGGTAATCGACAAATCCGAGTTTTGCAACAGTTTTCGAGCAAATAACGCTTTATGAAATTTTGCAACCTTCACAGGAGAAACCCCAATATGCTCAACAAATAATTTCCTCAATTGCCGATCAGAAATGTAAAGTGTCTCGGCCAAGTCTTTAATAGAGTGCTCAAATAAAAAACCCTCATAGATCAATTTCAATGCATCATTGACCAACAATGAACCGTCAATATTCTGAACCGCATACTCAACCTGTAAATCAGGTCGACACCTGAGACAGGGTCGAAACCCATCGTTGATTGCTTCAAAAACCGTATCAAAGTAAACAACATTTTCTTCCTTTGCAAGGGGTGCCGGACAAGAAGGTCGACAGAAAATCCCCGTTGTTTTCACCCCAAAATAGAATTTCCCATCGTAGTTCTTATCCTTGGTTTCGCGTGCAATTTGACAGCTTTTTCGTTCCATGTCACACCTCTCTTTACATTCATCTTATCGGAAATTTTCCGCTAGAAAAAGCGATTTTCGGAACCCTCATTGCCTTCATTCCACCGACCTATTGAATTGGATACTCCAATTGAATATCATAAGGCTCGTGTTCAACCTGTGCTTCAAAGATCCATTTCGCATCCACACAACCTGCACTTGCGTAAAAAGCCTGGGTCTCAACCGAAGAATGGCTGGAAATATAGACCTTTTTCGCTCCCATCTCTTTTGCTTCTTGCATGCAACGGAAGAATAATTTCTTGCCGACGCCTTTCCCCCGCTCAGAAAAAGATACATGCAATTGAATTAACTGAAGATACTCCCCGTCAAGCCCCAAGGGTTCTCCGCCAAGGGTGGCAAAACCCAGCAAACGATCCTCTTCATAAGCCAAAAACACCTTGCCGCCAAACTCCATCGCTTCTGCGAAATCGCCAAAAATAATATCCCTTAACAATCGCTCATTCCAAGACTCCGTAAAAGCGCAGGCTACAACCTGCTTTTTCCCATCGATTATGCGCCAAACTTTTTCAACACTTTGGGTTCGATCAAACCCCTTCAATAACCCTCCATGCAAATTCTCATTGGTAATTTCTTTAATTTGAATGCCTTTATCTCTTTCCATTTTTCTTCTCCCTGTTCTCGCTTTGCCCAGTCTTCTCCAGATATCGATCATAATTCCCCTGATGAACTTCAATCCCCGACTTGGTTAGAACCATTACACGAGTTGCTACTCGATTGATAAAGTATCGATCATGGGACACAAAAAGCAGGGTTCCCTGGTAATCCCGAAGGGCTTTCTCAAGAATCGCCTTGCTCGGTAGATCCAAGTGGTTGGTCGGTTCATCGAGCAAAAGGACATTGCCGCGACTCAATACCAGCTTCGCCAAAACAACACGGGATTTTTCTCCCCCGCTTAGGGCGCTGATCTTCTTAAAGGCCTCATCCTGAGGAAACAACAATTGTCCCAGAAGGGTTCGCACCTTTTGTAGTGAAATACCGGGAACCATCTGCAACAATTCCTCGAATATCGTATTTTTTCCATTCAGGGCGACATGCTCTTGGTCGTAATACCCGACTTCTGTATCTTCTCCCCAGGTAAATGACCCGCCATCCAAAGGGTGGTCTCCCACTAGGGTTTTCAATAGGGTTGATTTCCCAATTCCATTTTCTCCAATTACCGCCATCCGTTCGCCTTGCTTCAAATGAAAATTGACATTTGACAACAAGGGAATACGCACATCCTCATCCCCTACCGTAATAACACCATCCTCAAAGACAAGTACATTTTCACGAGATTTCTTTTCCATCTCGAAGGCTAAACTCATTTTCCTTAGATCCCCTAAGGGTGATTCCAACCGCTCTATTTTTTCTAGAGATTTTCTTCGACTCTTTGCCATGCGAGAGGTAGAAGCCCGCGCGATATTCTTTTCCACATAGGTTTCAAGCCTCTTGATCTCGCGTTGCTGCGCGACATATTGTTTGCGGTATTGAGCGCGATTTGCGCCTCGCTGTTTCACAAAATAAGTGTAATTACCAGCATATCGAATTGCTGTCCCTCGTTCAATCTCATAGATAATTTTCACACAGGCATTTAAAAAGTAACGGTCATGAGAAATGAGTGCGATGGTTCCCTCATACTCTCGAATGAAATTTTCTAGCCACGCTAGGGCGCGAAAATCCAGATGATTTGTTGGTTCATCCAGCAAGAGCAGATCGGGACGTGACAACAAAAGCTTTGCCAAGGTAAGTTTCGTTTTTTCTCCACCACTTAAGGTATCGGTTCTATTTTCCCAACAAGACTCCTTAAACCCCAAGCCCCTCAGCACCCCAATGATTCGACCTTCCATCTCAAATCCACCAGCTTCCGTGTAAGTCACAAGCATCTCTTCATGTTGCTCCATAACCTGAGAAAGCTTAATTTCATCGGAATAGACTCTTTGGTCTGCCATTGCTCGTTCAAGACGCTTCATTTCCTTTTCCGCTTCTAAGGCTCGAAAGAACGCTATTCGGCACTCCTCGACTACTGTGTTTTCCGGGTTTACATCGCTCACCTGCGAGACTATCCCATAACTCAGTTTTCGATTGGCCATCACCTGACCCGAATCATGAGACAGTTTTCCCGTAATTAAATGAAAGATCGTTGTTTTCCCCGCCCCATTAGCGCCAACGATCCCAATCTTCTCACCCTTGGCGATCGTCATATTCATTTCTCTCAGTACGCTCGTCGCACCAAAGCTTTTTGATACCTCTTTTAATTGTACAATCATATCGATCTCCTTAGCCTATCCGCTTCGATTTTCTAGGACCAAAAGTCTTCTTCATCATCCACCATTCGTTTTGTACAACCATTTATGTAACAAAAAAGAAAGCGCCAACAAAACTACACTTTCTTTTTACGTAAAATCATCAAACCCTATTGAAAACGCGACACAAACTAAAACGCCTACTCTGCTGATTTCATCCGAAACGCTTGCATATCGACGGCTCGTTGCACGGCCAAAACACCATTCAAATGATCAAATTCATGCTGAAATAGTTCAGATAAATCACCTTCAAAGACCTCCGACTGAATCTTCCAGTCCAAATCGCGATAAGTCACACAAATCGACCGATATCGCAAGACCTTCACTTCGAGCCCCGGAAAACTCATACAGTCGTCCCAGAGTTCAAAGGTCTCCTCATCCAAGACTTCCATGCATGGATTGATAAAGACTTTTTTCACTTCATCGAGTTTCATGAATATCATGCGCACGGATGCCCCAATCTGCGGTGCTGCTATGGCACGGCCAAACCCCTTCTCTAGCCGAAAAGTCTCTAGGGTATCTTCTAAATCCTCAGCAACACCCTCCATCTCTTCACGTGCGACTATAGAAAGTGGTCTGCTAATTTCATAGAGCTTTTCATTGCCAAGAATCAAAATCTCACGCTTTGCCATTACTCAACCTCCAATGACGACTCCCAACTCATGCCGCCAATCATTCCAATCGTCTTCATCATGTCTCCTTCTCCATCATTAATGGTGCAACAATCTTCTCAATTCGTCCTTAAATCGTTTAAAGGAAAAAGCAAACTGGCTCGACAAGGTTAAAAACGACACCAAGGCCGCAACTACACTCGGCCACAAGACATCAATAATCCCAACAATAAATAAAAGGATCGGCAAATAACCAAGTAAATCCATCACAAAGAAATCTCTCACATAGGACTTCCAACGCGACTTTCGAAAATGCAACAACAATCCTTCAACACCCACTGACGCAGCCAACACCAATGGGATTCCATAGTCAATCAGGCTATGAATCTCTGGAATCATCACATCAATCACGGCTAAGAATACAGATAGAGCCATAGCCTGCAAAAGTATCTTGCGACAAGCACGATTGTTCGAAAGAATCGTATGCTTGACTGAAAACCAAAGATATAATACGGAGCTAATAATATACACACCCCAATAGTCCCCGTTAAAGGTCATGGCATTCATCACAACAGTCACACTCAACAACAAAATTGTGATAAAAATAAAGTTGTTTTGAAGACGTTTTTTACGATGACGCGCCTTATGATCGTGATCTTCGATCAATTCTCCCTTTTCATTGCGCTGCCCATAAAGCGGATAGGTTCTTTCTCCAATAACCTCTCCCTCTACCGGTTGCTGACACAAGGGACAACGACTTAAGGCCTCATCCAATTCCACGCTGCAACGTTTACAAGTTTTCATGGAAAGCCTCCCACTCATTGGAATAAATGATCACATGAGCACCGTCTTCTTTCACTAAACTCCGAAAGAATCTCTTTGTAATTCCAGGTTCCACAATACAGCGGGATATGGATATACTCATTTTGTCGTTGACCGAACTAATCCCAAAATTCAAAGGACTGCCCGTTGATGGATAAAACACCACTTCCATGCGATCTACCCATTTACTGACTGAATCCGGAAAACTAATCCGACCCAAGTTTGAAATCGTCGCAGTCTTCACTTTAGTCCCATATCGGCGATACGCAAACCGTAAAATCATGTTTTTTAACCCCAAAGGGATAAACCGTGAAAGAAAAAACCGTTCCGATTCTACATGATCAGCGATTTTCGGATACAAACTATCCTTCCTTGTTTTTTCGATTAATTGTCTTTGAACTGATTGCAAAATATCCTTAAACTCCATGCTGTCATCGGGTCGAACTACGACGTGGACAACAGAGAAAAAGTTTCGCAGGGTCTTGGATGGAAAAATACTGCGCAAATTAACAGGTACCGCAATTTTAATGGGCTCTGTATATAGCCCATACTGCATCGATTCCTCATAGATGGATCGTATCAATCGCGCAACCAAAAAAGTGGTAATCGTGACTCCATGATCCTTAGCAATTTTTCGAATCTCCTGCACATCAACAACCCCAGTATCAACATGATTGCCAAAAGGTTTGAACACGGTCCCTTGAATCATAAAGGCGTCTTCTTCCTTCTTAGCCTGTCTCTCGCAGGCTTGATAATACTTGTGAAAACTATCCTCCATCTCATAACGGCTGGGAATTTCATTGGGTAAAAGAATTTCATCTCCAGGATCCACGTCTTTTCCGCTACGTTTCAAATAGGTGTAGGTCAGGGTTTTAATAAATTCTATAGCTCCCGAACCATCCGATAGGGAATGGTGGGTCTCAACAGAAATTCGCTTTCCATAATAAAACACTTTCATCAAGTATCCATTATTGAATATGGGATCGATATGGCCGCAAGGAGTTCTAGTTTCCTTCTCAATCAAAAGTTGATTTTCGTTGTTTTCAAAAAAATACCAAAAATATCCCCTTCTCAGCCAAACAGCCAAAGTTGGATATCGAGTCAAGGTTTGATCAACCGCTTCTTGTAAAAAGTCAGGATCAATTTCCTCCGTTAGCGTAATCGCCAAGCGATAGGTAGCGGAGTTTTCGATTCGCGATATGGTTGGAAATATTTTTGCGGCATTATCAAGCCGATACCATTGATTTGTATTCATAATCGATCCTCCGTTTCAGACTTTACCCCATTTAAAGGAAGTTTACAAAATTCCCCTACTTACACGATACCCCACCCCATGCTCCTTTGCAACGACTTAAATACTTTCCCTTTTTTTCCGCAGAAGTTTTTGAAAAGCTTCATCCATAGCTCGATATTCTTCTGACTCAGGCTTGGCCAGAGATAGCCGTGACAAAACCTCAGCAATCTGATTTTCAATTCTCAGACTTTCCTCGGTCTCACAGCCCTCCCTTACCACGTTTTTTTCCGTTCGTGCCAGATACTCACGATAATTCATTTCAATTTTTTGGATCTTACCATCCTCAAAAACCAGCAACTTCTCACAAAGTTTCTCAAGAAAGTATCGGTCATGGGACACCACAATCAAGGTACCCGTATATATCATCAATGTTTTTTCCAACATCTCCCGGCTATGTAGGTCCAAATGATTGGTCGGCTCGTCTAAGATCAACAAGTTATTCTCTTTTACAATCATCTCCGCAACCTTCAGCCGCGTTCTCTCTCCCAAGCTTAAGCTTCCTAGCTTTTGGTTCATCATGGTCTTGGAAAAACCCATATTGGTAAGCAAGGTCTGCAGCTTGCCTCGCCTCTCGCGATCATGCGAATCAAAAAATCCCAATACCGTTTTCTCTTCCTCCAAATCCAATACATCCTGATGAAGAACCGCTGCCTTAGCCGATGGACTTAGATGCAATTTTCCTTCATCCAAATCGAATTCCCCCAGCAGGCTCCGAATCAGCGTTGTCTTCCCGCACCCGTTGGGACCAATCAATCCAATCCGTTCCCCCGAAAGAATGGTGAAAGAAGACTTCTTAAAGATGATCTTTTCCCCAAAGCGTTTTGTCACGTCCCTCGCCTCAATGATCCGCTTTCCTCCCCTCGCCTCTGCAGCAAATTCAAATGAAATTTTTTGTTCCTCCACCGGTTTTTTCAAGCCTTGACCTTTGAGTTTTTCCAACCGATAAATCTGCGCTTTCACCCGCTTGTCCTTCTTCTTAGCTCGCGTACGATATTTTTCTTTTAACCCGTCCTTTTTAGTCGAATCGCGATGGCCCTTGGCAGACCAAGTTCTCAATTGCCGAATTTCGCGTTCAATTTTCATTCTCTCCTTTTCCTCTTCTCGGTATTGATGGCTCAGACTTTCCCAACGGCGATTCTTTTCCTCTCGATATTGGCTATAGTTTCCCCGATACCCTTCTGATTCTCCCCTTTTAATCTCTATGATTCGATTAACCACCTGATCCAAAAAGTATCGATCATGAGAGATCAACATGATCGTTCCTTGAAACCGATTCAACTCTCGAATCAACCACTGCACCCCCGCTTGATCCAAATGATTCGTCGGTTCATCCAACAAAAGCAATTGCGGGGAGCTTTCCCATATCTGTATCAGCCTCTTTTTTGTTCGCTCTCCTCCACTCAATTGATCCCAGTTTTCTAACTCCTGTTCAACCGATTGACGCAGATATCCAATCCGAATATCCTTCCAATGCCAAATCACTCGTCCTGCATCCGGCACAAGTTCTTTCGTAATCATCTTCATCAACGTCGTCTTTCCAGCCCCATTGTCTCCTACTATTCCAATACAATCACCTTCATTGATCTGAAACGAAATACCATTTAAGATCACGCGGTCTCCAATTGTCATTTTTATTTGATCACAGGCAAAAATAGTTTTCATACGTCCCTCCTCGTTCCTTCCTATCTGTGTGGGACCAACAAAAAAAGCCGCAAGTCGAATGCTTTCAACCTGCCGCTAAGAATCAACCAAAAAGCCACGCAAATCTTGCGTGTTTTTGAAATTTTCCATGCAATTTTTCCTCTTGAAAGTTCGTTTTTTGCTACTTCTCTGTGATTTCACCACAAAAAGATGGCCCGATATTCATCGTCCACTCCATGGCAATCCCACACTTTTCAATTTCTCTTATCTAGCAAAAAACATTGAAATCATCTGATTCTCCTAACCCTATTTTCACTTCTATTCTACCGAGAGTGGCGAAATTTGTCAAAATCATTTTTTTGAATTTTGCAAATCAGATCATGACACGAACTATCACTTTTTACATAAAGAGGATATTGATTGCAACCGTCTTTTTGTCTACTAATTCTTTTCACTTTCAACACACGGATACCCACGAGGCCCATAACCGCACCTCCACAGAAAATTCTCATTGCACTCCACCATGCTTTCCCGTACACTAAAACCAACAAAGCCTTTATTTAACAAAAGACTCCAACAGACGAGGAGCCATGATCATGACTAGACGAATAATAAAAGAACCCAATCTTATCGAAATTGCAGCCTACGGCACCGGCAATATGGGCTATGGGCTTGTTTCACAAATGCTAACTTCCTATTTAGTTTTTTACGCAACTGCAGTTCTGGGCATGCCTGGACGATTAATCGGTCTGATCTTTTTTATCAGTGTCGCCTGGGACGCCGTAAGTGATCCCCTTATGGGCTATCTTTCAGACCATACACGGTCTCGATTTGGCAATCGCCACATCTATATACTGATCGGCACCATCGCCGTTTCCATTACCAATCTAATTCTCTGGAACATTGATCCCGCAAGAAGCGTGGACTCAAAATTCCTTGTGGTTTTGATCTCAGTTTTGTTAACCAAAACCTTTCTCACCATCTTCTTCACCCCTTATTCCGCCCTCGGCGCGGAACTCAGCAACGATTACAACACCCGGTCTTTGGTTCAAGCCATCAAAACCGCATTTTTTTTGATCGCTATTGCATTCGCTTCTGCAGGCTTTATGTTTGTTTTTTTCGCACCGACCCCAGAATTCCCCATCGGTCAGTTAAATCCGCAAGCCTATAGTCGCATTGCAATCCTTACAACAACTATTATGCTTGTTACGGGTGCCACGACCTACTTAAGCACAAAACGTTTCATTCGATCCGTGCCAGTCAGCAGCGAATCCAATAAAGAAGCGCGCTTAAACTTCTTAAAAACCATGCGCTTCTGTCTCTCTCAAAAAGACTATCGCGCCATCCTTCTCGGTTATCTATTCACCAATTTAGGTTCGGCAATGATTAGCACCATTGGCCTTCACACATTCACCTATACCTTTATGCTAAATAATTTCCAAATCGGTGTTGTCTTTGGTTTACAATTTACCATAAGCATTCTGTCTCAGCCAATCTGGGTAAAACTTGGCGCAAAAATGGAAAAATCCAATGCCGTAAAACTGGGCTTAAAAATTTCAATTATCGGTTGCGCCTTTTTATTTATTGCAACACTTTTCCGCAACCAAGTCATCCCACACTACCAATTTTTGTTCTTCTATGCGATTGCAGTCGGCTTTGGAACCGGCGGCCTCTTCTCTTTGCCGCTATCCATGATTGCAGATACCGTCGATGTTCAAGAAGCTCAAACTGGCGAACGGAACGAAGGGATCTATTACGGCATGCTAACCTTTGGCTATAAAATTTCTCAATCAATGGCAATTTTACTTCTTGGATTTGTGTTGGATATCATACATTTTGATTCAACCCTACCGGTGCAAGCAACAAGCACTGCCCTTCTTCTTGGTATTTTCTTGTCTATCGGCAGCATCCTGGCTATGCTATTGGCATCAAAGGCGTATCAGAGTTATTCTCTGGATGCAAATGCAGTTGCCCACCTGCAAGCTATCATTAAAATAAAACATGCTGACCACTAACCAATCGATTAAACATAGAAAGGACTTCATATGAATATATTTATAAAACGATTTATCAAACTGAATTTCGGACTTTTTCTTTGCGCCTTAGGTATTTCCATCACGATTTCCGCCCAAGTCGGCTATTCACCTTGGGAAGTTTTTCATGCCGGCCTGGCCAATACCATCCACATTGAAATTGGCACTGCGTCCATACTCGTTGGCTTGATTATCGGCATACTCAGCCTGGCATTGGGTGAAAAGATTGGCATCGGTACCATTTTAAATATGGTCTTGATCGGTCTCATGATGAATGTCATCTTGGGTGCAGACATTCTACCGACAAGTGAGAATCTATTTGTCGGTATTTTTATTCTTCTATTCGGTATTATCGTCTTTTCTCTCGGCTCCTACTTTTATATTGGATCCGGTTTTGGAGCAGGTCCCAGAGACAGTTTGATGATTGCCGTCACTCGAATAACCAAATTGCCCATTGGCATATGCAGAAGCAGTGTAGAATTAGCTGCCGTATTGATCGGTTGGCGATTAGGCGGACTCATCGGCCTAGGTACCGTAATTTCAGTCTTCAGCATTGGATTTTTTGTTCATACCACCTTCCATTTGCTGAAATTTGATCCAACAACCATTGAACATGAAAATCTGCAGGATACCTTTGTAACCCTCTTCTCACAAGAAACGTAAACAGCAAAAGGAGATTCTTATGACCACCTATATAAAACGATTATGCAATCTGTTCCTTGGACTCACGCTTTACGCCCTTGGAATCGTCTTTGCCATACAAGCTCAAATCGGTTATGCACCATGGGAGGTTTTCCATGTTGGAATGTCCAATACATTGGGCATCAGCATTGGCACCGCCTCCATTCTTGCTGGTGTCGTCATCGGCGCGATCGGAATTTTCTTGGGTGAAAAAGTCGGAATCGGAACCATTTTAAATATGTTTTTAATCGGCATGATCCTGGATTGGATTATGATTCTAGATTTTATTCCCGCCGCCAATCATTTTGCTATCGGTGTCTTCATGCTGATCCTTGGGCTCTTTACCATCGCACTGGGATCTTACTTTTATATTGGGTCTGCCTTTGGTGCCGGTCCTCGAGACGGTTTGATGGTTGCCTTGACGAGATTGACCAAATTACCCATCGGCGTCTGCCGCGGCGGCGTTGAAATCATTGCCGTCATCATCGGCTGGAAACTAGGAGGAATGGTTGGCCTTGGCACCATAATCGCAGCCTTTGGCATTGGATTTTGCGTACAACTCACCTTTCAACTCTTGCATTTTGATACCACAACCATTGAGCACGAAACCCTGGGGCAGACCATGCTCCTTCTTCGTTCACGACAGGCATAAAGATAGCCACCAGACTGAAGCATCCAACTTCAGCATGGTGGCTTTTGTTTTTCTATTCAATAATTATATGCCCCGCATCCCGCAAAGCTTCCACTGCATTATTATAATCTTTCTCCTTGACCAAGAGATAATCCGTATCAAAGGTTGAAATCGCAAAGATGCTGACACCTCGATCAGCAAGGGTTCCACTCAATGCAGCCAAAATCCCAATTAAAGCAAAATCCAAGGGACCTTCTACCTTCATCACCCGCCACCCCAGCTCAACTTGAATTCCATCAGGAATGAAACTTAATTCACAAGTGATGGAAAGTTCTTCAAGGGTCTTCGATAGGGTATAGAATTCACCTGCGGTCGCCCAAGACGGTATGCTTTCATCGGGCGATAAACGACAGACTCCGTAATTGCCTTTCAATACTGACAAATTCATTTTCATAACGATCCTCTCTTCCCTATACTTTCATCACTCTCATGGAATTTAAAACTGCGATAATAGCAACGCCTACATCGGCAAAGATCGCCTCATACATGGTCGCAACACCCATGGCACCCAAAGCAAGGAAGAAACCCTTGACTCCAAGTGCAAATATGATGTTTTGCATAACAATTCTTCGTGTTTTTTTGGCAATTCGCTTCGCTTCCAATAGTTTCATGGGTTCATCGGTCATTAAAACCATATCCGCTGCTTCGATTGCGGCATCGGACCCCAAACCACCCATGGCAACACCTAGATCAGCCCGCGCAAGCACGGGTGCATCATTGATTCCATCCCCCACAAAGAGGACTTTTCTTCCCTCTGCAATCAAAGCTTCCACATGGTTCATTTTATCTTGTGGCAAAAGCTCACTGAATACACGATCGATCTTTAGGGTATCAGCTACCTTTTCAGCAAGTTGTTTCTGGTCCCCAGTCAGCATAATGACTTCCTTCGCCCCAGATGCTTTCAGATTTATCACCAAATTTTCAATCCCTGGCTTGATCTCATCCGCAATTTGAATCGCACCTGTATAAACCCCATCCAGAGCAACATGAACAATGGTTCCCACCGATTCGGAGTCAGCTAGAAGAATCTCATAACGCTTCATCAATCTCTCATTACCAACCAATAATTGCTTTTCTTCAAAGCAACCAACCAGTCCCTCTCCCGGGATTTCCCTCACGTCTTCAACCGATTCCAAAAGCTGATCCTCTCCATAAGCCTTTAAAATAGATTGGCCAATGGGGTGAGTCGAGTGCACTTCCATAAATGCCGCAAGTTTCAACGTTTCTTCCCCGCTAGTCTTTTGGACCGCAAAATTCCCTTTTGTCAACGTTCCAGTCTTATCAAAGACAAAGGTATCGATTGTATTCAAGGCTTCCAGATAATTGCCGCCTTTCAACAAAATCCCCTTTCGACTTGCCGCGCCCAGTCCCCCAAAGAAGCCTAACGGCACGCTTAATACAAGGGCACATGGACAACTAATCACAAGAAAAATCAAGGCTCGAGACGCCCATTCCCGAAAATCTCCACCACCCATCAAGGGTGGTAAAACTGCCAACAAAACGGCCGAAACAACAACGATCGGTGTATAGATCCGTGCAAATTTTGTAATAAATTGTTCGGTTTTCGCCTTCTTGCTCGTGGCATTTTCTACCATGTCAAGAATCCGTGCAACCGTTGAATTCTCAAAGATTTTGCTTACCCGTACCGTCAAACTAGCATCCAGATTTATGGCTCCGCTTAAAATCTCATCCTCTTTCTCCACCCGTCTCGGCATACTTTCTCCCGTTAGGGCCGAAGTATTCATGGTGGACTGCCCATCTATAATGACTCCGTCAACCGGCACCTTCTCGCCTGCTCGAATCAAAATGATATCACCGAGAGACAAGGCCTCTGGAATTACCTTTCTTGTACTTCCGTCGACCAATAGGTTTGCATATTCCGCCTTAATGTTTAGCAAGGATTGAATACTTCTGCGACTGTGGTCCACAGCATAATCTTGAAATCCTTCACCAACCTTATAGAACAACATAACCGCCACAGCTTCTGTGTATTCGCCCAAGGCAAATGCACCCACTGTTGCCAGCGTCATCAAAAAGTTTTCATCAAACAATTGCCCTCTAAGCAGATTTTTCACCGCTCGCAGAACAATATCCCCGCCAATTAACAGATATGCTATCGCGTAGGCAGTCAACTGTGCAAGTTTTGGCATGGGTATAACAACTGCCACAAAGAGCAATCCTGAACCCAAAATTGTTTTCCCATGCTTCTTATAAAATTTCATCCAAGTGGCTTCTTCCGCTTCCACAACGAGTTCTCCACCGGCTGTAATATCGTTTGGTAATGTGTGAATGACATTTTTCTTTTCACTTGGCAACTCTTCAACCGTGACACCTTTTTCAATCCGATCTACAATTGCTTGAATCATCTGCTGAATAATAGGCTTGTCCGTCGTCGTTTCAAACTGTAAGCGTTTTGTGGCAAAGCTGAAGCTAACATTAGAGAGTTTCTCGTGCTTTTGAAGCGCTGATTCAATCTTGGCAGCACATCCTGCACAGTGGAGTCCATTTAAGTATAAGGTGATTTGTCTTTTTTTATTTATGGGATAGACCTTAACATGGGGTTCCAATTCCAAAACGATCTTGGTTGCTTCCTCAATCACAGATAACTCTGCATCTTCAACTGCTTCAATTTCTATTTTTTGCATGGCTAAATTAACCTTGGCATCCTTCACATCATCCATCTTGCTAACCAAGGTCTGAATTTTCCCTGCGCAACCTGCACAATTTAATCCTTCTAATTTTAATACAATCATCTTTCCACCCCTATTCTTCGTGACGCACATGATTTGCTGTGGTTTTAATGATATCAACAACATGATGATCATCCAAAGAATACACCATCGTTTTTCCTTCACGTCGGCTTTTTACGATTCGCTTCTGTTTCAGCAGTCTCAATTGATGTGACACACCCGATTGGGAAATTTCCATTAAAGCCGCTAAATCCCCTACACATAATTCCCGAATTTGCAGGGCAGCAACGATCCGCATCCGCGTCGGGTCCCCTAATATTTTAAATATATCCGCAATCTCAGCAATTTCATGATCCGCATATAATTCATCTCTTACGATATCGACATTTTCTTGATTTACACAGCATTTCGATTCCACGTCTAGCCCTCCTGATACATTTCATATGAATAGTTGTTCATATGTTCAATTAGAGTATAACGTGATACACATTTCCTGTCAACAAAAGATATAAAAAAAGATACAAAAAAATCCATGCATTTGCACAGATTTTCCACTAACCTTCCTCGCTAACCGCTAAACTCTTATTTCGATAATTCAAGTCTTTACGAATCTGATATCCCAACAGGGTCCAAAAATCATTTCCGTGACGATTGTCTTTGAAAACAAGGAGTGCAATTTTATGTATGCCTTCTTCTTTTACAGCATTTTCCACGGCTCGCACCAAGGCTTTCCCATAGCCCCTGCCCCGTCTCTCTTTTGTAACGGCCAAATGGTAAATCAACGCCCGCCTGCCATCATGGCCACAAAGAATGGTAGCAACCACTTGCTTTTCCTCCTCCACCACAAAACATGTTTTTGGGTTGCGATCCAAAAATCTCTCGATTCCCTCATATGAGTCGTCGAGTTTCCTCAGTCCCATCCCTTCTATTTTATTCCATAAGAGTATCGCTTGCTCGTAATCCTTCTTTTGCATCACTCGAATCATCAGGGCTCTCCTCCTCGCTCTTTCTATTACTTAGTATAGCAAAAAAGGCTCCGCATAAAGCGAAACCTTTCTAACTATTTTACAATTTCATATTCCAAACGTCCCAAGTAACCAGCCGCAATTTCGTACTTATCAAATACAACCACAACTCGTCCCTCTTTATTGATATAAAAGTCGATATCCTCTCGCACTTTCCAGTCGGGCTCATTTACCTCATCCCAAAAAGCAATATCATCCTGTTGGCTCATTTGCTCTTTCACTTGCTCTGTAATTAAGGCGAGATTGTTTTTACCAAGCAAATCCAATAATGTCCACTCTCGGTCATTTTTTACATCAAGGTTATAATACGAATACTCCGCATATGCCGCAGCAACGGAATCATAGGAAAAAAGCATAAAAGACAAGGTATCTTCATTTTTCGCATAAATCGTATAATCTACCTTGGCTTCTGTCTTACGCTCTTGGTAGCCCTCTTCTGTGCCACCAGTTTCCAAGTACGCTTGCTTGTATTCTTCCGCACGCTCTTGGGCATCTGCCAATGTCTGATCAACTTTCTCCTGGATCATAGCATTCACCTTGTCTTCAAAGGCTTGATTATTCAATTCGGCCACTTCTGGTATCGTTACTTCAGCAATCAACTCTTCACTCTCAATTCTATAATCGCGAAAAGTAAATACTCTTGCTATTGATCCGATGATTGGTATTTCTGCCATTGTATCCGCAAATGCCTGACTGACATTCAATGGTGTAATAAAGACAGCTACTGCTGCGGCCACCGCAATCCATCTCTTATTCCTACTTTTACGTTTTTCTTCCTCTTGTTCTTTTTTTATTGTTCGATTGATCATTTGATCCAACTCCTCTGGAATTTTTATGTCTTGATACTTTTTCTTATGTTCCGTCATTACCGATCCACCTCGCATTCCATTTGAATTCTCAGTTTTTTTATGATGGAATAGGTCTTGGTTTTTACCGTATTGATATTCATATCCATCACTTCAGCAATATCCTGAAACTTGAGATCCTCGAAATATCGAAGAATCATCAAAGTCTTCTCTTCCGCTTGCAAAAGATCCAAGGCGTCATAAAGATCCAAGTGTTCTTCTCGCTCTTCTCTTATCCCGCCAATCCAGTCTTCCATGGTATCACTCAGCACCTCTCGCTTGCGTTTTCGCAAAACATCAATACTGGTATTAATCAGTATTCGAGTAAACCAAGTAGAGAGATATTTTACTTCCTTGATTCCCTTTGAGGCACGTAAAGCCTTTTCCACCGACGCCTGCACAATATCCAAGGCATCTTGCTGATTTTTTGCATAAGAATAAGCAATACGGTAAAACTGCTCTTGATGAGTCTTGATATATTCGATTAATAAAAGATGATTCTTCCTTGCTGTCGACATTGAGGTTATCCCCTTTCACCCATTAGACTCATCAGTTCCATAAAAAGTTGAACAAAATAAAATTTATCACACACAAGCTCTTACAACAAGAAAAAGACTTGATTTACCCAAGCCTTTCCATTTAATCAGTTCCTTCATCAATGACCCGAATCGCAACGTTACCCTGCTTGTGCCCTTCTTCCACATATCGATGAGCCTCCACAATCTCCTCAAGAGGATACGATCGATCCATAACCGATCGCAGTTCACCGGCTTCGATTAAGCCTTTTAGTTCCACTAAATCGGACACCCGTTCTCCTGGTGGATTCAACAGAACTTTCTTTCTGGCAAATACAGAAATCCAAGGGGCAAGAATCGTATGCAAAAACTTAGGACTTGCCTGGATATAAACCCCCTTTGCTTTCACGACTTTCAATCCGTGAAACAAACCGTCTTTTCCCACCGCATCAAAAACACAATCATAGCGCTTTTCATGCGCCGCATAGTCTTCCTTCTTATAATCGATGATATGATCCGCACCGATGGATCGAATCACTTCATGATGCTTTTGGCTGCAAACCGCCGTTACCTCAGCACCCAAAATCCTTGCAATTTGCACAGCAAAGGTTCCAATACTGCCCGATGCGCCATAAATCAAGACAGAATCTCCCTTCTTGATTCCAGCTTTTCGCAAGAAGCCCAGGGCGTTTAATCCGCCTATATGGATAGCTGCAGATTCTTCAAAACTCATGTTTTCCGGTTTCTTGATAATCATGCCATCCACAGGCAAGCTAATATACTCCGCATAAGCGCCAAACCGAAATCCGGTAAATGCCGTTACTGGATCCCCAACTTGAAATCGGGAACCCTGCTCACCCACAAGCTTAACCACACCAGCCACTTCTGTTCCTAAAACATATTTTGGCCTGCGGATCCCCATAAAGATTCTTAGGGGTAGCCAGAAAAGAATCGGCATCTCAAAGCGACGAAGTTCGCAATCCCCTGCCGAAACCGTTGTTGCATGGATACGAATTAATAACTCATCAGGTTTAATCGTTGGTTTTACCACGTCCTCAAGTCTCATAACCTCGGGTGGGCCATATTTACTCGCAACAATTGCCTTCATCTTCTTCCTCCAGTCTGAATTCATTTCACTTTACTCTCATACCCCTAAATCTCAGACAATCAAAAAACCCAGTTCTTTGATTGTTCCCTTTGATCAGACGATATTATGGTCCAATCCCTTCACGCAAGGGTAGCAATCCATTCAACTGGGTTAAAATCGATATACAATTAAATATCAAGACCAATATAGCGCTTGATGATCATGCCAATAATAAATGAAATTCCCGCAACACCGAGGGAAATAGCCGCCATTTCAAAGAAGCGTTTTTTGAAGACATAACCTTTGGCCACTGAAATATAGTAATTAAATATGAAAATAATAAAAATCGCAACAGCGAAGGTTGTAGCCAAGCTGATATAGGGATTCTTGAAGATAAAGAAAGGCGACACCATGGAAATCACAGTGAGTACAAAAGCAGATCCCGTATAAAGCATAGATTTCACGGCATCTCGCCCGCCCTCCTGGCGAGAAGAAAGATATTGACTAGCAATCATGGATAGGGAACCACTGATTCCTGTAATCAAACCAGTGACCGCAATCAACTTTGTGTTTTGAAAAGCAAAGGTATAACCAGCTAATGCACCGGTTAATTCAATCAAAGCGTCATTGAGCCCCAATACCACCGATCCCATATAGCGGAGTCGATCCTCATCAATCATATCGATTAATTCCTGCTCCCGCTGCTCTCCATTCAATAAGATCTCATCAAATCCAGGAAATTCCTCACCCAACTCCTTAAAATCTTGCATCTCTCGTATTTCATCTTTTTCTAGTAGCTTAATTCCAAAGGTCAATCCAAAGATGCGAATCACCCAAACGTAAAAGAATCGTTTCCACCGGTTCATTTTCACGTCCCTGCCCGTCAGAATTTTCAACCATTCATAGTGTTTTTTCTCATTGACAGCAATCCGCTGAATAATTTCTTTGTTTTCCTCTTCCTTAACAAGTTTTGCAATATCTAAATAAATATGATGGGCTGTAATTTCATCTCCTTGTTCACGCAATAATCGTTTCATGATATCCGGGTCAATTACTTTTCTTTCTTCCATAAGTCTACCCCTCTCCTCTGCAAGCTTCTCGTTTCCATTCCTATCTAGTACATACCCAATTCTTCCCAATAAAAAAAGATGCTGATCAGCACCTCTTTATTTTGTATTCTATAAACTCCATTTATATCTTCTTTACAAACTCCGATTTCAAACCCATTGCGCCAAATCCATCGATCTTGCAATCAATGTCATGGTCGCCATCAACCAAGCGGATATTTTTCACCTTGGTTCCTTTTTTCAATGCGTTAGATGAACCTTTCACCTTCAGATCTTTGATCATCACAACCGTATCGCCATCCTGCAAAACATTGCCATTGGCATCGCGATAAACTTTTTCAGTCTCTTCCTCAGCTTCGACTGCAAGGGCAGACCATTCATGGGCGCACTCTGGGCAAACTAATAGGTTTCCATCTTCATAGGTATATTCCGAATTACACTTCGGACAATTTGGTAAACTCATTTTCCATTCCTCCATCACTGCATCTCAATATGCAACTTTATTCATCGATTTGTATCCTATCACATAATTCAGAGAAGCTCAATGAATCCTTTTTTTATAAGGAAGGGCTTTGTCTTTATTCTCTGACAGCCTCCTTGCTTTTCTTCTCATCTCTTTCTTACCCTTCAGGATAAACACCAATTTCAATCAAATTACCATCCGGATCCCGCAAATAAATGGAACTCATTTTCCCCTTTGCTCCATTTCTGAAGACAATGCCAGTTTCCAATACAGCACCCTTGTTTTTTAGCTCGGTTTGAATCTCTTCTATTGAACCCTCCGCGATTATACACAGGTCCACACTTCCCACCGTCGGATTCTTGGAAGCAGGCAAATATTCTGCTTTTCGCCGATGCACATTGATCTTTTGATTGCCAAAACGAAATGCAATTCTACCTTTGCTACAATCCAATTCCATTCCTAAAATCTCTGTATAAAATGCAATGCATACCTCTGCGTTCTCTGTTGTAATCACCATATGATCGATTCCTGAAATTCGCATATTTTCCTCCATTCATTCCTTGATACCACTATATTCTCTATGCGGAATTATTTCAATATTCCCTCTTCCATGGATTTGTCTCCTATGTTATAATCATAAGCATCTCAGGATAATTATTCATTTATGTTAGGTTAATTGGAGAGTGAGAAGAAATTTGGAAAATTTAAAAAGCTTTTTAGTCAAAAAGAATGTAGAAATCAGTGTGAAGCGTTATTTAATTGATGCTTTGGGATTTATGGCCTACGGTCTCTTTGCATCCTTGATCGTCGGCAGCATCCTCAATATGATTGGTCTAAAACTAGGAATTCCCTTTCTAAGCGAAACCCTTTGGCCTCTAGCAAAATCCATGACCGGACCGGCGATTGCCGTCGCTGTCGCCTACGGTTTACAGGCTCCGCCTTTGGTTCTTTTCGCCTCCATCATTCCCGGTGCTGCTGGTGCTGCGCTTGGCGGACCCGTTGGTGCCTTTCTTGCCAGCCTCGTAGGCACAGAATGCGGAAAACTTATTTCCAAGGAAACAAAACTTGATATCATTATTACACCATCCGTTACCATCTTGATCGGCTCCTTAGTAGGAACCCTCGTCGGTCCTGGTATCAACGCCTTTATGACAAAATTTGGCCAAATGATTGTATATGCTACAGAACTTCAGCCCATTCCCATGGGCTTGATCATCTCCGTACTCATGGGCATCGCTCTAACCCTTCCCATTAGCAGTGCCGCCATCGGCATTATGCTTGGGCTTAAGGGTCTTGCCGCTGGTGCTGCTACAGTAGGCTGCTGTTGTCAAATGATTGGATTCGCAGCCATCAGTTTTCAAGAAAACGGTTGGAACGGAGTCTTTGCCCAGGGCTTGGGTACTTCCATGCTACAAATTCCCAATATCGTTCGCAATTGGAAGATCTGGATCCCATCCATCCTTGCATCTGCTATTCTTGGGCCACTGTCAACAACGGTCTTCAAAATGGAGAATACACCCATCGGGTCCGGCATGGGTACAAGTGGTTTGGTCGGCCAATTCGGAAGCATAGAAGCTATGGAAGCAGCTGGAAGAAGCGGCATCAACCTCTACGGCCCCATCCTTTTACTTCACTTTATCCTGCCCATAGTGATCACCTTATTCATTGCCAAAGCATTAAGAAATACGGGCGCTATACAAAATAACGATCTAAAACTAAACCTGTCATAAGAACCAAACCAGCCTGCTTTTATTGACAAAAGCAGGCTGGCTATTTATAGATATTCTATTTGCTGTACCGATACGCACTACAGAAAGCGAACTAGTCAGATCATCACTTTCAATAATTCTTAATCCACACACTCCCAGACTCTGTCCATAGAAAAGCACGGTTCCGCCCCGCCTCTTTTGCTGAATAAAGAGCTTGATCGGCAGCCTCCACAACAGCTTTTTCCGACTTTCCCCGGAAGTTCTTTGCCAAAGCCGCTCCAACACTAACTGTAATAATACTCTTATTGATCGCTTCCTTATTTGGTATGTTCAACTTTTCTACCGCCCGAAGTATACGGATTGTCAATTGCTCTGTCTGCTTTGTATCTACACCTTCCATCACCACGCAAAATTCTTCTCCTCCATATCGTGCAACAAAATCAGTGCTGAGTCGCATACAGCCTTGTATCGCTTGAGCAACACGCTTCAAGCATTCATCTCCAGCCACATGGCCATAGGTATCATTGTATTTTTTGAACTCATCAATATCAATCATCAGCACGGACCACTCCAAGTCACCTTGCTCGAGCTTGCTCAAATGTTCATCCAATTTTCTTCTATTGAATAGTTTTGTTAGTCCATCCTGATTAGAAAGTAATTCGAGCTCTCGAGTTCTTTCCTGCACTTTCCGCTCCAATGAACGATTCGAATCTTCCAACATCTTTTTCGCCGCTTCCGATTCATCCAGGCTTACGCGAATCGTCAAAATCATCCGTTGAAATATTTCCGTTAATCGTCCCATAACATCCTTGCGTCCAAGAGGCAAGGTCCATTCATAATCTCCATCAATAACAGACTCCATCGCACCAATCAAAGATCGAATCGGTCTTACAATGATCCGCGAAATAATAAGTGCCGCTAGCAACGCCAGCAAAAAAGCAATACCCAAAACGACCAGTAAACGGTTTTGTAAAATGCCTAACGGACGCTGAATCTCCTCGATCGTCACCCCACTACATACATACCAATCCAACGGTTCATAGTAGCGAAAGATAACCATCTTTTCCTGAAAACGTCCCTCAGACACATTCTCCCAAGGATAAATAATGCGACCATTCTTCCTACGAATCATATCTTGAATAAAATATCGACCATTCGCATCTTTACGATCATACAGACTCTCGCCTTTTCTATCTGGATGAATGATTAATTCTCCACGAGAATTCATAACATAAGTATAACCTTTCTCCCCAATTTCAATAGACAAAATATTGGCTTCAAAATCATCAACATGAATCAAATCAATTAAATCTTTCTCGTAGGAAGATACCGTAACAATATAGTCCCAGGGCTCAAAATACATCATGTAAGCCACTTTTTTCTTCGGCACGGGGTCAGACGGATTCTTCCATTCATACTCGAGAGCCCCCTCTTTCCGATCCATCTGATCTTGAACAAATGCAAACTCTGCAATATTCGTCCCCATCAAAATAGGGTGCCCCACCAAGTCGCCTACTGAGTTAAGCACATACGTATACCCCGAGTGACCAACCGTTTGTGAATTTAATAAATGAATCACTTCCGCCTGTGCTGATTCAAGGGTTTTATTCCCAGCTTCAACCTGCTCATGGTAATAAGAAATCAGCTCAACATCCTTCTCTACGGTAGCTCGTAAATGATTGCGCATAGATGCATTAACAGAAGCATCAATCAAGTCCACCGTCGAGTCAGTCAATCTTTGCAAATTCTGAACGGTCAAATCCCAATTTGAATCTGAAGAAACTCGATATGCGACCAAACCTGTCAAAAAGGTGCATATCACCACTAAAACGGTCAATAAAATGATCAACTGTCGTGAAAAGCCTAGTCGTTTCATCTGATTTCTCCTTTCTTCCAAATAGTTTTTTTTAGATATCTACATTATAACATGTAATAACATAAACAAATAACCCTCCTGCACAGACATGTTCTGCAACAAAAGGGTTATCTTGGAATACTTATCGTGTTACTTGGGTCTAATAGATGATAGTGCCGCTCTCACCTTTAATGGCAAGGGCTGCTTTTTCCAATGAAGCGATCACTGCGCGTCTGCCCGGCTTTCCTTTCACAAATTCCATGGCCGCCTGCACCTTGGGAAGCATGCTACCCGGCGCGAAATGGCCTTGGTCGCAGTATTTCTGCGCTTCCGCCACAGTCATCTTTTCAATTTCTTTTTGGTCAGGTGTACCAAAATTAACAGCAACACGATCCACCGCGGTAAGTACAAATAAATACTCCGCATCTACCGTATCGGCCAATTTTGCAGTAGCAAAGTCCTTGTCGATCACAGCTGGAACGCCTATAAATCCACCCTGACCATCGGAGACCACTGGAACCCCACCGCCTCCGCAGGCAATGACGACGAATTCATTGTCCAACATGTTAATAATAGATGCCTTCTCTACAATATCCATCGGTTTTGGCGATGCAACAACGCGACGGTAACCGCGTCCTGCATCCTCCACAACCTTGAGGCTTGGGTCTTTCGCCATTAAAACATCTGCTTCTTCCTTGCTATAGTATCCACCAATTGGTTTGCGTGGATTTTCAAAAGCTTCATCTTTTTTATCTACTTCAATCTGCGTCACCACCGTCGCTACATGCCATGGCATTTTTTGGGCCATCATCTCTTTTTTAATGGCAGACTGTAGATGGAAACCAATATAGCCTTGGCTCATAGCCGTGCATTCCGGAAGATCCACGGGTACAACCTTGTCATTGATCTTGGATGCTTCTTCAAAAGCAAGATTGATCATGCCTACCTGCGGCCCATTTCCGTGACAAACAATAATCTCATTACCTTGGCTAATCAATTCCACCAAGGATTTTGCCGCTACAGCCACTTTTTCCTCTTGCTCAGCTGGCGTATTTCCAAGGGCATTGCCGCCCAGGGCAATAACAATGCGCGGTTCTTTATGTTTACTTAGCATCTTACAACCTCCAAAATCATTTATCAAAATTTAGCATTGATGTTGTTTATTCCAATCCCCATTCGAAAATCAACATTAAGTCCTAATTCTACTTGTATTTATTGATGACTTTTGCGATACAATCCAATTCCAAAGACTGTCGTCAAGCCCGTTCCTATCACTAAAGTTCCATGATACAGAGGATCAAATCCTTCACCTGTAAAGAACAACAAAGCAATGCCCAGCGTAATGAAAGCGAATCCTAAAATTGCTGAAATATACAATCCCGGCAAGCCACCTGGTACTTTATAGGGTCTAATCGTATCCGTATCTTTTAAACGCAATTTAACTGCCGTAGGGAACAGCCACAAGTATGGCAGGAAGAAAACCAGGAAGCTGAAGGACAAGATTGTCCAGAATGCTTCATTGGCGCTTTCACCTAAGGAGAAGTTCAAAACGATCAATGCCGTTGCAATTACACCCATTAAAATATAAGAGTAATCTGGTGTATCGTATTTCGCGTGACGATGTCCCAAGACCTTGGTCTTTTTAGTAAACTCAGCTTCGTCTAATACTTCAACGCCGCCCATAGACCAAGAAATCATGTTGGAAACCAAGGTGAACAAAGCGCCCGCCATAATGATGTTAAATACCAATGTCGCCGAGTCGCCAAATACAGTACACAATTCCTGAAGTGCGTAGAAAAATCCATCCAAAGGATCAATTGCTTCTGCTGGAATCGCAACCAAAACACCAAATGTTCCGACAATATACAAAAATGCAATCAAAATACCCGCTAGTACTGTCATCTTGGGAATATTTTTTCCAGGATTGTCAATGCTTGACGCAATGGAAGAAATCAGTTCAAATCCCAAGAGGTTATAAACGATCGCCGAAGAAAAGGCAATGGTGTCAAAGTTAAAGTCAAGTGCAAAGTTCGACAAGGAAAAGTCGTTAGCCACTCCGTTTTGAATGGCGTAAACCACACCCAAACCTCCAAAAATCAAGAGAACTGCCACCTTGACAATTGCTGCAATATTCGTCACGGTAATTCCCAGTTCAACACCACGAATACCGATGCCAACAACAACCCAACACATGGCGATGGCAATGGCCGCCGAGGCAAAAGTACTCAGTTCTGGTGCATAGGCCATAGAGAACCACCAACTAAAGGCAATAAATACTGCTGGCATCCAAAACGCAACATTCACCCAGTAAAACCAGGCAACCAAGGTTGCTTGAAATTCACCAAACGCACGTTTAACCCAAGAATAGATGCCACCGTCTTCTGGATAAGCTGCACCCAATTCCGCGTTAATCAATCCGTATGGAATAAAGAATAAAATAGCTGTTAGCAACCATACGGTAATTGATGAAACGCCCATGGCAGCAGGCGCTACAAAGGTGTCCAAGACCACAATCCCACAGACCGTGAAAGATATCATTTTAAATAAACTTACTTTTTTCTCTTCCATGAAAATTCTCCCTTCAGAGAATCTGTGGCTGCACTTGCAGCCACTAGATCTCAAAAACTACCGTTTATTTTCCTAGAGGTTGTTGTTGCGTGATGCAGTGAATATTTCCACCGCCCAGGATAATCTCACGAGCATAAATGCCAACGATTTCACGATCAGGGAATATCTTGCCCAGAGTTTCAATCGCTTTTTGATCATATTCTTCATCATCGAAAAGTGGCAAAATAACTGCATTATTGGCGATATAGAAATTTGCGTATGACGCAGCTTGGCGATCTCCCTCTTCCCGAGGCAATGTACCGTCAACCGAGTCTACACCTTCACTTTCTTCCTTGGTAATCAACACTTCATTTGGAATATGAAGCTTATGAATTTCCAATTTTCGGCCCTTTGCATCCGTTTCATTGGACAAATACTCGAAGGCTGCTTGAGACAATGGATACTGGGGATCCTTTTCGTCATCCGTCCAGCCAAGTGCCAACACACCCGGAGCGCAATAATGCACAATATTATCCACATGCTCATTGGTTTCATCCAGATAGATGCCGTTTGGCAGCCAAAGCACCTTTTCAACACCCAAGTAATCCTTCAGGGTGTTTTCAATACCAGCCTTATCCAATTGAGGGTTACGGCTTTCATGCAACAAGCATGCTTCTGTAACAATGGCAGTTCCGTCACCATCGGTATGAATGGATCCACCCTCAAGGATGAATTCTTCTAAAGAGTAGTAATCCTTGCCTTCGATCTCGCAGACCTTTTTAGCAACCTGATCGTCTTTGTCCCAAGGGAAGTACAAACCGTCTACCAAACCGCCCCAGGCATTAAATCTCCAGTCGATACCGCGCACCTCACCTTGATCATTGACAACAAAGGTCGGTCCGATATCACGCATCCATGAATCGTCGTTAGACATTTCAACCACACGAATACGATCGCTGAGTTCTTCTCGAGCTGCCATAAATTGCGTCTGGGAAACACACATGGTTACTTCTTCAAAGTTTGCAATGGCTTCCGCTACGGCAACAAAAGCTTTTTGCGCAGGTTTGCCGCCCAATCTCCAGTTGTCAGTTCTCTCAGGCCAAACCATCCAGCACCCTTTATGTGCTTCAAATTCGCCTGGCATTCTGAATCCATCTTGTTTTGGTGTTGTTTCTGTAATTTTTCTAGACATTTTCTCGCCCCCAAGGTTTTGTCTGAATATTGTCTATAGTGTTTTTAAGAAATTATTGATCTTGTCCGCGTGCTGCTTCTTTACCTCTTCCGTTGATTCAATGTGGAATTTATGGGTGAAGTAGACCAGGATGGCCATCTGTGCAGTCAATCGATTTTCCGCTTCATCAAAGGCTACTGAGTTTTCACCTTCCAATGCCTCTCGAGTCACTTCTTCCTGATCATTTGCCGGCAAACAGTGAAGCAAAGTCGCGCCTGGTTGTGCTTTGGCCATTAATTCCTCTGTGATCACGTAATCTGGCATAAAGGCTGCTAGACGTTCTTCTTTTTCATCATACTGAGTTACCCAGTAGAAGCTGTCTCCGTAAACAACATTGCATTCGCTGATTTTTTCCACATCGTCTGTAATTTCATAAGAAGCGCCAGATTCCTTGCAGTACTCATCCGCAATATCCAACCATTCTTGTTCCATATGATACTTTACAGGTCCGATTTGCTTGAAGTTCATGCCGTATTTTGTACAAGTCAAAAGCAATGATCGGCAAACATCAGTTGCATCGCCCATAAATGCCAAAGTCAAATCCGACAATTTCTGGCCTTCTTTCATATGCTCTTTGATGGTGAACAAGTCAGCCAGCATTTGTGTTGGATGGAATCGCGTATCCAAGCCGTTGATGACTGGAACTGTAGACATGCGAGTCAAGGCATCGATTGTTTCTGGATCATTTGTACGGGCCATTACGATGTCACACATTCTTGACAAAACACGAGCCGTATCATCGATGGACTCTTTGCCACCCAAGTGAATATCACGAGGTGACAAGAACAAACCGTGTCCACCTAGCATGGTTGCAGCAACTTCAAAAGAAACACGAGTTCTTGTTGAACCAGCTTCAAAAATCATGGCAACTGATTTGCCTTCAAAAAGTTGTGGAACCGCATTGTCTCTTCTGGCATCTTTTAGGTATGCCATCAAGTCCATCATGTCGTCCATTTCTTTTGTTGTGAAGTCCTTCATAGAGATCATGTGACGCATGCCTTGTTTGTTCAAATCCGTTGCTGATGATGATGGGTATTTCATAGTTGTTTTCTCCTTCCAAATCCTAAGTATTAATCAATATACAAATTTTCTAACGGTGTTGCATGATTCTTATTACGCGTAATGGCTGATACAATAATAATAAGTAGCATATTAATAAGAGCAGGCACGAGTGTGTAGAATTCCCATGGCTCTGGTATCACAGAAGCTTGTGAAATGACGCCGATCAAGTTCACACCCAGTCCCCCAAGCATGCCGGCGATTACCCCATAGGTGTTTACCCACTTTGCCTTTAATGCAAAAATAAATGGGAAGAATAATACGCCAAATTGCAGGGTAAAGGCAAAGATCGTCAAATCATAAATGTTGGTGGAGGCCAGTCCAACGCCGGCAGATAAAACGCCGACCACGACAACGAAAATCTTGGTGACCCTCAGCATGGTACGATCATCTTCCGGCAAATCTTCCTTGTGGAAAAGCGGCCTATAAATATCATTAGAGAATAATACAGCTGTTGCAAAGAGTGATGTGGAGGCAGAGGACAAAATCGCCGCCAATAGAGAGGCAACAAAAACACCCAGGCCGACTGGCCCCAATAAGTCACGGGCCAAAAATGGAATCAAAAGCTCACTATCTTCGGCAAACAATCCTGCAGGAAGTATGCCTTTTGCAACCAAGGTGATCCCGATCAAGGCAATCACAATGGGAATAAAGCCAATGGTCCAATACATGCTACCGGCAATGATCATGCCTTTCTTTGCAGTGCCCCCATCTTTCGCCATCAAGGCGCGCTGGGCTACATCCGGACTTGGGATATTCCCAAGAGCCATCCCCGCCCACATGGCTAGATAAGAGATCCATGCACCGATACTTCGTTCCTTTGGAATAAATCGCCAAAATCCTTCCGGCGTATGGGCAATAACATCAGATACACCTCCGGCTGCCTTAAATCCAACCACCAGGATCGCAATCAATCCAACAAAGATAATTACCATTTGGATGGCGTCTGTCCATACTACGGCGATCAAACCGCCCATATAAGTAAAAGACACAACAACAAGAGTCGCAATCAAATAGGCAAAGAGAAAATTCACATCAAACAGAACATTGAGAATCTTGCCAATAGCCAAAAGCTGTACCGCTGTCCAAATCACATAGGTCGGTATCATCAAGGCTGATGCCAGATACCCTGCTGTCGGGCCAAAGCGGAAAGCATAAAGCTCTCCAATCGATCGAATTTTCAATCGTCTTAAAATCGTGACAAAGAAGAGACCGATCAAGATCAGTGCAAGTCCTGCAGCGAAAGGATCTTCAATGACACCAAAAACACCGTCGTTGTAGGCTGCACCCGTTGCGCCAATAATCGTACCTCCACCCCAAAAAGTGGCAAAGAGGGTACCCACGACCAGGAAGAGCGGCGCGCCTCGTCCGGCGACCATATAGTCGTCTGAATTCTTGACACGTTTGCTAGCGATCTTTCCAACCAGGGTAATCCCGATAAAAAAGGCACCAATAATCATAAGTGGAATCAGGTTTTCTAAAAGCATTCTACCGTTCCTTTCCTTTTTTTTGGCCCCATCTCATATCCACGTTACTTTTTTAACCTTTTGGAAAAGGTTTTCATTTTTTCACAAAAAAATTTTGTTCTTTGAGGCTTGCAAGCTCAAAATATGAGGGGCAGTCGATTGCCTGTCTTAATCATACGACCGACCATTCTGAATGTCAACATTTTTTGTCCAAAAAATTCAAAAATATGTCCGATTATATTTTATCTATGTCCGTTTCGGTCACTAAAGTCGTTTTTTCAGCAATCACTCTTGCATATTTCGTACCCAAATGGTAGTATAAATGTAGTATATATCCGCTTTTCAGCGTCTGGAGGTGACTTATGGCTGAGAAAATCAAATCTTATGATAAAATCGATTACCTAATTATTCAAGAGCTGTCCAAGGATGCAAGAGCTTCGGCAGCACAAATATCAAAAGCAACCGGCATCAATGAACGTACCGTTCGAAGACGCATCACACATCTGATCGATACGGAGGCCATCCGCGTAACAACCATCGTTGACCCCAGCATGTTCGGCTACCATTCTATCGCTGACATCAACCTGAAGGTTGATGAATCCGTTTATGATGATTTTGTCAGTTTTTGTAAATCAAATCCCAATGTCTGCTATATCGCAACTGGTTGGGGAAAGGCAAATCTGGCAATTGAAACAAGATTTTTAGATAATGAAGAGATGTATGACTTTATCAACTTTACCCTGCCCCAAACAGAAGGAGTAGAGGTCATCAACTTTTTTATCATTCCAAAGATTCTCTACAATATCGACGAATGGCTGCCTGTTGAAACAGACTTTAAAGAGTAAACTTTACCCTGTGAATAGATTCGCAGGGTATTTTTTATGCTATAATATTAGACAAAACAAGGAATGATTTATCTATGGGAGGTCAAGTATGAATCGAGACAAAGCTGTTGAACTACTAAAAGAACATGTGAAGACCGAACGCGTCTACCGCCATTCTCTGGCTGTGGAAGCCGCTATGCTCGCCTATGCAAAAAAGCTAGGCCAAGATGAAGAACGTTGGGGTCTTTTAGGCCTTCTCCATGACATTGATTTTGAAGAGTATCCTGAGATTCATCCTGCCAAAGCACCTGAGATTTTGTCACCTGAAGGATTTGACCAAGAATTTATCGATTCCATTCTTTCCCATGGTTTGAATGCCGATATACCGCGTGACTTAATGGAACGAAAAGCCTTGCATGCCGTCGATGAAATGGCCAGCTTTATTATTGCCGTTGCTCTAATGCGTCCGACCAAATTGGAAGGCTTAAAAGCAAAATCCGTGAAAAAGAAAATGAAAGACAAGGCCTTTGCCCGCGCCGTCAATCGGGAAGAACTGCTAAGCTCTATGGAAGATATGGGTATGGAATTCAGCGATCATATCAACACCATCGTAGGTGGATTGAAAGAACACGAAGCCATGCTTAACGAACAGGGCTATTCCCTTTTGGCCAAGTAATCGATTTGAAGCAATTGTACATTTACTCTTAGCTTGCAACAATAAACTAAGGGATGAACTACAGCATATTGGCCATCTCAACCCAAAGTTTAGCAAAAAAGGAATGCCCTATGAAATTTCGCAGGGCATTCCTTTTTTTACTAGCTTTATTCAATTTCATCTTTCTATGCTCTGATGGTCCCCGTCACACTTTCCATATATGCCAGGTAGTCTTCCTTGGTCATCTCCGGCTTGAAATCCGCGATAATTTTTTTCGCCTGATCTGCTCCATCATAGAGCAGGTCTACAATGGTCATGGCCATGGCCTTGGCCGGCGCGATATAGGTCAATTCATGATCTCTATTGGCAAATTCCCGCGTGTGCAAGGCGCCAACTACTCCGCCCACAAAAGGATGCAGGACTGGTAGGATATGAGACACGTCGCCAAAATCGAAGGAGCCTGTAAAGTCTCCACCTTTGACGATTGTATCGGGATCCACAAGCTCGCCAGCATTCTCCGCAAAGATACGGTCAAGTTCCGGCACATTCAATAACGGCAGATAGCCTGGAATCTCCTCAATCTCCACTTGAGCCCCGATGGCCATGGCACCTGCTTTTAAGGACCGGTTCACCTTTTGGTTGGCCGCAACAATGCCCGGGATGGTACGACCGCGCACATAGAGCTCCATGCGCACATCAGCAGGAACCACATTCACGATATCCCCACCCTTGGTGATAATGGGATGAACGCGAATTTTGTCTGCTTCGGCAAAGGTCTCCCGTTGGGCGTGGATATTGTTCAATGCCAGCATGGCAGCGTTTAGGGCATTGATCCCATCCTGCGGCGCACTGCCCGCATGGGCTTCCTTGCCAATGAAGTTTACTTTTTTCCCGATAAAACCATTCCCATTGGGTCCAGTTAAAAAGGTCTTGTCTGGCATATTCAAGGCATGAACCATCATGGAAATATCTACATCATCGAAGTAGCCTTTGGCGATCAGCTCCTGCTTGCCGCCAAAGTATTGGATCTTGCCTTCTTTCCGCAATTGGTCACGAAACTCCAACTCCACAAACTCTTCTGCCGGCACTGCCATAAACTCTACTGACCCATCAAGAAGGTCCATTACACCTGATTTCACCAACCCAATGGCAGTACCCAACATGGCTGCAGCCTGGATATTATGTCCACAAGCATGAATGGCTCCAGTTACAGGATCCGCATCCTGATGTTCCTTGCATAGAATGGCGTCGAGTTCTCCCAATACAGAAATCCTTGGACCCGCATTTTCATTCTTACTTCTGGCACGGCAACCTGTTACAGCAATATGTTTTTCAACTGATAATCCCAGTTTTTCAAAGGATTCTACCATAACTTGTGTGGCAAACTCCTCTTTATACCCCAATTCCGGGTGCGAATAAATTGACTCTCCCGCTTGGATAATTTCAAGACGATGAGCATCAATGACTTGGCATATTTTTTCCTTTAATGCTTGCTTTTCCATTGGGCACCTCCTTCTTCTGATCTTATGGAAAAGGACAACCATCACCATTCAAGGAGAGGTTGCCCGATCACAACAACATTAGGATCAAAACCTCTGATCTTTTTTAAATAATGCCTTGCAATTTCAAGACAAATTGTGCAACCAAAGCTGATCCAAAATATGTGCCGACGAATACTACAATAGCAATAATCACAAGCTTCCAACTAATTTTCTTCAACTGATCCAACTTCGTACCAACAGAAATACCTGCAAAAGCGAGAATCGGAGTAGTCGTTGCCAAGAAATCAACACTGCCCGTCGTTTGCAAGAATAATTTTGAAGTTGGCATGAAGGGCATGCTGAGAATCAATGCGATCATAGTTGCCCAAGCAAAAGCGGGAAACTTCACCTTAGGGAAGGCTTCTTTCAATTTCAACGCTA
Source organism: Gottschalkiaceae bacterium SANA (assembly GCA_036323355.1). Lineage (GTDB taxonomy): Bacteria > Bacillota > Clostridia > Tissierellales > GPF-1 > GPF-1. Next base: position 244,219 of record AP028876.1, on the reverse strand, counting down.
AGATGCAAATCAAAAGCACTGTTAAGATGCCCAAAACAGACTGTCCCAGGGGGACAAGTTCCTTGCCCGTTACCATGCGGCCAAGCTTCTGGCCAACAAGAATCATCGATCCAATTACCAACATCAATTTCACTTGATCCATTGTTTTACTTAACATCTTTCACACTCCCTTCAGCTGCGTCTTTGCGTGCAAAGAACGGCTCCCATTTTTTATACAACCAGTTGGACATTGGAAGTGCAATAAATACAACACTATACAAGCCCGTCACACCAGTCAACATATTACTAGTTGCTGCATAGGCAAGAATGGTATCTCGCATAGCAGGTACCGTTTCTGCCAGAGATGAAGATGCTGCCGTCATCATGGATCCGCTTCCCATACCTGAAGCCATGGCCAAGGCATATGGGTGGATACCTGTGTTGACTGCAAAAGAGCCCAAAAGACCAAAGAAAATAGTTCCTAAAACAGTTCCCATCATGTAGGTTCCCAATACACCGGTTCCCTCAGGAGAGTTGATGCCATATCGCTCACCAATTACGCCTAGGGTCGGTTCCCGACAGATACTAACCGTTGCACCAACAGCCTCGCGTCTCAATCCCAAAGCCATTGCCAAAGGCAAGCCGATGAAGACCGTGCCCAAGTTGCCCAACTCCTGTAGGAGGAATGCAGGACCCGCTTGCACAACCTTCACGATGTTGGGACCAACCAAGGTACCATATTTGACACCGAGCGGTAGTAGGGAGAGCATAACCAACATGCCTGCAATCTCCATAACCTCATCCGAAATCATCGATTTTAATGCAGCAATTCGCTTGCCTAAAATCCCTGGTGTGATAACAAGACCAATAATTACCGCATATAACATGGGTAAAAGCACAACAGAACCCGGACCTACTGAGAACTTTTTAATACCGATTAACTCACTAATAATGACAATAATAAAAACGATTATGTATAAATTTCTGTATGATGACGATTTGTATTTTGAATCCATTAAAACAACACTCCCTTCAAAAATGATTTCCCGATCAAAGCATCCTCCTTTCTATGCGCAAACGGGGAAAAGGCTTGCGTAGTGTGAATATTTCGATAATTTGTAATGCAAGTATATGATTGTTTCTTCTTCACTCTTTCTTTTCGGACAAAATATAGGCTACGACCGTAATGCGTCCGTTATTACATAAAAGAAAAATGCCTATTAAAAGACATATGTGTCTTTGAAGCACTCACCTTATATACTTTCTGTAATAAATTCTATCATCTTCTTTGCCATATTTCAAGTCTGTTTAGGAAATTGTAATTTTATAAATCAACAAAGGTCTGCCTACAGCATTCTGCTGCGAGGACGTCGCAACTTCAGCGTAACCTGCATCTACCAGTTTTTTCAAAATCCGTCGTGCTGATCGATCGGTAACCTTTAATAACTCAGCTAGCTTCTTTGAATCTATAAGATTCGTATCCAATTTCTTCGTCAAATTAGTCAGCTTAGAAATATACGTCGTACTTAATCCTGTCTCCCGTGCTACTCTTTGAAGCTCTTTTTCTAAGGAAGCACTTTCGTAGGCCAAAGCATTTTTATCCCCAATGGGACCGACCACTCTTTTCTTCGCATCCACAATATAGTAGGCATTTCCCTTCTCTTGACGAGATCGTTTCAAGGCGGTTCTTGCATTAAAATCTGCATCAAAAGCAGTGTGTCCAAAGCCCACTCCTGCATAGAGACGAATATTTTCCTTTTCGGTGTCCGTAATGATTTTTAAAAAGGCTTCTTTCCCCATCGAACTGTCAATCGCACCTCGCGTACTGATAATGGTGTACTGATCATTTTGATTCTGTGTTACGGTTCCCTGAATTACGGGCAGGTAATCAATCAGCATTCTTTCGAAGACATTTCGCTTGCGTAAGGCTTCATATTCATAACGATTATAATCTTGTTTCGCTTCAATTGTAATCATTTGAACCGCCAACTGAGATTTCTTCATTTCTTGATTTTCAATCCGTGCGATCAAACGATCGAGTGAATTTCGAATAATGGGCGCAGTTACTCCAAGGCGGACCACCGGAACATTCGCTTCTCGCAATTGGTCGTAAATCCATCCATAACTAGTGATTGCCATATCAATTTCACCTGCAGCCCAAAGCTTCTTATGCTCAATCATCAGTTCTTCTTCGATCTGTTCAGGATTATAAGGAAAAAGATAACTTTCTTCAAATTGCAGTTCCAATTCTTCGCAAACATCCTGAAAAAGGTCTTCTCCCACGACATCCATACTAATCCGCTTCGGCCCTAGTTCTTGTTGTTGCATATCCCAAAAGGTTTTGATAATGCAAGAACCATCACGGGTGATAAACTCCACAGGGATCGAGAGAATATTTAATTTTTTAGAGATATTCACAAATCCAAGACCGGTGAAAATCAGACCATCCGCCACTTCCTCGCAGCGATTCAAGACCTCATCACAATAATCACAAAGGCCAACGGCAAAAGGAAGAAAGTCATGCTCTCCATATGATATTTTTCCAATACGATGAACTTTTTCAACTGAGTCCTTTGCTCCAACAATTGCAATTTTCATTCCATCACCCCGCTCTCCGAATATTCTGAACGTGCTTCTTTCATTATAGCATATGACTTTTACTTTTTTTTCTTTTCCGTCACCCAGTTTTCCCAAGGCAAAACCGCACACATATCCAAGAACGCCTTGGAAGTGACCTGGGCATCTTCCAAAGCACGATGGGCACGATCATTATGTAAGCCAAAATGGGATGTTAGGTCCGACAGCTTGGCACCAGGTGTTTCAATTCCCAACTCTCGCTTGTAACCGCGAAACATGCGCATGGTACAGACGTACTCGTATACCCCTTCCAAGTTTGCACGACTGAGCGCATTGTTTAAGAATCGAACATCAAAGGATGCGTTGTGTGCGACGATCATCTTGCCGCGTAAAAACTTAGCAAATCCTTCTATCACTTCATGCATTTTTGGCGCATCTTCCACCATCTCTGTATTGATTCCCGTAATTTGCGTAATCCTGCTCGAAATTGGTTTGCCAGGATTAATCAGGCTACTCCGTTCTGCCCTAATTTCTCCATTCTGAATCCATACATATCCAATTTCAATAATTTGATCTTCATTTCGAAGACCTGTCGTTTCAAAATCCAGTACAACAAAATCCATATTTTCACGTCTCCTAATTTTCATTGAACTGAATTATTATATCATTGAATGCTCGCCATGTCCTATCACTCTTAGCCAATCAACCACATTGAAGAGTCTGTTCAACCACTTGGAGTATAAAGAGTCAAAATGAAGATATTATGTTCTTTCTTTTTCCACAACGCTATCAATCAATAATAATTCTCCACGCGGAATTTCAATCAAACTCTTTAGCACTTTATTGGCGATCTCAAGATCCTTACAGCTAATTTCTTCAATTTGAGACATTTTTTCAAACATGGCCCGATAGTTAATTTCATCTAAGGCTTGATGGTAGTTGTACACAATAAGTCCCTTTTTCGTCAGAGTCAGAGCAATTTTTCGATTGTCTTCCTCTGTTCTGATTTTAGATATCAATCCCTTTTTCTCAAGTTTTCGAATCATCATGGACATGGCACTCTTTGTCCGATGAGTTTCTGCAGCCAATTCCAAGAGACTTTGATCCGGCTGGTCTCCTATTGCCTGAATGACATGGGCTTCCGAGATATACAATTCCTCTTCAATACCATAATAACGTGGTGTAGAATGATAGCTCTGGCTGATCCTCATATGGGTATTCAGATATTCCATAAAACTCGTGAACTCTTGCTTGACCAACGCAAATTCCTGCTCTATACTCATTCCAGTCTCCTTACTCCATGATTTTGAGTTTATCTTTTTTAGGATATCATACCTCTGGCTTCCATATCATCATTATCGATTCAATTCCATCGATTTGAATGATCCGATTCCATTGACAAACATATACTCTTTCTTTATTATATAGTTAAAGAGTTGAACTATCAATCTGTTGAACTAAAAAGGAGTGTCTACTATGTCAAGCTATAGCTTTGATCAAGTAATCGACAGGAGTCATACGGGTGCCGCTAAGACGTCTGCCGACTTAATCATGGATCATTTTAATCTAAACTATTTCGAAGATACCATTTCCATGTGGGTTGCCGATATGGATTTCGCTTGTCCACCAGCTGTCATAGACAGCATCAAAAATCGTGCCGACCGCTTAATCATCGGATATACCAAGCCAAGCGACACCTACCAAAACAGCATTATTAACTGGTATGATCGCCGCCATGGCATGAAAATTCAAAAAGACTGGCTGGTCTTCAGCAATGGCACGGTTTCTGCCGTTCGAAACAGCTTGCGCGCCTTTACAAAAGAAGGCAACGGCGTTATTATTCAGCCGCCTATCTACTATCCCTTTAAGCGAGAGATCCAAGAAACTAAGCGAAATGTTCTTGAAAATCATCTGATCAAAGACGACAACAACCAGTATCGAATCGACTTTGAAGACTTTGAGGAGAAATGCAAGGATCCAAACACCACGATGTTCATCTATTGCAATCCCCACAATCCGGTTGGACAAATTTGGTCAACAGAAGATACGACTAAATTGATTGCCATCTGCCAAGCCAATGATGTACTTTTCTTTTCCGATGAAATCCATTGCGATTTAATACGAGAAGGACAACGCTTTGAGTCAGCTCTCAACCTAACAAACTATAAAAATCTGATTGTTGCAACTGCCGTCAACAAAACCTTTAACGTAGCTGGTTTGCATATCACAAACCTTGTCATACCAAATGAAGAGCTTCGTGAAAAGTTAACGGGCTTTACTGGATCCATTGGCCTTTCACCCTTTGCCATGGAAGCTACCATCGCAGCCTACGATCAATCAGAGGATTGGCTTGTCGAACTCAACAAGGTTCTCGACAACAATCTTTCCTATATGGATACATTCATTCAAAATAAACTGCCAAAAATCAAGTTCAACAAACCCGCCGGCACCTACCTGACTTGGCTTGACTTCAGCGCATATGGCATTCAAGAAAGTGAACTACTCAGCCTGATTGCGGATGAGGCCCATTTAATACTGGAAGGCGGTTCCATGTTCGGCCAAGCTGGAACTGGATTTATTCGCATGAATATTTCCTGCCCCAAACATATTCTTGTTGAAGCATTAAACCGGCTCGAAAATACTTTTTCAAATCTTTAAAGAGTATGGTAATTGTTCTTAAAACAGATAGAGAACGCTGAAAAATCGATAACCGTGTTTTGAAGAATTGTTGAAAATATAAAGAAATTATCAAACAGTAAAAAATGGAGACTTGAATCAACATTCAAGTCTCCATTTCTATGCCTTCTCTATATTTATCGTCTACGCTTGAGCTTTTTTGAAAGTAAAGGAATGCCCGTCCCCACCCAGATCATCATCGTCATATATCGAAGCAAATCGCCAAATACGGCATGAACAAACACATGCTTGCCCGCCACAAGAATAACGCCCACGCCAATAACGCCAAAAATCAACATGATTCCTTTAGAAGAAACCGATCCTTTTGGCTGATACTGTATCCACTTCTGATTGGCAATCATGCTGAGGGTCAAACCCGTTAATAATCCCAATAGTTTCATGTAATCTTCTGAGTAAAAGAAAAATACGCCCATCCATGCTAGTGCTAGCACCAAGAGTCCCCGCCCGATCAATTGATTTTCAATTTTCGGGTACATGTTCTGCATGAATGCGACCCAGCCAATTCCAATCACTACAGCCGCACCAACATCCAAAGGCCAATGAACCCCTAAATATAGCCTTGAAACCGCAACCCCAATAATCACAATGATACTTGACCCTGTAAATACTGGTTTTTGAATCTGATTCCGCAACCACCAAAAGACCATGGTTACCGTTTGCGTATGTCCGCTGGGAAAAGACTTGCCGGTTGCTGTTTCCACCCGCAAAGATCGAACCCCTTCAAGTCCAATGGGCCTAGAGACATCAAAGATCTCTTTTAGGGTGACATTAATCAAAAGACCCGTTAATAGCATATAGGCATATTCATATCCTTTTCGGGCATTGATACACCACAGCAGGCCCGCTCCGATCAAAATAGCCACATACTCTTCACCAAAAAAGGTCAAGCCTTGAAAAAAAACATCAAAAAATGGATTGCTGATTGATTGAATTGCCTTGATCATTTCCAATTGCATTGACTAGTCTCCCCTAATTCGTCTTCTGGCTTTCCTTTCGTTACATAGGCATCAATGGCGGCAGCCACTTTTTTAGAAAACATGACCGCTTCCACTACCGTTTTTGCACCGGTCACCACATCTCCAGAGGCAAAAACACCATCCCGTGTTGTGCGTCCACATGCATCCGTTGAAACCAGACCGGTCTTCCCAATCTTGATTCCCGTTGAGTTGGCAACAATATTCGACTTTGGTCCCTGACTAACGGCAATAATCACGGAATCAACTGGATAAAACTCCTCAGGTCCATCTACTTCTATCAGCTTTTCCTTGTCGTCAGTCATAACCTTCTCGGTTCGCTTATATCGAATTCCATCATCCGTGATTTCAGTCGGTGCCTTAAAGAATTCAAATTTTACGCCATCCAATTTTGCGTACTTAATTTCCTCTAAGGTAGCAGACATATCGTCCTCATCACGGCGATACATGACCGTGACTTCACGAACACCACGACGAATGGCAGTACGTGCCACATCCATGGCAACATTTCCTGCTCCGATGATACAAACCTTTTTACCCAAATCAAAACTCTCCGGGTTCTTTAAATAGTCTATGGCATAATGCACATGACCAAGACTCTCGCCTTTAATCCGCATAGGATTTGGCTTCCAAACACCGGTTCCGATAAAGATCGCCTGATAACCGTCCCGGAATAAAACATCCACCGTAATCACCGGTCCGACCAAGGTGTTGGGGCGAATCTTGACGCCCATGCTCAGCAATTGATCTTTCAATCGTTCCAAAATGTCCTTGGGCAATCGAAAGGCCGGAATTCCATATTGCAATACACCACCGATCTTGTCCTTTGCCTCAAAGATCGTAATATCGTATCCTCTCGCCGCCAATAAAAAGGCTAACGTAATGCCCGCAGGCCCCGATCCAATAATTGCAATTTTTTTGCTTCGATCAGTTGCCGGTTTTTCATGAATCCGATTCAAATAATAATCAGAAATATAGTGTTCCACACTACTCCAATGAATTGGGCTACTTTTTTTCCCCAAGATACAATTCCCTTCACAGAATTTTTCATGCGGACAAACCAAAGAGCAGACAATGGAAAGCGGATTATTTAAAAATAACAATTCCCCAGCTTCTTCAATCTGACCATCCAACAGCAAATGGATCGCTTCATTGACAGGTGTCTCGACGGGACATGCCTGTTTGCATTTCGGATTTTTACATTGCAAGCATCGCTTGGCTTCTTCAATAATATGCGGCGCCATCTTATCCTCCTGAATCCATGATAAAAAACTGTTTTCTTCATGGTTTTATGGATAAGTGTATCATTATTTAGCCAAAAATAAAAGATATCTACCGCCTTTACCTTGCCCATTCCGGTCTCTTTACTTGCGATTCTGCCACCTTGGGCACATAGGGTTTGATATCAAGGACAGCAGTCCCATCAACAGCATCTAACCCCAGCACAAGCAAATACTCGTCTCCAACCTCCAAAATTTTGGCAACTGTAAGCCCAATTCCATTGGGGCGATGGTTGCTTCTCCTAGAAAATATACCAACGATTGGGTTAACTTGATTCCTCCTTGGTTTCCCCAAAAGTTCAGATTCGATATCAAAGCTCGCTTGATCCAGGAAAAACAAAATCTCAGCATGAGAAAATTCTTCAAGACCCTTCAAACCGCCTTTATACGCCGACTTCAAAACGATTTTTGACTCTTCCCGATCCCAATCATGTTTATGAATGTCGTGAATTCCATTTTCCACACTTCCAATCGCTATAAATTCCATTTATTCCCTCCTGATCCTATTTTTTTACACCCTCAGATCATTGACCCACCAACCTTTCAATGACTTGAAGCAAGGTCCTGAAGTTTTCATGATAAGATCCCATTATTCCTTTTCATCTTGCCTTAGAGTTCAAGACAGCAATCTACCCAGTAGAGGAATCAACCGCTCATACGTTTGCAAACCTTCAATCGTCTCTGTCACTTGGTGCTTTGCCAATTCAATTTCCATTTCTTCAGCCACTTCCATTCCATTACATCGCTTAATATTATAAACCAGCCATTCCAGTTTATTTCTGTATCCGAAATCCAATATCGCATCCAAGTCTCCCTGAAGAACGCCACCAGCTTCCAAATAACTTTCCACAAAAGAAATAAATTTCACTTGATCAAATTCCAAAATTTCGGCGCCAGACCAGTACAAAGCAATCTCCATCAACTCGGACATTGGATTCACCCATCCCACAGACTCCCAATCAATCACAATGGGATTTTGATCCGCATCCCAGAGTATATTCTTACAATCCAGGTCGCGGTGGCTAATCACTTGATCTGCTTGCACCTTCTGCGATACAAGGTAGGCTTTCTCATCCCAAATTTTCAATTGCGGTAAATATGACTCAAACAAGTTCCGGCACTCCTCATCATCAGTTAAAAAGGAGTCCCATTCAATTTTCTCCATATCCCTTTGCGGTTCCTGTACGCTTAGTGGAAATCGACTCGAAAGCTGATGCAAGTCTGCTAAAATCTTACCGACTTTGACGCAATGCTCCACCCCTACTCTTTCAGCAGAAATCGTCTGAGCCTGACTCCATGGAAAAATCATAAAATACGCATCGCCGATTTGATGAACAAGCTCGCTCTCTCCAATTGCTGTAATTCCCGGAATTCCATTTTGTACAGCAGCTCTTGCCACAAGCTCTGAATACACAAGATGTTCAACTACATGAGTGCGTTTCATGATCGTTGGATTTAATTGTTTTACCGCATACATCCCCTGCTCAGTTTCTACCCTTAGCATTTTATGTAAAAGACCGCCATAAACTCGTTCTGGTTGACTCACGATCTTCCCTAATATCAATTGATCAAATAAAGACTGAAGCTTTGTTGCCATCTTATTTCCTCCTTCAAGCATTCATTCGAATAATTCTGATAATTTATGTTACAATGGTTCTATTCTTTCACCCTAAAATTGTAACTACACAAAGGAGGATCAAGCATGAAAAAAATATGTCTTCTGCTAGCAAACGGCTTTGAAATGTCGGAAGCCAGTGTATTCACCGATGTTTTTGGCTGGAACCAAACCGATGGTAATGGCCAAACCGAATTGATTACCGTCGGCATGCACGAAAAACTAAAATGTACTTGGAATTTCACCGTTGTTCCAGAAATGCAACTTAAAGACCTCAATGTCTCAGAATTCGACGCCTTAGCCATCCCCGGTGGATTTGAAGAAGCCGGCTTCTATGAAGATGCCTTTCATCCTGACTTTCTCAAAACTATTCAGAACTTCCACAATCAAAAAAAACCGATCGCTTCCATTCGTGTAGGGGCACTTCCTCTTGGAAAAAGTGGCATCCTAAAAGGTGTGCATGCAACAACCTATCATTTGAGTAATGGGATTCGCCAGAAACAATTGGCCGCATTTGGCGCAATCCTTCAATCAAACAAACCCATTGTAGTGGATCAAAACATCATCACCTCATATAATCCATCTACCGCTTTCGATGTTTCTTTTCTTCTTCTGGAAGTACTCACCAATCAAGAAAACACAAGCCATGTAAAAAAACAAATGGGATTCGTCTAATGTAATCGATGAAGCCTTGCCGACTCACTTTCATTCACAGAGGAATTCTCTTTTCTAAAACTCCTCTGTGTTTTAAATCTATATGATAATTTTTCATACGCATTTGTCGCCATTCAACCAAAATTTTATATGATTGCTCCTTCTCCAATGCTTATTCGAAAATATGGTAAAGTTGATACCCATGCTCTTCCCCTTGGTTGTCCGTAAGTATGACATAGACATCCACTTTTTGGGTTTCCACTATAGACTTCTTGAACACGTATTTCCCATGAATATCAATAAAATGATCACCTGCAGATCCAAGTTTGAAAGCTAGCACACCACTCTCTTCTTCGATTAAATTCCCCAAAGAATCTAGTCCTGAAATACCCCAATTTTCATCCTCGAGAAATTCGATGGTATCGAGCAAGACATCATTTGCATAGATCTCCCCGCGAATATTTACAATCTCTTTATTCCTAAAGTATTCACTGATAAAAGGATCCTTTTCAAAAACAGAATGAATGGTAATATCCATCCCAACACTCTCCAGCTTATTACTTTCATCCACTTTGACTTCCCAGCCAAAGCCTTCTACGTAAACAACGTCGTCCATCATTCGGCTCAGACGAACATCACCAAGAGACTCACTTCTCTTTAACTCTGTTGATTCTCCGACAACCGACAATTTATAGTCTCTACCTATGGGCAAATCTAAGTAATAGTTTAAAATCAAGTTTTTGCTTATTGTTTTTGTTACTTCAATTTGATCTTGAAAATCACCCTCTATAGCCTGAACGAAAATATAAATATTTTCATCGTTTTGAAGTTCATTAAATGTCACCTCGATATCCACACCCGCCGTCATCTCTTCTTTATTGTAGCCTACGGCTTGTGCCCGTGTTTTTCTCGTCCAGGTATGTTCAGCTGTAAATTCATTCAACGTCCTTGATACATTGCCATTTATATTATCCAACTCCCGGTCCAGTCTAAAAATAGAGTTATTCAGATTCGAAACGCTATTTTCAAGAGTTTGAAGTTTTGAAATTGTAACAAAATTTGTGGCTACTAGTAGTATAATCATGGCAATCAATAATTTATTTATTTTCATTTTACATATCCTCCTAGTTCTTACTATTACAGTATAACACTCTACTCTTGCTGTACTATGCATCGAAATCATTGGTTCATCACATTGTTCTCTTGCATACAATTGATTATACTAAAAATAAGAGAATCCAGGAGGTAGCTCATGCCACAAAAATCAAAACAACTTTTAGAAGAAAGTCAGATGAGACGAACGTATCGCAAATTTCTTAAGGAAGCCGTGAATATAGAAGTAATTAAGAATTGTATCATGACGGCTGCAACTGCCCCAAATGGTGCTGACAAGCAACCATGGCATTTCTGCGTGGTCACAGATCCCAATATGAAAGAAAAAATTCGAACAGAATCAGAAAAAATCGAAAAAACCTTTTATGAAAAAAAGATCAGTGACGAATGGCAAGCAGATTTAGAGAAACTGAATGTGACTTGGCAAAAGCCATTTTTAACAGAAGCCCCCTGCTTAATCGTAGTCTTCAAAGAGTTTTACAAAATATTGCCCGACGGCAGCAAGGACAAAAATTATTATGTGACAGAATCCGTGGGTCTTGCTACAGGGCTTTTAATCAATGCCCTGAGAAATACCGGATATGCCAGCTTCACCTACACACCCGCTCCACCGAACTTCCTGCGCACCTTGTTGAACCGGCCCGAGGGTGAAACAGCCATGATGATACTTTGTGTGGGCAAAGCAGATCCCAACTACGAGTTGCCAACGTTGAAGAAAAAACACTTGAATGAAATTGCAAGCTTCTTTTAATCAAGGTAAATTAATAAATGAACAACTTCTATTTACTTATACACTACTCAATCTATTGAAACGATAAAAAAAAAGGCTTGTCAGAAATTCTGACAAGCCCTACTTGTATTTATAGGGTTGAACCTAGTTTGTCCGCTGTAACCAATGCCGCATAAACCGAATCTGCTGTGACTTCAAAAGGCATATTATGAATAGTTTCGCCTTCCACAGAGGATGCGATTGCGACTTCTCGCAATTGTGCCTCAGTAACATTTTCTGCATTCAAATCTTTCAGGGTAATCGGCAAACCTACGCTTTTACAAAAATCAATCACTTCTTGAATTTCTTCTAATGGCGCATTTTCCAGTGCCAATTGTGCTAAGGTTCCAAAAGCAACCTTTTCTCCATGATAGAAATGATGACATTCTTCCAGCACAGTCAATCCGTTATGAATGGCATGAGCTGCAGCCAGGCCACCACTCTCAAAACCAATTCCACTCAAGTAGGTATTGGCTTCTACAATTTTCTCAACCGATGCATTGGATACCTTGCTTTCAGCCGCCATTTTTGCTTTTAATCCATCAGAAAGCAAAGTCTTATAGCACAATTCTGCCATAGCAAATGCACCTTCCGTTGGTTTTGCTCCCGCCATAGTCGAGGCATTTGACCGTGCTGTAGCACGTGCTTCAAAATAAGTTGCCAAGGCATCGCCCATACCGGAAACAAGCAACCGTACGGGTGCTGCTGCAATAATTTCTGTATCCATCAAAACAACCGTTGGATTCGTCGGCAATACCAGGTACTCGTCAAAAATACCGTCTTCTGTATATACCACGGATAATGCGCTACAAGGAGCGTCTGTTGATGCGATTGTTGGCACAATCATAACAGGGCGTTTCATATAATAACCGATCGCCTTTGCCGTATCCAACGTTTTACCACCGCCTATTCCAATAATCACTTCGGATTCCAACGCTTCTGCCATGGATTGCAAACGAGCAATTTCAATCTTTGAACACTCGCTATTAAATTTCTCAAATGCATATTTGCTTTCTGTATTTGCGAAGCTCTCTTTTACCATGTCTTTGGTCAAGCCCATAACAAAATCATCTGCAATCACGAATGCATGAGATCCATACACACGAGCGTAGTTTTCCAATTTTTTCAATTCCCCAGGCCCTTGAATATATTTTCCTGGACTAATTACAATCTTAGTAGCCATTTGAATTCCTCCTTTGATTTTATAGACTTATTGTAGCAAAAGAAAGATTGATACTTAATAGACAATATACTTCAGCTCTGATAAGATGTTGTTATTTTTTTAACAAGACACCTGCCTTCCTCTCTCTGAGTATCATTGAATCATTGCTCTTAAATTTCAATGTCTCTTCCCATCTACGAATATACTAAAGCTTATTCATTGTAACCGGCATGCCATTTCGATATACTATTCATAGCACAACAAGTAACGATAAAAGGAGATCCTTATGAATATCTTGCAACTTGCAATGGCTGTATTTATTTTCCTGGAACTGATGAACATCACCATGCTCTACTTCAAGCCGGGTTCTAAAATCGGTAATGGAATTGGTGTTTTTAATGCTTATGAAAAATCGAAGAATGATGAGGAGGTACATAACCTAATAAAATACCTGGTTTATTGGGTTGCAGGCACAAAACTAATCTTTATCGCCCTCCTTCTTGTCATCATCTTCACAACAACCTATACCACACAGCTTTTTGCTGTTGCCGTTCTGATCGCTTCAATTTTGTCTTTTTACTGGCGCTTGTATCCCATTATGAAAAGTATGGACGCAAAAAATCAGATCACGCCAAAAGGCTATTCAAAAACTTTAAATGCAATGATCGCCTTTTTTATCGGTGGTTTTACTCTTGCACTAATAGTCGCCTGGATCTAAAATAGGCACGATAAAACAAGGAAGTCCACGAAAACGGACTTCCTTCTTTCTACTTTCATTTTTCACTTTTTCTTATTTCCTTGCCTGTAAAATTGCATTCAGCTCTTTTCCAATCGCCTTTACTTTCTTAACGGCCTCTTTATCTTCATTGTATTCCAAAGGCCGATTCGTCTCTGCACACTCTTTTGTACAGAGACCTTGTCTCGCATATACATTCCCCGCTATGCACTCATGACCGAACCCACAATCATAGCATTGATAATTTCCGGGATTCGAAATGCTATCAACTATGGCCATTTTATTACTTTTCATCATCTTTTCGATATGAGAATAGGCAGCACCCTTTTCCGTGCGATCCAGTCCAATTGCAACAGCCAACTTACCAGCCAACAAAAATCGATCCTGATGTCGCAAGCAAAATGTCCGTTCCCAAAAGGCAAGGCCCAAGGCATTTAGGCTATTGTAGTAGTTGGGTCCAGCAAAGACCAAGGCATCTGCGTCCATTACCCTTTGAAGAACTTCCTGAAAATCATCTTGCTGTACACAAATATTATCCTTTGCGCACTGTAAGCAACCCAAACAGCCATTAATCTGTTTTCCAGCTAAACGAATGAGTTCTGTCTCTCCTTCGACTTCACTAAAAATATCCTGAATAAGCCTTGTTGAATAACTGTTCTTTCTTCCACTGCTGCTAATCCCAATAACTTTCATCTCATCCTCCACATTGCTAAATCCAATCTGTATGGGAAGCGGTTTGGTCTCCAACCACATCACCCGTATTCACAGTACCTGCTGGTTCAATGAGCATGACCTTACATTCTTCCTTGGCGCGCGGTCTATGCTTGACCCCTTTTGGAACAACAAATAGTTCTCCCGCTTTTATAAGCACGCTTGAATCCCGAAAATCGATCTGCATTTCACCCTCCACAACAAAAAACACTTCATCTGTTTCTTTGTGATCATGCCAAGTGAATTCCCCTTTGAACTTAGCCAATTTAAATTGATTCTCATTCATTTGCGCAATAATTTTTGGTGCCCAGTAGTCTGTCACCCTTGCAAACTTTTCTGCAATATTAATGGTTTCCGCCTTCATATCTACCCGCCCTCTTTCTCAATTTCATCGTTGTCTATAGCATATACGATAATGACGATCAAGGGATAAAAAAAACAGTGCCCCTTGATAACTGGCACTGTTTCCTTCAACCACTTCCCCATTCACTTAAATTGATTCGTATGAAACGACTTCTGATAATGGCTTACGATCCCTGTCATGCCGATTCGGACTCTTCTTCTCACCCTTTGCATATCCAATTACCAAAAGATTAATGGGCTGCAAATTGCTTGGTAGTTTGAATTCCTCTCTCAGCACATTGGGCTCAAACTTACAGATCCAAAGACTACCCAAACCTAGATCGGTTGCCTGCAACATCATATGATCCGTAACAATACTTGCATCAATTTCTTCTAGGGTCTTGTCATCATAGGGGCGCTTCCATGCCTTTTCTTTGTCACTGCATACAAGAATCGCCAGGGGTGCATCAAACGTATTTGCTGCCTTTCCAAGTTTCTCTAATCCTTCTTGGCTCTGTATCACAATCAAGTGTTGCGGCTGACGATTTCCACCTGTCGGTGCAACGTGCGCTGCTTGTAGAATCAACTTCAATTTATCTTCTTCTACCTTCTGCGGTGTATAGGACCGCACTGAATATCGCCTCTTAGCCAGTTCCAAAAAATTCATGACTTCCCTCCATTCAATTCATTCGCAAACCATGCTGCTCTATCAATATGTTATTTTCATTATATAGCACTTTTTCAAAGAACAATTAATTATGAATGATTCAATCATGATTTCTATTTCTTGAACGTTTCAATAAATATTTTCTCAATTACCCTTCTCAACAAAAGCTTTGATATCTACCAAATCCTTCATCAATTCTTTTTCCGTTGATTTTTTCATCATTCTGCCAAAAAGAGTATCCATCAACTTTCCACCTAGACTGACAGCCTCACTTTCAAATCCCATGGTTAAAAGGCAATGATCCTCTTTCTCTTCAATTGTAAAAGAGGAAATATAAATAGCACCATGGCTTTCCGCTCGCGTCTTGTAGCCTTTATTTTCCTCCACTTCCGTCACCCACATGACTTCAGTGGCTTCCTTACCAAACATAGTTCGGGTTTCTCGCCATTTAAAACCAATAAATCCAGTTTCAGGCTTCTCCAATACTTCGATCTTATGGATACCTGAAATCATTTGATGAGAATTCTCAATATCAGTCGTCGATTTCCAAATCGCTTCTTTCGATCCCTGTATTTCAACTTCAACAAATACTTTCATCTTTCCCTCCTTTTTTCATAATTATCCATATGATACCCAATTTTTTTATATTAAAAATCGACCTGAGATTATCCAGGTCGATTCCAATTCTAACCACCATCAATTGATTACTTCTCTATTTTTTCGCAAGCCGTAATATATCGGCTACGGATCGATCAATATCTTCGTAGGTCGTCTTATAGGAACTAACGCTGATCCGCATGACGATACTATCTTGCCAAGTTGATCCACCAAGCCAACATACACCTGAGTCTTGGATTTCTTTAATCAGCCGATTGGTCATTTCATCAGACTTGAATCGAACTAGGACTTGATTAAATACGACCTCATTTAAAATTTCAAGACCACCACATTCTAATTTTTTAGCAAAGTAAACGGCTTTTCTATGCAGTTCCCATACCAAGTCCGCTACGCCCTTCTTACCCAATCCCTTTAATGTTGCCCAAAGTTCAATCGCCCTGGCGCGTCTAGACATTTCGGCTGTATACAACATACCATCTCGATCTTCACTTAACTGGATATAGGAGCCAGCCATTTGCATGGATTGAATCAACATTTTTTCATGCCTGCATAGAATCACTCCGCTGTCATAGGGGGTGTTGAGTGTTTTGTGTCCATCCACTGACCACGAATCCGCTAGCTCCATTCCCTTGGTTAGATGATTAAATTGATCGTTCGCCGCTGCCCACAGTCCAAAGGCTCCATCGATATGAATATACGCCCCGGCTTCTTTTGCATCTTGACAAATTCTTTCAAAATCATCAAAGTCTCCGGTGCAGACATGACCCGCTTGCAAAATCAACAAGGTGTGATCGTCCATTTCTGGCAATTGATCGGCGCGCATACGCCCCTGCTCATCAACTGGAACGGTAATGACCCTTTCATTGCCCAAGCCAAGAATTGAAAGCGCCTTATACACCGTAGAATGAGCCCCTTGGCCCAATACAACTTTAATTGTTGGCGCATTGAAGAGCCCCTCTTTGAAGACTGGATATCCAGCCCGGTCCATGATCAGGTTTCTTCCCGTCGCTAAGCCAATCAATGTTGCCGTCGAACTACCGCTTACATAACCAGCAACGGTTTCCTTGGGAAGTTTCAATAGTTCTACCATCCACCGTTGAACCACGGTTTCTAATTTCGACGCAATGGGTGACATTAAATAGAGCCCAGAATTTTGGTCCCAGGTGTCTGATATCCATTTGGATGCAAGGGCTGAAGGCAAGATTCCACCCGTGACAAATCCAAAATATCGGCCACCAGTCGACGCGACCGTGGCCGGACTGCCAAACTGATGCAATTGCGTAATAATGTCTTTTGTCTCTTCCGGTTCATCCTTCAATGCCTCTTCAAAAGCTTGCAGATTTTTAAGATCTTGTATTCTTGGAAACACGGGTCTTTCATCGACCCCCTGCATATATTCCCAAGCATATCCATGCGCTAACTTTAGCTCTTCTTCCATTCCTTGATTTCGAATACTCTCCAAGATTGGACTCACATACTTCTCCATCATCAAACTCCTCCGGTTTCCTCTGACCCCTTACATTTTTCATGGTACAATCAGACTATATCATCCGAATATTTAGAAAACAATCTTATAATTGTATGTACGACAAAGCGAGGACGAAAATGATTGAGTATTATGGAAATACGATTACATGGGTTCCCCAACTTAAACCTTCAAAACTGGCGCTCTATAAGCAGGTCGCTAACTGCATTGAAAATGATATTCTCAGTGGTAACTTAACAGCCGGCTTCCAACTTCCGTCACAACGGATCATCGCGCACTATTTAAAGATCAATCACAGCACCATCACAAGAGCATACAAACTTTGTGAAGAAAAGGGATTAATTAAAGGTATTACAGGAAAGGGCACCTTTGTCAGCAGCACCGCCGGAATCCCAGAAGACGTCTTATCCGAACATCGGACTGATCTCATCGATATGGGCCAAACCCTACCTCTTTATGAGATGAACCCAATCATCGAGAGTCACTTGAAAAAGATTCTCCCTTTGATCGATTATGATTTGATTTTGCGCTACGCACCACCAGAAGGACATGCCAAGCACCGTTACATCGCGGCGGAATGGTTGAATAAAATAGGTTTTCATTCGAACCTAGATACTCTCTTAATTACAGCAGGAACACAAAATGCCCTTTCCGTCATTCTAGCGGCAACATTTAAAAAAGGAGACCGCCTCCTTGTGGATCAGTTCACCTATACGGGGCTGAAAGGTTTGGCCAAATTATTTGGCATTATTCTGGTACCCGTTAGTGGTGATTTGACTGGAATAAACATTGAAGACTTAGTACGCTGTTGCAGACGAGAAAACCCCAAGGGGATCTATTTGATTCCCGATTACCACAATCCCACAAGCGTCACTTTATCTTTCCAAAAACGAAGAGAAATCAGTCAAATTATTAAAAAGTATGACTTACTTCTGATCGAAGACGGCGCCTTCACCTTCTGTGTGGACGAAAAATTTTCCGCTATCAGCACCCTAGTACCGGAGAATGCTTTCTATATCTACGGGACCTCAAAATCCTTAACACCTGGCTTGCGAATTTCATTCTTGCTTGCGCCAAAACCCTATTTCAACAAGCTGAAACTTACCCTTAATCATCTAACCTGGATGGCTTCTCCCTATACTGCGGAGATTTTAACCCTGCTTATAAAAACATCCGCCTATGAATCCATTCTCAAGGAAAAACAAAACCGGCTTAAAGATAGAAATGCGCTTTTCGATACCATGATGCAAGCCTATTCCTTTTCGCCCTCAACTTATGGCCTATTTCGTTATATTAGCCTACCAAAAAGTTGGAACGACATCGCCATTGAAAGACGATGCCTTGAAAAAGGACTTCAAGTGTTTGCTTCTAAACGATTTGCTGTAAGTGCTAATTCTGTTCATTCTGGGCTTCGCATTTCGATTTGCGCCCCAAAAACATGGACGGAACTCAAAAACGGTTTACTCATTCTACTGGAAGTGCTAGACACATACGCGGTTGACTCTGAGTTGCTGGTATAAATGCAGAACAAGACCAAAGTCAAAAAGATCCCTAGTCTTTATCACCAGGGATCTTAAGCACTTTAGTTATTATTTTTCTTTCAAGTACAAGGCATTCAAATCTAAATTATAGTCAATTATGTCTTGACTCGGATCCACGTAAATATTCATATGATTGAATACCATCAAAATTGAAAGCTCAGGTGTCTCCATACGATAACTCATTTCTTCAAATGCTTTCGCTTCATAGGCTCCCGGCCTTGAACGGACAATCTCTGCTGTCTCATCCATAAACGCTCTCAAGTCTTCTTCTAGAATCAATGCATCATCTATCCAAATCTTTATACTCGGTACGCTATTTCGCTCTCCCATAATCCATTCAACTCGATAGCTTCCATTATTTCCTTCTACCGTCTGTATCCGAGACGGACCTTGGTAATCTTTTTCCAGATAGATTGCCCAGTCATATTCACTGATATCAATGCTAGCACCAGGCATGGTCAAATACATACCCATGGTCTCTCGATCTGGAATTGGATAATCATCTTCAACACCCTTCCACGTCTGCTCAAAGCCCATCTTCGATTCAAAAACATCTCGATTACTCAAGTCCTCATCAAACCATTCCGGCAGGTTCACATGGTCTTCATAAGCTAAAAAATTCACACCTTCCGTTATGGCAATCTTCACCTCTTCAGAAGGTTCAACCTCCGCTGGAATCAGCTGATTATCCACAAGCATCCCCTCGTTTACAAGTGATGTCTGTAATCGACTCAATTGGATTTTTCCTGGCAAAATATGACCGCCAATCCAAGGTGAAACAGAGACCACTGCCATGATGCAAATTAAAGCAGCAATTTTAGGATATGCCCCTTCCTTTTTCATCAACAATAAAATGCCAGAGGCAAGTGCTGTGAGTAAAACCAAAGCAAAATAGTATTCTTGCGATCGTAATCCTTCCACATTTAACTGAAGAATCAGTGCCCAAAGCCCAAAAACAAGAATCACCAATAAGGCAATGGGATATATTCGATGATAAAATCGTGCGATATCGGTCTCTTTTTTTGCAATCATCATGGTCAGCCAGATCCCGCCGATGGAATAACTACTTACAATTCCAAACAGTCGGCTAAAACTTGGCCAGTCTCCCGTTACAATTGTTTTTACTGCCCAAGAAAGCAAAACAATCGTTAAGATCAGTAGAATTGGCACCATGATAAATTCAAATAAAACTTCGATAAATCGCGGCTGTTTTTGCGCTACTTCTCGATGGGCATCCTGACTACTCTTCCTGAAATCAGGAAAATATCCGACAAAGATAGCGAAGGCAACAAATCCGATCAATGCAGCCAACACCATATAGACCTTGCTAGACATATTACGATATAGAAGTGCTTGTATCGATCCTGTGATCCCTGATGCACCAGCCATCATCACACCACCATAAAGGGCTGCGATCAAAATTGCTTTCTGCGTCATAAAAAGCGATGAAGCAAAATCCGACTTAGCTTTGGGTTTACCCGCAAAATAGATAAAGCCAATAAAACTGATAAAAATCGCAACGGAGATTCGTGCAGATGCCAAAGTTGAAACACGCTGAACCAGCAAATCACTGACTCTGGGTTCTGCTGCTCCAAAAAAGGTTAAAAGCAAAAAAGCAACAAGACCGACAATCGCTCCCCCTAAGTTTGCCGCAAGAAACATTTTCTTCTCATTATACCGCACCTGAACCATGGCAATAGCTGCAAGACCAAATACTGCACTCATTGAAAAAGCCAAATGCAGACAATTGAATAAAAAGTTATAAGGTTCTTGCTGGGGCCAATCCATCCAAATGCGAACCAATGTGACTAGTGTAAATCCCAAGGCACTTGCCAAGACAACTGGAAATGTTTGAAAGGTAAGAAAGGCTCTTTGCAAGCTCTTTGTAATCGATTCTCTTATCGTACTCATTTTTTCCTCCTTGCCTAACTGATCATCTATCTCTAGCCAACTGATCAACTAAGTCTTATTTATTTATACCCTTTGTACCCATATTCCGTTTCAATTTTCTATTCTGCTATTTTTGATAAAAAAGGGCACCTCTCCACTGAAAAGGCGCCCACCACTTGAATCAAAACATTTTCGTATTGTTCTCACCATACAAAGCCATCCGTTCAACCCTTCTCCACAAAATTCTAACTAAGTATGGAGACAATCCCGCAAGCTCTTCTCGTCCAAAATTTTAAAGGAAGCCTTGTAAAAATCAATCAGCCCTTCCTCCTTCATCCTGATCATTTCCCGCGATAAAGAAGGTCTAGAAACGTTCAAAAATTCCGCCATCTCCTTGCGATTCAATGAGATGGTAAAATAAGCCTTCCCAGATTCATGCATCTGCTCAAGCAAATAGGTGCTGATTTTTCTTCGGATCCCCTTAATGGATAAATAATCGATTTTCCGATTTAGCTGAACACCCTTTTTTGTTACGATTTTTAACATATTCTGAATGAGTCGCTTATGACCACTGCACAACTTTGCACAGGTACCCAGCACTTGCCCTGGCGTCAAGAAAAGAATCTTACTATCTTTTGATGCCATCACAGAAATACTCAACTGATCGTTACCTGAAAAGGCAAGCATCTCGCCAAACCCTCCGTTTTGCCTAACTTTCCCGATAATCACTCTATCACCCGCTTCGTTTTCTTTGAGAATTGTCACTTCCCCTTTCATCACGATGCCGATTCTTCTGATTCCGTCCTTTTCGATGCTGATATGCTCGTTTTTCTTATATTCGCTTATCCTTGGATTCAGGCAGTTCATAAGCCGATCAATCTCCGACTCTTCAATACCCTCGAAAATCTCGAATCCCTTCAGCATCTTACTCCATTTAAGATAGGTAATCTCTTCCATAGCCATCACCCCAACCATCTGTTTTTTCTTTATTATACCATGACAAGAAAACCAGATTCCGTATGTAGGCGTTTGTCTTATTCCGTCTATCTTTTATTCAGAAATGCATGGCTTTATTTTTTGAGAATTCTAGCCGTTGTTCCCTTCGAGAAAGATGATTGCGTCGCAAAACATTATAAATACCTGACTCGCCAAGCTGAATACCCTCAGCTTTCAATTCATAGTAAATTCGTTTCGGTCCATCGGCAGGATATCTTGCCACATAAGCCAAAATCTCTTGCTCAATTGCGGAAGGTAGCTGATTGGGCTTTTGTGGTTTCTTCGGTTCTTTTGCATGCAATCCAACCATGCCATGCTTCTGATAAGCTCGCTTCCACTTATAGAACGCCGTTCCTCCTTTACATGTTTATATATTATGCTCCGCCCCTTAAAAGGAGTTATTTGTTTTTCACTTCAGCAACGATATTTTTATAAGCATTGATATACACCGACGTGTCCGTATTAATAGCTACACCCTGAAATCCATTGGCAAAATGCATTTTTGCTCCTTGAGTATTTCCTGAAAAAATAAATGCTGGAATCTCTGCAGCCTTGCATGCTTTTACAATACGTTCCAAAGCTTTTATAAAGAGAGGATGATCGAACTGTGCAATCATACCCATGCTAATAGACAGATCATAAGGGCCAACAAAAATACCATCCACTCCGTCCATAGCGGCAATGGTCTCGATGTTTTCCAAACATCCCACCGTTTCACATTGAGGAATCAACATGGTTTCTTGGTTGCAGGTTGAAAAGTATCCCGGTACTTCTCTGGCTATAATGTCATAGCCATATCCTGCCACACGGCCTAAGAAAAATCCACGATTCCCCACTGGCGCATATTTCCCATGATTCACAATCTCTTTTACTTCTTCAACCGTATGAATATTTGGGATAACCAACCCCTTTGCTCCCACATCTAGCATCTTTAGAATCGAAGAACGTTCATGATTCTTCACGCGCACCATGGGTGTGATCCCATGCAGTTCCGCTACACGGATATATTCCATGGCGCTTTCTACATCAAAGGGGCCATGTTCAGTATCGATAATCATAAAATCCAATCCCGTCAGTCCAAGACACTCAATAGCAGCGGTTCCGCCGATTTCAAAAAAGGTTCCCACCACACTCTTGCCGCTATTCAATTTTGCCTTCAATGCATTTTCCATTTTTTTGCCCCCTTCGATTTTCATTATTTTATTTTTTCTAATTGACGATCCAGAAATTCATTATTGCTTTAAGTATAACAGAATTTCCCTTCTCTTTTCCTACCGAAAACGACTCTCTCATTCAAGAGAGAGTCGCATGTATTCGCTTCAATTTTATCTCACTAAATTTCGCCTTCCATCGGTCTACTCTTGATTGATTTTAATAAAGAGCTTTTCGTAATCCTCTATACTCATTGGCTTTGGATTGCTGCCATTGGATCCATTTTTCTCGGACAATTCCGCCAGCATGTGGAAATCCTTTGGCTCTACGCCCAAAGATTGAAACTTTGGAAGACCAATTTCTGTAGAAATGTCCCGAATCCATTCGATTCCCTTTTCCGCTGCTTTTTTGTCATCACTCTCCACAATACCCAATGCTCTTGCCACTCTCGCATATTTGTACAAAGCGAATGGCAGGCATTCTGTCATCATATGCGGCAGAATAATCGCATTGCATAGTCCATGGGGCTTATCAAAAACACTACCTAGGGCTTCGGCCATGCAATGCACCCCAGCCACATCCGCGTGGCTGAAAGAAAGACCCGCCAATAAACTTCCCATCATCATCCCATCCCGCGCTTCTTGGTCACTCCCGACCTTTACAGCGCGAACGATGTACTTTCCGATATACTCGACGGCATAGAGTCCCAACGCCTCTGCGATCGGCTCTGTGCACGTTGCCGTATAGCCTTCAATCGCATGAGTCAATGCGTCAATCCCTGTTGCTGCCGTAATGGCAGGCGGTAGGGTATAAGTCAACTCTGGGTCAATCAATGCAACCTTCGCCGCAATATACGGACTCTTGACTGTAAACTTATAATTCTCTTTTGTGTCCGTAATTACAGAGGAGAAGGTCACTTCGCTTCCCGTTCCCGCCGTTGTTGGAATCGCAATCATTGGCAGACAATCCGCCCCAATGGGTTTTGTCGCATAGTCTCGAATGACACCGCCTTGTCTCGCCAATACAGCAATCCCTTTTGCAGCATCAATGGGGCTTCCACCTCCAATGGCAAGCAAAACATCCACATCCTCTTTGGCAGCAAGTTCCGCACCTGCTTGGATATTGTAATCCTTTGGATTGGCTTCAATCTCGCTAAAGACGATCACTTCCTTGTCTTCTCCAACAAAGGCCAATACCTTTTCCAAGATTTTCGCTTGGATAATTCCCGGATCGCAAACAACCAGTATCTTCTTCGCCGAAATCTGATTCAGTTCTTGATCCAATTCTTGAATCACACCATTTCCATATCTAATTGCGGATGGCAAAACAAAATTAAAACTCATGAGAATTTCTCCTTTTTGTATAATTATACACTTGTTTGAAAATATTTTCATCTATCTATTTTCAGCTTGTTCGTATATACTACCATCAAATGACTGCAAAACTAAATAGGGAGGCGCTTGTGAAATTAGCCATATACGATTTTGACGGTACCATCTTTGAAAAGGAAACTCTTCCCTTTATTGTGAAATATTGGGGTGCTAATGGCTATTCCAAAGTTCGACTCGTAAAATTTTATGCGCTCGTATTCAAACTAGTCGCAAGCTACAAACTCAAACTAGATCCCTCTATGGATAAGGAGCATTTCAGAGCAAGGGCAGCAAAACTTTTTATGATCCTTTTTGAAGGCATGACAAAAAAAGAAATTGCTCAGTTTTTTGGCGATTGTACAAACGAAATTGTCAATCACTTCAATCAAGATGTCATCAAAAGCATCAAGGAGAAAAAAAACCAAGGTTTCCACACCGTTATCTGTTCAGGAGCAAATACCCTCCTATTAAATGAAGTTGGCAAACATCTAGCGATCGATACCATTATCGGTACAGAACTTGCTTTTCTGGATGATCAAACCTATGATTTTGACGCACCCTTGATAATCGTAACGGGTACAAACAAGCCGAAAGCTCTTTTACAAACTTTTCAGAATATAGAAATCGATTGGAAGAACAGTTACGCTTACGGTGACAGTTACTATGATCACGACATTCTGAATTTGACAGGCAATCCAGTTGCAGTCAATCCCGATGAAAAATTGCGTAAGATCGCCTTGGAAAAAGGCTGGCCCATCCTATAAAAACAATACAAATAAAAAAAAGCAATGATTGAAACCCTATCTTCAGACTTCAGTCATTGCTTTTTGTATGCCTATCATTCTTGCTTTTCCAATAGGACCGTCGAAGAACCTTCAACACATTCCTCCAATTTATTTTTTTGAATTAAGAACAAAGCAAGACCCGTTAAGATGACTGCAATACCAATACCCTGCTGTACAGTAATGCCCTCATCCAAGATCAGAAAGGCAAGAATGCAGGTTCCTATGGTCTCTCCTAAGATACTCATTGAGATCACAGAAGTGCTCAACCATTTCAGGAGCCAATTGAAACTCATCTGTCCAAATATCGTTGCAATACAGGCTAATCCAAAGAAAGCTTGCCAGGTTTGCAGCGAATAATTCGTAAATGATACCTCTTGGCTGATCGCATAGATTCCCAAAAACACCGAACTACAAACATATCCCAAAAAGGAATATGGAATCACAGACAAATTTTTCCGCAAGTGCTGTCCAATAAAAAAGTAGACCGTAATCATTCCAGCCGCAACAAAGGCGAGAACATCACCAAAAAGTGCTTGACCACCGACTTGGAAATCTCCCCAGCCAATGATAAAGCTGCCAACAATGGCAATCAAAAATCCAATAATCGCACCCCGGCTGAAGCGCTCCTTAAATACAAAAAAACCGCCAACAATGGCAAAAAGCGGTTGTAAGGTTACAATGACCGTTGAACTCGCCACTGATGTGAACCGCAGAGACTCAAACCATAAGACATAATGCATGGACAAAAATAACCCCGATAAAATTCCAAATCCCCATTGCTTCTTAGAAAGTGAAAGCAATTCTCTTCGATTCTCTTCCTTTAACAAAGCAAAGGGCAGAAGAATCAAGGCCGTGATAAACAACCGATAGAAGGCTGTGATAGATGACGGTGCATTCGCCAGTCGCACAAAAATGGCCGATGTGGATAAGGCTGCAACACCCAGAAACAAAACAAGATACGAAGCCATCTTTGATTTCAATTATAGCCCTCCTTTCTTACAGAATCTAAATTCAACAAATGTTATAAATCAAGCTGCAGATCATTCCATTCAGCACCGCCGTGGTTCGAATCTGAAACGCCCAAATTCTTATATCCAAAGCTCTCATAAAATGCCACCAAATGCGACTTGCAGGTCAACAAGACCGCCGCTTTCTTTTCTTCTCGAGCAAAGTCTATAAATCGATTCATCAAGGCTCTTGCATAACCATTTCCACGATAATCTGGCATCACATCCAATCCATAGACCATCAAATGCTTACCAGAATTCTTGTGCCATTTCATAGATTCGTAAAATTTGTCCTCAATAATTGGCGAATCACTGCAGGCGCCATTGATAAATCCAATCGCTTGGCCATCTATCTCTGCTAGGAAAAATCCCTTTGTATAGGCTGTCAGCCTTTCTTCCATAGACTCTCTCTCCGCTGCTTCCGCAGCAGGAAAACACTCCGCTTCAATAGCAACAACTACATCGAGATCTGCTATAGTTGCATTCCGTATCATTGGTTCACCCATAACCCACACCTCTTTTTCTTTCCAGTATATCAAAAAAGAAAGCCTCTTTTTCAAGAAACTTTCTACATTTTAGTTTTCTGCGACTACGATCTTAATATCTATCCTCAAAAAACTAATCGTGTCTATCGTAATTGAGAATGAAAAACATCAGTCGTTTCAAGCCATTCTAAATATTCCGTACTTATTTCTTCCTTCGTCACCCCAAGAACTGATTGAAACACCTCATTTGCCGTTTTCTGATTGTTACTTTCAAAAGTATCATTCAATGTACTGTCATGAAACGGTTTCTTCCCCGCTTCATAAAAAAGATCCATCAACACCTCATGACCATAGCTATCACAAATGTATTTCACAAGCAGATAACTGGTATTATAGAAGTTCACAATCTGCTCCCCCGTTAAATCCGAACTCACATCTAGAGATTCCAATTGACCAATTGTCTGTGAAACACCCGCTTTGGTCATGCGTGACAATAGACTAGAATCACTAAAGTCATAATACGCGGTGCCATCGTACATGGCAATCCCCTCAAGCAACCAAACCGGTAGATTATTATTACAGATCCGGATGGTGATATGGTGCACCAATTCATGCTGCACCACTCCAGGATACCCACTGTAACCGGTGGGATGACCGGTGTATATTTTCAGGGACTCGTCTGGTTCCGACCAACCTGTAAAAAGCCAGCCATTCGTCGGCACCGTTCTTTGCCTAAGCAATTCTCGATCAAGGAACAACTTCATTTCGAAATTATCGTGCGGCCGTTCCTGATAAACTCCCTCTAGGTTATCGTAGGCGAGGTCGAGCATATCTTTGAACTCATCAACTCTACTTTCTCCCGCCATATACTTGACCTTGAAGCGATCCGTCTTAAGCACGGCAAAATTGTATCCATAGTCCATCCATCGATCTTCCTCATATTTAAAAAGCAAGGGGTATTCAAAATCGAAGAATTCTGACGCCTTATGTCGCTGCCTAATCCTAACAATTCCTGTGTGCGCATCTATGATTTCCGTAGAGAGAATTTCAATAGAAAGGTCTTGAATCATAGGATCCGTCATTTCCATAAACCACCGTTCCTGCTCGTTATAGAAGTAGGGATCTTTGTTTGTGATGGCACTCATATAGCCATCATAATCTTTTTCTTGAATTGTCTTCAATCGATTGTCCATAATTTGAATGATAGCCTCTTCAAAGGGAACGACCTCACGATCTGCCAAGTGCGGTAAATCCAATTGTTCCACCGATTCGTCTACATTCAGACTCTTCTCTGGCTCGTGAGTAAACGCCTCCTCGTCCACTGAATCCTCAGCAGCAATAGGCGCAATCGCCTCTGAAACCGGCACATTTGCTTGGCATCCCACCAACATCAATAAAACAAGTATAATCCCAATCAGTCGACTATACTGATTTTTCTTCATGTTTTCCTCCAGCTTTCCAATTTGATTTACCTTACACGAAAATAGCTCTTCGCCACATTCCTCAATCTTTGACCGTTTTGACAAACGCTAAACTTCCGTCGTTCTCTGTCAACATCCACTTCACTGCCAATGCAGCAGCATCTCCAATGATTCCTTTACAAAGCACCGCCCGTTCTCGATCCCCAAAATCAAAAGGTTCCGTTAATTCTCGACAAAGATCAGAACTATGCTGTGTTTTGAATTCTGCCGCCAAATTGTTGAAAATTTTGTACAAGCCTTTTTCTCCAGTTAACTCAGGTACTCGTTCCTTCAACAGCTCTTTACGGTCGACCTTCGGATCATCTTTTAAAATGTGATCGCGTCCATGAACACTGGAAACTGCCAGCACCGCACCCGAAAGCGCACCACACATAGAGCCGTAGAGTCCCACACCACCACCAAATCCACTGGAATATTTCAAAGCTTCGGGAGAAAGATTCACACCCTCCGTGTCAATCAACGCTCGTACTACGCATTCACTACAATTCAATCCTCTTCGAAAATTATCCTCCGCCTTCAGTTTTGCTTCTTCCATCATTTTTTCCATCACTTGCTCCATCCTTACCCTCCATACCTTTAATTTTCCACATTAACGCTTATTGCTGCACATACTCCCCACCATTTTGAATGGAAACTTCAGCAAGAGCCAATTCTTTCCCCAAATAAGCCGCATGACTCAAATCGCTGACCCATTGGTTTTCAATAATCGTCCAATAGATACTTCTGGCATCCCTACCCCGAATCACACAAAGAAGCTCCTTTTCATAATTATAATACTCCGCATGAATCACACCAGACTCACAATCAGGTTTAATAATAAAATAGCCTGCCTCGTCTAATTCAATACTATATGGATCTTTGCCGATCGCTTCTACAATTTTGCATTCCATCTAAGCCCCGCCTCTCCCGCCATAATAATCTTTATCTTTTATACCACTTAACTTTATTATATGCTTTCCCTTTTCTGCTTGTATACCTTCCTTTTCAAGCAATCTGAGTCTTCGAAAGCAATAATGCTCTCCTAAATATTAAAACTGCCTGCGACTAATGATCGCAGGCAGATCGATTTTCTATTTCGCTCCCAGAAGAATTTGTGTTTCCAATTCTTCCGGCTTAACCATTTCCGGGTCATTCAAATAGATCTCATAAGCAAGATAGTTTGGCTCTATTTGATGCAAGTCCATCCATTCCGACAACTTCTTGTAGGCTGCTTTCATTTCACTATAGGGACCCGTATAGATCAATGTCGCATACTTGCCTTCAGGAATTTCACTTCCCTTAATCTCGTCCTTCCCAATCACTTCCTTAGCTACTGGGAACCCAATTTCCACATCTAGATCGTTCATATCCATATTATAATAACCAACGAATGGAGCATCTGACGGTGCTGCCCCAACCTCTAGCATATAGGCATAAATTTTCCCATATTCGATTCCAATCACATTCGGCAATTCCTCAAACGATGTTCTTGTTCGTACAGATAAAACCAATTGCTTCTCTCTTTCAATCACACTACAGGGTCCAAACATAACATTCTCCTTTCTCGTCTTATTTCATTTATAGATACCCGGCTTCACAAAAATATATCTTCTCATTAAGAATGTATATTCTTCTCCTTTCTTTCTCCCTTGCACTCGCCATACAAACCCATTTTCTAATCTCTTCTTTGTTTTATTGTCGTCCTAAGGCTAAGCATTACAAGGATATGATATTTTATCTATGGCAAAATCCATTATTTCCCTTTATCACTTTCCCTACATCATAAAAAAACCTCGGGTTTCCCCGAGGCTTTCATTCTTTCATAGACTATCTTTTATATTCTGCATTTTTATCAATTTTAATCATCTTACGCTTCAATTTCACAACCGAGTTGTATTCATGCTTCTTGTAGCTCTTCTTCAATTCTTTTGAAAGAGAAAACATCATAATCATCAAAAGAATGGCAAAAGGAAATCCCGTGATCACAACTGCAGATTGTAAAGTTTTCAATGCCCGTTCTCCTCCAAGCAACAAAACGGAGAGGGCAATAACACCTTCCATAACCGCCCAAAATACCCGTTGTGTTTTCGGCGAATCTTCTTTTCCACCGCTGGTAAGGTTATCCACAACCAAGGACCCTGAATCACTGCTCGTTACGAAGAAGAGAACAATCGCAACTACAGCCATGCAATAGAGCAACATTTGCAATCCAGGTTGAGCCACTAATACTCGAATCATTTCAAACATAGCAGTTGCAATATTCGCGGAAATTGCGTTTTCAATTACGCCTTGATACATCTCATTAATGAAAACACCCGTCGCCCCAAGGATCGTCATCGCAAAGGTAATAATCAAGGTTGGCAGAATAATGGTGCCTACTGCAATTTCTCGAATGGTTCTTCCCTTGGAAATTCTTGCAATAAACGTTCCTACAAAAGGTGTCCAAGAAATCCACCATGCCCAATAAAATACAGTCCATCCACCTTGCCAAGCAATATCTTCCGGTATGATGGCTGTAAAGAGTCCAATCTTAATAAAGTCTTGCAGATAGAGTCCCAAACTCGAAAAATATGTTGACATAATATATGCAGTTGGACCAATCAGTAAAATCAGCAATAAGAAAACCGCCGAGATAATGGTGTTGGCTTGGCTTAAAAATTTAATTCCTTTTGAAATACCGCTTACTACCGAAAGCGTCGCCATAAATGTAATCACAGCAATTAGAGCAATTTGAACCCCGCCACTATTGGGAATACCAAAGGCGTAGTTCAATCCCGCATTGATCTGTCGTGCTCCCAGTCCCAATGATGTAGCCAGACCGAACAACACGGCAAGCACGGCAAATGTATCAATAATATCGCCCCAAATTCCAAATATTTTATCCTTAATGATCGGATAAAACAAGCTTCGAAACGATAGGGGAAGATTTAAATTATAAGCAAAGTATCCCAAGCCAACTGCCACAAGCCCGTACAATGACCAAGCATGTGCACCCCAATGCAAGTACATAATTTTAAAATTATCAAAGACCGAACCAGTTTGAAGTGCTGTCGGAATCGATAAATGATAAATCGGCTCCGCTACCCCATAAAAGAAAATTCCAATCCCGATTCCTGCACTAAATAGCATGGAATACCAAGCGAAATTACTATATTCAGGTCTGGCTGTAAATCCGCCCAAACGTATTTTCCCGAGCTTTGACAACCCCATCACCAACAAAAAAACAACTGATAAATTAATGGTCGCGATATAAACCCAATTAAATTTTTGATTTAAGAACCCGTTTATCTCACTAAATGTATTAGCGGCCAAATCGGGCTTGATCAAGGTAAAAAGGATAAATCCTCCGACTAAAAACGCCGCGGTCAAAGATACAAAGAGATTCATATCAAATCCCCATTTTACAAAGTTCCTGTTAAATAATTGCTCTTTTAATTCTTTTCTCTCCATGGTTCCCCCTTAATTAAATATAAAAAAACACCCCAACTCTTATGGATAAGAGTTAGAGTGTTTAAGTTTCACGCAAAATGCATTCACATTACACCATTTCCATAGTGTAGTTTATTGCCTGCTTCCAGACCCTAAACAAACCCCAGTTCAAATCAAATATTTTCAAAATCATTTTCATACTGCGCGACAAGTTTGAATCCACACTGCACCAACACATTCTGCACCTTACTCGTCCACTACTAACGATTCTTACTTCTATTATTAAAGGATATTCAATTTTTCCGACTTATCAATCTTATCTCAATTCTTCGTTTTCGTCAAGGAATCAGCCATTTCGGAGCTTTCTGGTCCTGTAAGGGTAACGATTCCCCTTCAACAAACCAGAAGGGGTGCTTGTTATCAGAAACATTGATTGATATCATAGAATTATCAATCAATTATGTCAAATAATAAGGAGTTTTTATCGAATATGAATAAAATACTCATTAATTTTGCTCATCCAGCAAAAACTCATTCAACCATTAATAAAGAGCTTCGCCATGCAATTGAAAACCTTGAAGGTGTTACCGTCAACGACTTATATGCAAACTACCCGGATTTTTTAATCGATGTGAAACGAGAACAGATGCTTTGCCAAACACACGATGTCATTATTTTTCAGCATCCCTTTTATTGGTACTCAACACCCCCTCTGATGAAAGAATGGCTTGATCTCGTTCTTGAGTATGATTGGGCTTATGGCGTCAATGGAAAAGCGTTAAAAGGAAAGTTATTCTTACAAGCCATTACAGCCGGAGGCAGTGACAACACCTATCAGCAAGATGGTGCCAACCACTTCACAATCAGAGAATTGACTTCACCCTACCGTGCAACTGCAAACCTATGCAACATGGAATGGCTTCCTCCCTTCACGGTATTTGGCATTCACCGTGGATTGCCTAAAGAAGAGATCTCTGTTCATGCAGAAAACTATCGCAAGATGGTCATCGCCTTGCGAGACGGCACCTTGGACATTGAGAAAGCCAAAGAAGCACAGTATTTGAATGACAATCTACCTTCAATGATTGGAGGAAAATAAAATTGGAAATTATTCTTGTTCAACTATTTGTTTTTTTGGTTTCAGCTGCAGTTGCCGTTCCCATAGCCAAAAAATTTGGCCTTGGCTCTGTCCTCGGTTATCTCATTGCAGGAATCGTAATTGGACCATTTGGTCTTTCGCTCATCAGCGATGTTGAAACCGTTATGCATTTTACCGAGTTTGGTGTCGTAATGATGCTTTTTTTGGTCGGACTTGAACTCAAACCCTCCCTTCTTTGGGAGATGCGAATCCCTATCTTGGGAATGGGTGGTCTCCAAGTTGCTTTAACCAGTATTTTCATCTGCAGCCTCGCATTTCTTTTTTTGCCATGGCAACAAGCACTTGCTGTTGGGCTTATTTTGTCCCTCTCTTCTACAGCTATCGTCTTGCAAACGTTACAAGAAAAAAGTCTGATGAATACTGGACCTGGAAAATCAATCTTTTCCATCCTTTTGTTTCAAGATTTAGCCGTGATCCCCATGCTTGCCTTTTTACCTCTACTAACAACCGCGGCCATTCATAGTGACGGACACCTTGAATCAACTCTTTTTAATATCAGTTCATTACCGACATATCTTCAACTGATTGCAACATTGTTGGCTATCTTTTCCGTTTTCTTCCTTGGAAAATTCGCAAGTCGACCCATATTCAGAGCAATAGCAGCAACGCGAGTTAGAGAGATCTTTATTGCTGCAGCGCTGGCTCTAATCGTAGGCATCTACTTATTGATGACTGCTGTTGGACTTTCGCCCGCACTCGGTGCTTTTTTAGCCGGAGTCGTGCTTGCAGATAGTGAATATCGACATGAACTGGAAAGCGACATCGAACCCTTCAAGGGACTCTTGCTTGGAATTTTCTTCATCTCCATCGGCGCCAGTCTCAATTTTATATTAATTGGCAAACAGTTTATGTTGATTGTCGGTCTTACCATGGGTTTGATCGGTTTGAAAGGACTGGCCCTCCTTATCACTGGCCTCATCTTCAAAATGGAAAAAAAAGAACGGTCACTTCTGACGGTGTCCCTTGCCCAAGGGGGAGAATTCGCATTTGTTCTTTTCCAATTCGCCAAAACGAACGGTGTTTTACCCCAATCTCTTGTTGAAACCCTAATCTCCGCAGTTGCAATTTCGATGTTTCTTACTCCACTGCTTTTTCAAGCTTATGAAAAACTTGAAAAAAATAAGCAAAAAGAAGAGGAAGATCAACGTGATTCCGATTCGATTGAAAATCATGGACAAAAAGTGATACTAGCAGGTTTCAGTCGATTGGGAACAGACCTGGGACGCTTTTTGCTATCTGCAGGAATCAAACCGATAATTATCGACCATGATGCCTCCAATGTGGAGGTATTAAGAAAATTTGGATTCGAGGTGTATTATGGTGACGTCACTCGCCTCGATCTCCTTGCCTCTGCCGGGGCTGCGGAAGCCAAGCTTTTAATCATTACCATCTCTAATCTTGACAGCTCAAGGAAACTAATCGAGTTGGTAAAAAAGCATTATCCACATCTTGAAGTCATCGTCAATGCTTATGATCGCTCCACAGCATATGAATTAATGGATTTGGGTATGGATCATGTCAGAAGAGAAACATTTGGAAGCGCCCTGACTCTTGGTCAAGACGCCTTGCAAATTCTTGGATTTGACCCCTATGATGCCTATCGAATGATGCGAATTTTTCGAAAAAACGACCTTGATATGATGCCCATCTTATACAAGAAACATCGCGCTGACGAGGAAAATTATATCTCTCATTACCAACAACAAACCATTGACCTCGAAGAACTCATGGCACTTGATATGAGTTCGGACAAGGTATGTCTGGATAAAGCATGGTCTCGAAA
This sequence comes from Gottschalkiaceae bacterium SANA, assembly GCA_036323355.1. Taxonomy (GTDB): domain Bacteria; phylum Bacillota; class Clostridia; order Tissierellales; family GPF-1; genus GPF-1. The sequence continues at coordinate 209,782 of AP028876.1, read as the reverse complement.
AAATCCCCAAACGCAAAAAGACAATTGATTCAAAAAGAAAACGCCCTTTGCTATGAAAGTCTTAACTCTCATGCAAAGGGCGTAACTGATCTCTGTTCCATGCTGTTTCTTAGACAAAAAATCGCTTGGAAAGTTCATTTAAAAAAATTTCCGCATGATTCTTCATTTCCCTACCCGCGAGTTCAGAATTGCGGATTTCTATGGCTTGCGCCATAATTCGCAAGGATTCGTTATACCATTCCGGATTTTCCATTTTATATTCCACATAATTAACAAACCGGATCGTCTTGCTGTTTAATTCTTCCAAATAGTTTTGAAGATATGGATTCTGCGATGCCTCGCGAATGATCTTTCGGAACAAGTAATCATCATGGATATATTTTTTATAATCCAATCGTGGACGATATTTTTCTATGCGGTCAACAATCGCAAGAAGCTCTTGAACTTGCTCTTCAGACGCTCTTTCAGCAGCCAATTCACAAGCCAAAACTTCTAGATTCTTTTTGACTTCATAGGCATATTTGATCTCTCGAATATCCACCTGTGAGACATAAGTCCCCACTCTTGGCACCATCTTCACAAAGCCTTTTTCGGATAATTTCAAGAGCGCTTCCCGAATCGGTGTCCGACTGACCTGAAACTCTTCGATCAACTTCTTTTCATTCAGCAATTCACCTGGCTGATAGTCAAGTTCAATAATCCGATCCAATAATAGCGAAACTATTTCCATGTTGTCTTGAGGCATTTCAGACTCCTTTTACAGCCATGATTTACGTATTTTTTCCCATTTTTTATCTCTTTGTTCAATTATTACATTGATATCTTTTTCTTTCAAGTGTTTAAATCTCCCTTGCTTAAAAAGATATTCCTCCACAGGAATAAATTCTTTCGGATTCTTATTTAAGGTGAATTCATCATTTTCATACTCGGCTAAATACCAGAGACCTGAATCCACTGCTTCTTTTGCCAATTCAACCGTCAGTTCTGTCTTAGATCCCCATCCAGTTGGGCAGCTTGCCAGAATGTGAAGAAAAACCGGACCCCTGACCTCTTTTGCTTTATTGAGTTTTCTCAAGAAGTCATTGGGATAACCAATACTTGCTGTTGCAGCATAAGCAATTCCATGGGCAGCGACAATTTCAAACATATTTTTCTTCTGTGTCACCGCACCCGGCAGATTCTCACCCGCTGGAGAAGTCGTTGTTTTTGTTCCATAGGGAGTCAAACCACTCTTTTGAATTCCTGTATTCATATAAGCTTCATTATCATAGCAGATATAGATGATATCATCACCCCGGTCAATGGCGCCAGACAATGCCTGGAAGCCAATATCAGCTGTACCGCCGTCTCCGGCAAATCCAACGGTCTGAAAATCTTTAATTCCCAAGGCTCTCGCTCCGGCAGCAACACCCGATAACATGGCACCCGTAGATGCAAAAGGCGAGATAATGGCATTCGTCGTAAATGCCATTTGCGGATAAATAAAACTAACCGCCGACATGCAGTTGGCCGGAAGAACCGAATAGGTTCGTTCTCCCAACACTTTTAAGGCCAAACGGACGGCAATTGTCGCACCGCACCCTGCACATGCCTTGTGACCATAAAAGTATTCCTGATCAGTTAAGTCTTTTGGACGTATGTTAAAATTATTCATTGATCTCACACCCCATTCCGATAAATTCTACTCGTTCTTCAAATCGATCATGATTCAATAGATCCATAAAGATCGCTCGGATATGGTCTTTTGTAATATCTCGACCACCGAGTCCACCAACATAATTCTTCGATTGCACCTTGGTATCCAAGGCCATAAGCGCGGAATTCACATTGGTAAATACAGTACCTTCGTTTCCGAAAGAGATATTCTTTTCAAGTACACCTAGCTTGGATACCGCCTTGCCCAAGGCCATCACTTCGTCTTTGGGGAAGGGACGCATAAAACGAATCTTGAATACGCCAACCTTAAAACCTTTTTCTCGCAGTTCGTCGACAACGCATCTTACAGTTCCGGTCACAGAACCAAGGGTCATCAATACGGCATCTGCATCATCACACCGATAACTTTCTGTCAACCCATGATAGGAGCGTCCAAAAACTTTGCCATATTCAGCATCCACTTGACGGATCACATCCACTGAGCCTTCCATAGCCATATGTTGCATCACCTTAAATTCTTGATTGTCTGCGGGCGAGGTGCTAAAGCACAAGCTTTTCGGCTCATCCATGGACATCTTGTTGCCTGTTTGATACATAGGTAAGAACTGATCTACCATTTCTTGCTCAGGCAATTCAATGGGTTCATAGGTATGGGTCAAAACGAATCCATCCAGGTTTACCATAAAGGGTGTCATTACCTCTGGATTTTCCGCCACCTTATAGGCTTGAATCATCATATCCAAGGCTTCCTGGGCATCTTCCACATAGACTTGAATCCATCCAGAATCCAGCATGCTCAAGGAATCTCGCTGATCCCCATAAATACTCCAGGGTACAGCAATCGATCGATTGGCATTCATCATGACAATGGGAAACCTTGCACCGCTGGCATAATGCACACACTCAGCCATATGCAAAAGACCCTGAGATGAAGTAGCAGTAAATGCACGAGCACCAACTGAACTGACTCCCATTGCAGCTGCCATGGCTGAATGTTCCGATTCAACATGCATATATTCTGCTTTCAAGCTACCATCTTCCACAAAATCCGCTAATCGCTCAACAACAATGGTCTGTGGTGTAATTGGATAAGCTGAAATAATATGGGGTCTTGCCAAACGAACGCCTAATGCAACCGCCTCGTCTCCCGAAACGAACTTTCGATTAGATTTCATCTTCATCAGCCTCCTTCACCATGGTGATCGCTTCTACCTTGCACTCATGGGCACAAATACCGCAGCCCTTGCAAAAATCATACTCAATTTCAACTTTATTGTCTTTTGTTCGCGCGACCACACCATCTGGACACACCAGATAACAGCGTAAACATCCAACACACTTTTCTGCGTCTACAACTGGTTTGAAGGTTCTCCAACCCGCATTTTTTGATACCAAGTGACCCGATTCAAAGGCAGGTGTGCTCGGATATTCCGATAGCTTACTTGGTTGTTTATAAGACTTTACCTTTGGTCTCATGCCTCTTCCCCCTTGATCATTTCATAGGCTTCCATTAATGCATTTTGATTTTTCTCCACCAAGTTCTCACGCATCTCTGATGCAATCGTTACTTTCACCGATTCAATTTTCAACATACTAGACTCTGCAATCAAGGCCCCCAGCATGGCTGTATTGGTAATGGGTCTGCCGATATGGCGAAGGGCAATATCTGTTGCATCCAACCCAATCACTTTGCAGTCAAACATCTCTTGGTACTGCTGAACTTTTTTTGTATTGATCAAGATACAACCATCAGAAGTCAGGCCTTTTGCCGTATTCCCATCAATTAGCGTTTCATCCAGAACAACTACGTAATCACAATTTTGAACCTCACTTCGGTCATGGATTTTATTATCGGATATTTTGGTAAATCCAAGAACCGGAGCCCCTCTTCGCTCTGGACCAAAGGTTGGAAACGCCAAGGCGTTTTTGCCCTCGCAAAGAACCGCTGCAGCCCCTAGTAAACGTGCGATCGTAAAACTTCCCTGGCCGCCGCGTCCATGCCATCTGACTTGAATCATGTTGCACCTCCATTGTTTTTTGGTATAGCGTTGATATATCAACGCTATACCAGTATACCAATTGGCTAGTTTTCCGTCAAGCAAGCGTTTTCAATCATCATTCTGATCACACTACCACTCACACTTCCCATTTTATAAAACAAACAGCAAAAAGCATGATAGCCTCTCTCGAGAATACCATGCCTCCATATATTGAACCTAAATCATTCATGTCTTTTATTCGTTCTTCTCGTCTTCAAATTGATGATTATAATGTTGGCCATCGCAAAACGGTTTATTCTTTGAGTGACCGCATCTGCACAATGTCATTTTTACTGGTGATTCTGGCGATCGGCTACCCGGGCTATCCAGCTCAATCTTCCCCGATACGTCATAAGGTCCATGATAACCGAAATGACGCTCTGCCAATCGCACCGTAGGAATCTCATCTTCCGCACCCTGATTCCGCTCACTTTCATGAAGTGCGTAGGACAAAGCACCCGACGGACATTTATCACAAATAGCAATGATTTCTTCGACCGAAGCGCCATCCGGATTGATCCAGGGTACTCCATCTGTAAAAACGGTTGAGAGTTCCTTACTGCAATACCCGCGATGCGAACAAATATTTCGGTTGTCGAAAATTGTAATCTCTTTTCCCTTATATTCAATGGTTTCATTATGTAGGTCTTTTTCTTCATTTTGACTATTAAAACCATTGGTCTCGTGGCTTTTATCGCAATAGGGTTTGTCTGCAGAGCCACCACATCTGCATAGATAGGTCTCTGAGGTACATTCCAATTCTTCGTCCTTCGAATTTACAAGTTTTTCAATGTTTTGAATCAAGAACGGGCCATTTTCAAATGCCGTTATTTTTGGTTTACTCATATTGACACCTCCAAATAACACGTACCCACACCCGACTTTCACAATCATTGAGCAGCCTCCCCTAGTCCAACGTCTTGACTTTCTCCGTCTTCTGCATAAATGAAATGCCTAATTCACCACCTGCTTCTTATTTTCAAACCCCAATCCGAGAATATTTGGGTATCCTTACTAATATGATTGAATAAGGAGGAATACAGATGAATATGAAAGTGGCAAAAACCATCACTTGGATTGGCTTGCTCGCAATGACCTATGGCCTGGCCAACGGATTTATAAATGGTGATTTCATCAAAGACGGACAAGAGCTTTTCCAAAACCCATGGGGAGTCATGTCTTTAATTGATCTTTATGTCGGATTTACCTTATTTTCGATGTGGATCTTTCACCGAGAAAAAAATAAATCATTCGCCATCGGCTGGACCTTGTTGATGATGATTCTGGGCTTCTTCACCGCTTGTATCTATATCCTGCTGGCTCTTTACAAAAGCAAGGACAATTGGAACACCTTTTTTCATGGCAAAAGCTCAAACTGAAGCTACTACATTCCATAAAAATAGTCGACTTCCTCAATCAAGAGAAAGTCGACTATTTTTATTCATTGTACTCTATTCGTACTTTGCAAATGCTGATTTAATCGCTTGAAGTGATCCTTCAACCGTTGATCGCGGGCAAGAAACATTGAATCGTTGATAGCCTTGTCCCGGTTGGCCGAAGGCTAATCCGTTATCAAGCAAGACACCGGCTTCTTCAATAAGAATTCGATCCACTTCTTGATCCGGTAAACCGTAACCACTGAAGTCCACCCAAGTCAAATAGGTTGCTTGGCAGTCAATCATTTTTAGTTTTGGCAAGTTCTTAGTAATGTATTCTTGCATCAATGAAATATTCCCATCGATATATTTTCTGGCTTCATCCAACCATTCCTCACCCTCTTCGTATGCAGCTAGATTAGCAATCGCACCAAAGGTGTTAGGACCATCTAGATGGGCAATGTATCGAGTAAAGAATCGCCACTCCTCTTGCAATTTCGGATCATTGATAATGATATTGGAATTCTGCAATCCCGCAAGATTGAACGACTTGCTTGGTGCCGTACATGTAATTATGTTGTTTTTATAAGACGGATCCACCGTTTCCAATACCGTATGTGTTACTCCCGTTCTTGTCAAATCAAAATGAATCTCATCTGAAATAATAATCTTGTTGTACTTCTTGCACAAGGCAACAAACTTGCCTAATTCTTCCTTGGTCCAAGCACGTCCAACCGGATTATGTGGATTACAAAGAATCAACATTTTATTGTTGTCATCCTTCAACTTCTCTTCGAGATCTTCATAATCCATCTCATATTTCCCATCCTTGCAAACCAAAGAATTATCTACCACTTTACGTTCATTTCCCTTTGGCAAATAAGAGAATGGATAATAAACAGGTTGTTGGATAATAATGCCCTCACCCGGTTTCGTTAACAACTGAATGAGATAACCCAACGCCGCAAGAATACCCGGTGAAAAGAAGATTGCATCTTTATCCACATCCCAATTGTGTCTTCTCATCATCCAATCATGGATAACTCGAGCATACTCTTTTTCTCCTTCAGCTGAATATCCAAAAACACCATGATCGACTCGTTTATGCAAGGCATCCAGAATACATGGCGCACATTTAAAATCCATGTCCGCTACCCACATAATATATGGATCTTCCTTCGCATTTGGATAGTATTTCTTTACATTGTCCCATTTTAGCGAAGCGGTGTTATAACGATCTACTTTTTTGTCAAAATTAAATTTCATTTTCGCTCATCCCTTCTGTGACTGCACGTCTAGTTGATTAAATTTTCCTATTTTTTGCAAAGATTTTCTTTTCTATTTCTTGTATTACTTTTTATCAATACCTATTGAACCAGTTTGACCCCGCTGCCAGCCAGCTAAAATATACGCTTTTTGACAGCGGCGAAAATCTGGTTTTATCCTTTACTCTTTCTTGCTTTATGCCGTTTTTTCAAACTCGGCGATTTCTGCTGGATCAAGCTTTTTTACACCGATTTTCAAGAAAGCAAAAACAATGGCAATGATCGCTGTACCCCAGCAGAAAAATGCATATGGGATATAGCTTAGAGTTGGCACACCAGTAACTCCTGCCATATAAAGACCCGTATCACCCCATGGGAAGCAAACCATAATAATGGCACCAATGGTTTGTGCTGCTACAACCATATTCACTGGATGATATCCGTTTTCAATATACTTTTGCTTAAATAATTCACTAGGTACAATGATTGTTAAGTAAGCCTGCAAGGTAGTCGCCGCAGTAATAAGGGCTGAAATAATTACCGCAACTGTTAATCCTCCGATTGAATTCACATTTTTAGCCAAAGAACTAACAATGACCTCAAGACATCCAATTTTTGATACAACACCCGCAAACATCATGGCGCAGAAGAGCAAAATAATCACATAGCTCATGGTCAGCATACCACCTCGATTAATCAAAGAAGCCACTTGAGGCATCAATGTACTCGGATCAATATGCGTCATACTTGCATTAAATCCGTCAAAAGCAGCTGTAAGACCATCACCCAATGAAAATCCATTAAAGATCACACCCAAGATAATTGCCAAAAATCCAGAAAGCATCATGGAAGGTGCAGATGGATACTTTTTTGCACTTGTGAACATAATAAACACCAATGGCAACAATACGATTGGATTAATATTAAATGTTGCACTAAGCGTTTTCAATAGTTCATCAACCATAACCGATGAACCAGCTCCACCGCCCGATGTAAAACCAATAAAAGTGTAAAGAATCAAGCTGACAATGGTGCTTGGAATAACAACGATTAGTGTTCGCTTAATCATTTCTGCCGGATCCACTTTTGCCATTGATGAAGATATGGCAACCATGTCAGACATAGGTGAAATCAATTGACCATAGTGAGAGCCTGCTATTACGGCACCTGCCACAACTGGCATTGGCACATCCAATACTTGAGCCAAGCCAATCATCACAACGCCAATTGTTCCTGCTGTACCCCAAGACGTTCCAATGATTGTGGCTACAATAGCACAAACCACAAATGCAAACACAATCACCATTCGCGGATCAACCAATTTCACTAAATAATAAATTGCAGTTGGAATTGTTCCAGCAAACATCCAGGTTCCAATCAATACTCCAATTGACAAGAGAATGAAAAATACGGGTAAAATATCTGTTATTTTTTCTGCAATTCCATCTTCGAGTTCTTTATATGAATATCCACATCTCATTCCAATAATAATTGAATACACCGCACTGACAATCAATACTGAGCCAATACTTACACCAAATTTACTGCCAAGACTTACTCCCGCTATAACTAAAATAAGAACCGAAAATGCTTCAATTTTACTTGGTAGTCTTTTCCCGTTTTCCGTTTTTGTTTTCGTTCCCATAAATACACTCCTTCGTAAGATAAGTATAAGTTCTTAATACCTTCTTTGTCACCCTGTATATTATTTACAGAGATGACACCCTCTAATTCCAAATCCTGTACTTGAGTCGAAAAAAAATTCTCAACATGTCTCTATATTTGCATCCAACGGCATCTGGCCAGACTACCCATGGAGTTACAACTTATTCTGATCTTTTGATCATCGACAAATATCGATATACCGTTGCTTCAGACATCTGCAATTGCAAAGCAACTTCCAACACTGCGCCTTTCATCAAAAAAACACCTTTGTCATGTAAACCTCGAACAATATCAATCTTTTCTTCCTGAACCAATCTTTGAGGAACAAACTCATGATAGAAAGTCAACTCTTGAATTGAACCATTTACCAAGTTCTCAATGGAATCATTTAATTTCTCAGAAATTCCATTCATTTGTTTCTCTTCAGTCTCCTTGTTGCTCATAAATTTCGGTAAAATTCTATCTAATGATTGCTGAATGGCATAATGCTCGCTATAGTCAAAGTTAAAGCACATCATTCCATATACACGTTTCTGATCATCTCGAATCAAATAGGTTGCTGAATGCAGCATTTTTCCATTTTTTGATTCGCTCTTGTAATTGGTCACGTAATTGATGTCTTTAAATTCAACATCCTTCATCATTCGCAAAACCAAATCCGTTACAGGTCCACCCAGTCGGCGACCACTGATCTGTCCGTTTTTGATGGCAATAATTGATTCCTCCAAATTTGTCAGATCATGTAGAACGATTTCAACATTTTCTCCAAGAACTTCACCAAGAAAATCAACGAATTCCAAATATGGCTCAAAACTCAATTCCTTCCTCATCCTGTTACCACCTTTCTGTCACAACTATCTATTGCAAGTCCCGTGCCAAGAGTGAAATGCGCTGATTTCTATAATAATTTATTATAATAATGATTTTTTCATATATAGGTGCAAAACAGCTTTGCGTTTGCGCAAAATTTTTTTGCTATATTCCAAGAAACACGATAAAATATATCTATTCCAACAAGGAGGATTGCCATGCAACATTTTGCTTACGAGAATTTTCCCCATCCGGTTATTGTTTTTCTCAAAGATGAATTTATTTATAGCAACCTGAGTGCTGAAAAGAACCCAGCTCTCATCACCTATATCCATACAAAAAAATTTATGTTCTCTCGGCAGCGAGATAAACTCTTTGAAATTGAAATCGATCATCATTTTTATACAGTCTCATCTTTCACAATCGATGCGATGGATGCTTATGTATTTCTACCAAATCATGAAAAAAAATTGACTATAAAAATCGATCTCTACGAAGAAATTATGAATAATATCAAACAAGGTATCTTTGTGGCCGATAAAGATGACTTCGTACTGTTTGTGAATAAAACTGCCTTAGATATGGAAGCCGCCAATTATTCTGCCGATGATCATATCAAGCGTAATAGCATCTATGCCGTTCATGATCCAAATGCACCCCATGACTATGTCATGAAAACGAAAAAACCACTATGCAACCATAAAGTCGAGTATCAAATGTCCGATGGGCAATATGTGAATGTCATTTCTGACAATTTTCCACACTTCGATCATGGTGAGCTAGAAGCTGTCTATTCCATTTATCAAAACTCCGATTTAATCAGTGAAAACATTGCTAATCAATCCAGACTTTTACAAAACTTTGTAACACATTCCGAGAACAGCAATGCCTTAGACGATTTAGTAGGCGAAAATGAAAAATTCCTATTTACAAAAAAAATTGCCTTCAAGGCAGCAAAAAAGAATGCCAATATCATGTTATTTGGAGAGACCGGTACCGGAAAAGAATTGTTCGCTCATGCCATTCACCAAAACAGTGAACGTTCAGACAAACCTTTTATCGCAATCAACTGCGCTGCCATTCCAGAAACATTAATGGAGAGCATCTTCTTCGGAACAACCAAAGGTGCTTATACCGGCGCTGTCGATTCCATAGGAATCTTTGAAGAAGCAAAAGATGGCACCGTTTTTTTAGATGAAATCAACAGCATGAATATAATCTTGCAAGCGAAACTCCTGCGTGCTCTCCAGGAACGAAAAATCATGAAATTAGGTAGCAACAAGCAAATCGACGTTCAATGCTGTATCATCAGCTCAACAAATAAAGACCCCTTAACATGTATCGAAAACAATGAATTGAGGGATGACTTATACTATCGCCTCTCTACTTTTGTACTTGAGATCCCACCCCTTCGCGAGCGAAAAAGTGATATACCCGTATTGATTCATCATTTCTCGCAACTTTTTAATCGGAAATTCAATTACAATATCAAGGGCGGAAGCGATGAGTTTTTGCACCTTTTGCAAAGCTATGACTTTCCTGGCAACGTTCGAGAACTACGCCACATCCTTGAATCTACTTTTATTGCAGCCGATTTCGATACAGAACGATTATCTACGCAATTGCTACCATCCTATATCGCTAAAAAACTTGAGGCTGCCATTCCTCTTTCTCAGGATTCGCATATCAAGACGCCCAATTCATTAAGTGATATCAATAATTCTCTTGAGAAAAATTTAATTGAACTCGTCTTGAAAGAGCACAACTACCACATCACAAATGCCGCACAGCAATTGGGCTTATCGAGGCAATCCTTGCAATATCGTATCCGTAAGTACAAGATCGAAACTCCTGGACGCAACAAGTAATCCGTATTGCAAAAAAAGACCACCAGACAAACTGGTGGCCTTTTTGTATCCATAAATATGATTCGTATCATTTCAAACAATGCATATAATCCTTTGCGTTTTCCCAGGGTACGGTATAGCCTTTTCCCCTGGAACAGAATATTGACGAGGATGGATATTCATTGTCTGTTACTTTGTCATAAGCAATTTGTTCAATCACATCACCTGTATTGTGACAAGGTTCATACCCACTCATCTTGAGTTTCATACGTCCCCTACTCTTGGTGATGTTCCTTAACCTGATCGAATAATCCATAAAACTAAAGACCGGCACATGAGCCCTAATGATCACATCATCACCGTCCTGGACGGTTTCAGCCCTTCCGTTTCGTGTAGTTATATCCGTTAGCACCTTCCCCATATCGGTAAAAGGGACTCGAATCACGGCTTCATACATGGGTTCTAGCAAAACACTCTTTGCTTGCTCTAGGCCTTGACGCAAAGCACGGATCGTCGCTTGTCGAAAGTCACCACCCTCCGTATGCTTGTTATGGGCACGACCCGATATCAAGGTAATTTTTAAATCAGTAATTTCTGACCCTGTTAAAATTCCCCGATGCTCTTTTTCAAAGATATGATGCCGAATAAGATTCTGCTGACCGTCAGTCAGGTCTTCCACCGAACATTCCTTGTAAAACACAATACCTGTACCTCTTTTGCCCGGCTGTATTTTTAGAATGACTTCCGCATAATGTCTTAATGGTTCAAAATGCCCGCAGCCCACAACTTCGTCCGCAATGGTTTCCTTATAGAGAATTTGGGGGACCTCAAAGGATACGGGGTAGCCAAATCGATCTGGTATCAAGGCTTCTAAAACTTCAAGTTGAATGGTCCCCATCACCCCAAGAGTGATCTCTTTCTTTGGTGAGTACATGACCTTCAAGGCCGGATCTTCCTCCTCTAATATCTTCATATCTCGATAAACATCCTTTAGGCTGAGTGCTTGATCGAAAATCAATTTGCTTCGCAAGGTCGGCACAACCGAATAACTAAATTTCTGATTCGTCCCAAAAACATCGCCCACCTTCAAGGATAGGCCCGTCACTGTAGCTAGTTCTCCAGCAACCATCTCGGGTATACTCTCCAACTTTCCACCAAATACCCTTTTGATTCCCGTCACCTTTTCATCGCCAATTTGATCCCGCACCTTCAGTATACCGCCTGTCAATTTAATAAAGGCATGACGGACGCCCTGATGAACTCTTACCTTATACACAATTCCAGACAACTCTTTCTTCTGGTCATGAGAAACAGTCAATTGATCCAGTAGCTGTAAAAACCGATCGATTCCTTGACCTTTCAAGGCCGAGCCTGACAAAACCGGATAGATCAAACCATCTTGAAACAAATCTCTAGCACCACTAACAAATAAATTGTCATCGAGTCTGTCTTCAAAGTAGGCCTCCATCAATGCTTCTGAATGTTCTGCCAAGGATTCATAATCTAGGCTATCAAAATCGATACATGTGTCAAAATTCTTCTTGAGTGAACCCATAACATTCTCTTTGTTAGCATGATGCGCATCCATTTTATTGATAAAAAACAAAAGGGGCACCTTAGCGTGTTTTAAGAGGTCACAGACCGTTTCCGTATGGCTTTGCACCCCGTCAATACCACTGATAATCACAATGGCAGCATCTAAGATCGCTATTGTCCTCTCCATTTCCGAAGAGAAATCCACATGCCCCGGGGTATCAATTAAAACATATTCATTTTCCTTATATGAGAAATAGGCCTGGTCAGAAAAGATCGTAATGCCCCGTTTTCTCTCGATCTCATTCGTATCCAACAATGTGTTTTTATGGTCAACACGACCCGCTTTTTTGATCATCCCCGTATGGTACAAGACTTGCTCAGAAAAAGTCGTTTTCCCTGCATCCACATGGGCGAAAATACCAATTGTTTTCTTCATTCTGTCTCCGTTGCATTCCCTAATTGCCATTATTGTATCCTCTTCCTCCCAACAACACAAACAATCCTTCTTCTTTTATTTGCTTCTTACTAAAACAAAAAGCCCATAGGGCTTTTTGATAAAGTCACTTACTCATTACTGTCTTTCAATAACCATTTCGCTGATGTAGATGGATTCATGGGTTACCATATCAACAATCCGGCCAGCAACCTCTTTCGGATCCATAAATTTCTTGGTATCAAACGAAGGGGACTTGTCCCAAAAATTGGTCTTCATCCCACCTGGATAGATTCCATAAACCAATATATTTCGGCCCTTGTACTCAGCCTTAAGCGCTTCTGTAAATCCCCTGGCACCCCACTTGGCCGCACAATAAAGGGACTCATTGCTCTTCCCTTTCAGTCCTGCCGTTGAGATCACATTGGCAATTTTTCCCCCCTGGACTTCCATCTGTTTCAAGACACCCGAAGTCATAACAATCATGCCCTTCAAATTGGAATTGATCACCTGATCAATTTCCACTTCATTGATTTCTTTAGCTTGTCCAAAGATCCCCAGGCCCGCTACATTAAAAAGGCATTCCACCTGATAATTCTGACCCAGTTCCTTATAGAATTCCTTCACTTGATCTTCCTGGGAGATGTCCATTGAAACTGCCTTTACAACGACTTCAGCATTCAACAATTGAAGTCCCTTCACTGCATCTTGCAACTTTTCTGAATTTCTTCCGATAAGGCATACATGCTTTCCATTCATTACTAATTTCTGCGCGATACACAAACCAAGTCCCGATGAACCACCGGTAATTACCATTATTTTTTCCATCTTTCACCTTATCCTTTTTGAGTGTACTAAAATACTTTCCCCGCTTCCTTAGCTTCCTTTTCTTTTTGTGATCCAATCCCTGCTCCGAAAACTAGACCTAAACTAATTCCCAGAGACATCATTGTTGCATTCCCAAATGCCAAAAGAAGCGAGCCGATCGATGATCCAAAGACCATGCCCAATGCCGTATATCGACTCTGTATGCTACCCGACGGTTCTAAAGCATAAAGCTCTCTCACACGGGCAAGTAGGGCCGCATATGATTTTTTATATGATTTCATTGCTTTTTTATTAAAGTCATGTTCTTGATGAAGTGTCCTAAGTTCCCGATAAAGGCCTTCAATCATCATTTGAAGGCCTTTAGAAACTTCACCATTGTCAATCAAACCTTGATCTGATAAGGTGCTCAACAAATTTTCAAACTGTTCGATACCCAGTTTTTTACACAATTTTGCATCTATATTACGTCTATGGTTCCTTAATTGTTGAATCTTGTCTTCAAACATATCTCTGCCCCCAACATTCTACTCTCTGTTTATTCTATCACGGATCTATATACCCCGTTAGATCCTAAATCCATTTAATCTATCAAGAGATATAGTATACTTAATATATCCAATGCAAGACTAGGGGGAGTATAAATGAACAAGGAAAATATAAGATGGCACCACACGGTCGATGTTCTTGTTGTCGGCACTGGTTTTGCAGGCCTTTCAGCTGCCATTGAGGCAAGCATCCATGATGCAGATGTGCTTATTATTGAAAAAATGCATAGCTATGGCGGAAATTCCATCATCAGTGATGGAGGCATTGCTGCACCAAACACTTGTCTTCAAAAGAAGGAAGGGATTCAAGATAACGAAGCTTTGATGTACCAAGATATGCTGCATGCTGGATTGGGACTCAATTTTCCAAATCTTTTACATACTCTTGTTGCAAATGCAAAAGATGCATTTCAGTGGACAATCGATGAATTACAAGTGCCCTATATAGATCGTGTCGATCAATTTGGCGGTCATTCCGTTGCGCGTTGTTATACGCCTGAAAGAAAGAGCGGGGCTACCATGATAAAAAGAATGATTCAAAAAACAAAATCCTTAGGGATTCCCATTCACTATTGCACCTCATTTCAATCCTTCATTGTAGATGATGAAGGAAAAATAATCGGTGCTTCACTCTTGGATCAATATGATTACAAAAAGAAGACTGGAATCGTAAAAAACGTAAAAACGAAAAAAGGGGTGATTCTTGCAACCGGTGGCTATGGCGCCGATGTTCCCTTTAGACAATTGCAAGATCCACGACTAACAGCCGAAATTGACACTACAAACAAGCCCTTTGCCACTGCAGAAGCACTCAAGGCTGCCTTGGCCATCCATGCTTCTGCTGTTCAATTGTCACAAATACAATTGGGAGCCTGGTCTTCTCCTGACGAAAAAGGCTACGGCGATGGACCACTTTTTGCCGACTATATTCTATTTCAATATGGTGTCATCATCAATCCCAAAAACGCAAAACGTATTGTTAATGAACTTGGTGATCGGAAAATCATCAGCGACGCCCTTCTTTCCCTTGGCCATCCATGTGTCGGAATCGCTGATCATCATGCTGTTCAACATGCAGGCTGGGATCTCACAAGAGCAATGAAAAAAGGGGTTGTTAAAACATTTTCTTCCCTAGATGATCTAGCGGCTTACTATGCCTTGAATTCCCTTGATCTTCAGGATACGATTCATACCTTTAACCAATATGTTGAATCGGGCCTTGATCCGGACTTTGGCAAAATGATTGTTAAAGATGCCGCTCCCATTCAAGAACCACCCTTTTATGCCATGAAACTTTGGCCCAAAGTTCATTTTGTTATGGGCGGTTTGGGAATCACTGAAAAAGCACAGGTCCTTGACTACCATGGGCACGTCATTGAAGGTCTTTATGCCGCCGGAGAAGTTGCAGGAGGCGTACATGGAGCTAGCCGTCTTGGCAGCTGTGCAGTAACGGAATGCATTGTATTTGGTCGAATTGCCGGTCAAGAAGTATGCTCAAAGTAAAAATGATTCAAACTCGTCACTTGTCTTCTTCGCATTTCTTGATAGCCTTCTGGCCATTTACCATCGATTCCAATAAACGACAACTAATAAGGAGGACCTCATGACCCATTACGCAAGCATATTTAAAGGAACTGCATTTTCAAGCAGGTCACCAAAAGAAGTACAAGTATTAGAGGACCATCTCTTCTTCATCAATACACAAGGGATGATTGAAAGGGTTGTTTCACCGGAAAGCAAAGACTATCAACCCCTTCTCGACATCCATCAAGATGCAGATCATTTTCATTGTTTGGCCGATGGGCAAGTTTTCTTGCCTGGATTTATCGACTTGCATGTTCACGCGCCACAATGGGCGCAAGCCGGAATCGCGTTGGATATTCCCCTTTATGAATGGCTTAACAAGTACACCTTCCCTTTGGAATCCAAATTTTGTAACCTCGACTTTGCAAAACTTGTTTACGAAGATTTGGTCAGAACATTATTAACGAATGGAACAACAACCGTGCAATACTTTGCAACGGTTCACAAGGATGCCAGTTTATTGTTGGCTGAAATTTGTGCAGAAAAAGGACAACGCGGCTTGGTTGGAAAAGTGGTAATGGATGATTCAGAGCAAAATCCACCCTATTACCGCGATCTTACAACAGAAACCGCCTTGCAAGACACCGAGGAATTTATTTTAGCTGTTCGGAAATTATCAAAATCCACCAAACAAGGCGTTTACCCCGTTGTAACTCCTCGCTTTATCCCAAGCTGCACAGACGGAGCATTAAAAGGGTTGGGTGAATTAGCCGCCAAGTACAATACCCATATTCAATCCCATTGCAGCGAAAGCGATTGGGCCCATAAATACGTAATCGATCGATTTAACAAACACGATGCCTTTGCATTAAACGACTTTGGCTTATTGACCGATAAATCAGTGATGGCGCATTGCAATTTCTTGGACGACAACGATGCTGCTTTATTTGCAAAAACAGGTACAGCCATCGCCCACAGTCCCCTGTCGAATGCCTACTTTGCCAATAGTGTTCTTCCTCTTGCACATCTTCAAGGGATGGGGGTTCAAATCGGTCTGGACACCGACTTGTCTGGTGGTTTCTCTCCAAGCCTTTACGACAATATTCGCCAAGCTGTAATGTCCTCGCGCATGCTGGAAGATGGCGTAAACCCGGCCCTTCCTGCTGAAAAGCGTGGCAAACCCGGCTCGCGAATCACCATGAATGAAGCCTTTTATCTTGCCACTGCTGGCGGCGGTGAGAGCTTGAGCCTTCCCATCGGCCGTTTGGAGGAAAACTATGCATGGGATGTGCAGATTGTTGACACAAAAATCCCATCCGCAAAATTGCCAATCTTTTCTTCAAATGAAGATCTAGAAGATCAATTCCAAAAAATCTTATACCTGGCCCGCCCAGAAAATATCCGTGAAGTCTGGGTTCAAGGCGAGATGGTTCACAAAAGACTAAAATAAATGAATTTACAAAAGACCTCCATGAAAATTTCATGGAGGTCTTTTGTAGACTCAACACTTACTTAATAGGCTCCTTGCTGCCTCTTTCTATTTATTCCTTAAACAGAAACTTGAGTGCTTCATAACTAATTACGGGCCGCAATATCTGTGTATCACGAACACCCTTTTTGGTCATCCCTGCAACACCATGCTGCAAAAGAGAGGACGCAAATCCTCAATTAATTCATAGCCTTCGGACCCTAGCCTCCATCAACTTCCATATCTTGAATCACAATGACTGGTTTTTTTGCTTTTCGAAAATATCCATTCACTTCATTGATGTACTCGACTGCTTTTTTACTGTCTCTTTGCTCTCCTCAGATTCCAGAACGCCCTTCTGCAAATCAATAATCAGCATTGCAATATTCATCCTACACCTCCTTGTATCTTGGTTTATTTATCCTATTATTCTGCCCTACCCTTCACCTTACAATTCGACTAAGGTTATTTTTTCAGGATTCCTACTACATTCTATAAACCATAAAAACCGTCAATCGGATGATTACTAAAAATCCGTCGATTCTCCGATCTCTTCGAAAAAAACCGTTTCTACAAATCGATCCTTTACCCTCGCATAACTTTTCTTGGTTCCCCTGATCCAATTGAATTGATCAAGTTCTTTATGTGGCAGATGGATGGCTACAATTTTTTCGGGTTTAATCTGATTTTCTATCGTTGCGTGACCCGAAGGAATCCCCACATAAGGAAAAGGAGCCAATAACAAGTTAATCTTTTTCTCAACTAACTCTGAATAATTAAAATTTCCTTTCATTGGTTTTGCATCCCCCGGATGAAGAATGCTTTTACCATTCACTTCAATTAAATATGCAAAATTCTCCACATCTTTAAAGTCTTTTCCCTCATGGATCATAGCTATGACCTGAATTTGAATGCCATTCAAATCAAGTCTTTCCGTCTCACCCACTTGAAGAGCCGGAGCGATTAACCTTCTATCCTCGAAATCCGATTCCTCATTTTTTATTCGTTTGACCGTTTCTGGTGTAGATACCAAAATAGCTCTAGGGTTACCTTGTAAAAATTCTACCACGGCCTTGGGTTCAAAATGATCGCTATGGTGATGGGTAACAAGCATGACATCAATATCGTCAAAGGGTGGCAATCCACATAGGATCTGAGCTTTGATCTCCTCCGGTGTATTTTTATATATTGGCATTACTGAGTCACACAAGCTGTCGATCAAAATTTTCTTGCCTTCAACTTCCAGCAGCACACCCGCATTGGACACATACGTTACTTTATTCATGTCTTATTCCTCCTTTGTCCCTCTCGGGTCCAAGCTACCAGTTATTCCCTTAGCAGACTACTTCTGTGTCGATTGTTTGATAGAAGAAAAATTGCTGCCCTCTATTAAATCTACTTTCCTAATAATCGAAGCTTGCTGATCTACGAACACATCGACCACAACCGGATCAAATTGCCTACCAGCATATTTCTTGATCTCTGAAATTGCCGCTTCCACCTCCATGGGATCCCGATAGGATCTTGAAGAAGTCATAGCATCAAATGCGTCAGCCACAGCAATAATCCGAGCTTCCAAAGGAATTTGTTCTCCGGATAAGCCGTTCGGATATCCGCTTCCATTCCAATGTTCATGATGTGCCAATATATAATTCGCAATCTCAGAGAACTCATGAACAGAGGAAAGAATGCGCCATCCCGCTTCTGGATGTTTCTTTATCTCTTCCCACTCATGATCATTGAGTCGATCTGGCTTATTTAGTATTTTCTCATCCACGCCAATTTTTCCAATATCATGAACCAAACCAGCCAATTCCAACAACTTAATCCGTTTTTGAGAAAAACCCATATGCATAGCAATTTGAGCACACAACCATCCGACTCGCTTTGAATGAGATAACTCCCTTTGACTTTTTTCATACAAGCTATTCATAATCACATCAACCGACTTGCTCCGCATACTGGAACTCTCATAAATTTTTTGTCTATGCATCCGATTTTCCGCTTCCACATAGATCTCATAAATATCCTCGCCGGCCTCTTCCTTGGTCGCATGACCAAAAGAAATTGAAAGCAAGGAGTTCTCGGTATGCGCATATCCCATTTCTTCAATGATCTTGCTACTTCTTTCCTCTGCCTCTTGTTGATTTGAGCCTGGCAATAGAATGGCAAACTCGCCCCCACCAATTCGCGCGACAATGTCCTTTTCCTCACAAGCAGACTTAAGCAATTTTGCTGATTCAACAAGAAGTCGATCTCCTTCTCTATGTCCAAAAGAATCATTTATCAGTTTCAGGCCATTTACATCTGCCATAATCAAGGACAAAGGTAGATTCTCCTGCCGATCGATTTCTCTTACCTGTTCCTCAAAATACCTTCGGTTGCAAAGACCCGTAAGAAAATCATAATTGCTCAAATAGATCAAATCGCCCTCTAGCTTCTTACGCTTAGAAATATCCAATGAAGCAACCTGAACCCCCACTCCCGTATCATTAACGATCCTGCTGAATGTATTCACAACCCACTTTTCTCTAGAATCAATTACCATTCGATCTTCATACTCTTGCGTCTGGTCACTTTCCATGACAATCTTGGTTCGTATCATATGAAGATCTGCCTTTTCTTTCGTAAACAGATCATACACTGATTTTCCTTCAAAGTCCTTCACAGTCCCACCAAGCGTAGCTGCCGCCAATCGATTAACCGACAACACATACCCGTCTGAAGTAAAATAGCTGATCCCAACACCAGAACTCTCAAATAAACTCCGATATTGTTTTTCACTTTCAGCAATGATTCCCTTGCTTCTCTGCAGGTTTTCAGCAATATTTTCTAAATTTTGGTAGATACTCCGAATAATCATCAACAAGATGATCCCAGATGCTTGAGATGTCAAGGCCATGATTACCCACGAATCCTTAAACTCATCAATTGCCATATTATGCAAAACACCGGAATAAAACAAGTAAGATAAACTTACAAAAATAACGAGATCAACAATTACAAAGCCAATGATTTGATCTCGATTTAACAAAATACCGGCAATTGCCAAGATTGAAACAATCAAAATAAAGCCAGCGCCATTAGGACCAACTGTAAGCAACAGCATTAAACCAAGTAGATAGTAACCTAATATAAAGATCATTCTTTTATTAGAAATCTTGATTCGATTGCTAATCGTCACGAACACAATCAACACATAAATCAAAGATTGTACAATCCCAAATAAGACGAGCCCTTCCCTAAAGAACATAACCGCACCAAAAAAGATAGGTAGAAATCCAAATACAGCAAATGCAATCGCAATTTTATAAAATGCCTGATTCCGTAAATATCCCAACCCCGTCTTTTCTTCTGCTTCCACAGTTCTTGAAAGAATCATATCCATCCACTTGTTTAAAACATCGTCGAATAGCTTGACCAACCTATTTATGATTTTTTTAACTTTTGTATCCACAGATTCACCACCTTTTCAATCATGCTATCACAATTATTGAACGTTTGCATACGCTCAGTTTCACGTAAAATCAAATTGTTTACAGATCACTCATCCATGGAATATTAACCGACTTATCGCATTTTTTAACCAATAAATGGTGCCAGCAACAATCCGATGGATCTTGAAAACTTGCCACGTTTACTATCTACCCGGAGGCGACTTGTATAAAAAATGTTTTTTTACACAAAAATTCGACTTCCCCCGAACAAAGAAAAGTCGAACCACTTAATAATTAAATTTCTACCAAGTATGTGAGGTGGCCAAGACATCACCATCAACAAGGAAGTAATCATAATTAACTTGATCTGAATTTGCATAACTATCTCCCCAAGTTGCATCTATGTACATATTATCACCTGCGAAGAGGGCCCTCGTCCATATATGGTCAACACCATCTGCAACTCCGCCCACACCTTCAACGCGTAATCCAGCGCATTTACTTAAGGCGTTATATGCCGCCGTATATCCCTGACATACGCCAAGTCCATTCGCATATACACCATAACCCGTATAACTCTCCGCTGCAAAATTATTATCATACTCTGTATTTTGAACGACCCAATCGAATAAAATCAAAGCCTTCTCTCGATCAGATTGACCGTCATAGATTTTGCCTGATGCTTTCAATCCACTAACAATTTCCATAGATTCAACAAAGAATGCTTCTCTATACTGGATTAAAGTCGCTTCATCCATGCCCGTTTCCGAAGAAAGAATAAAGGTTAACGTGACTTGATCACTACCGCCTTTCGCTTTATAGGTCATCCGATTTGTAAATGACATGTATTCAGGATACTTATTAAAAACCAAATCAAAGGCTTTAGCAATTTTTGCCTGGGTTTCCGCTGTCAATAGCTCATCAAAATTGGTTCCCTCATACACAATGGAATAGGTCAATGTATCTGTTACACACATATGTAAAAGAATCGCTTCAAATTCCTTAACTGTAGTGGGCTTTTTTACGATATCACTCTTCTCATTTATAAAGATATCACTAAAACTTTCCATTAATGGTGATGGCTCTGCGAATGGTACTGGCACGACCTCAGGTTCAATGAATTCAGGCTCAGCAGGTTCTGGTTCAACCGGCACGTCCTCGATCACCGGTTCTTCAACAATTACTTCTTCAATAATTGGCTCTTCTATCGTCGTTTCTTCAATAATTCCTTCTTCAATAATTGGTTCTTCTATCGTCGCTTCTTCTTTCTCGGGTTCTACTTCTGGTTGAATGGGCTCTTCTTTTTGTTTAATAGCTTGCTCGTCCCCGCTAGATGCCGTTTTTTCAACAATACCCTCATGATCATTTGCCACTTCCCTGTTGTCAACGCCATTTGCCTGACCAATCTTGTCACTGTCACCCTTACCTTCTTCGCCTATTTTATCACTGCGATCAGAAAGATTTGGAGCTTCATTTATCTGATTCTCCGCACGTATCGCTTCTACTTTCTTCTGCTCACGAGACCCATATACACTGATTCCACTTACCATTATGATAAAAACACATAAACCTACAATTATTCTTTTCTTCATCGATATTCAATCCTTATGATACTTTATTGTTTGTTCAAATGATGGCTTATTGACTCCCCATCGATATTCAATCAACACAATGATACTCGTGCTGCCTTTTGCTATTCAGTTGATCTCATTATATAAATACGAATATGCACCCACTATATAGTGGGTGTTTTTGTAACATTATCAATACTGGTGGTATTTTATCGTTTCTGCAAGAGATTTTTCAATTGAACAACTTACTTCATCCCCCTTATACTATATGATTTTGATCCACTCATTATTTAAGAAAGCATGAACAATTACATATTTCACATGTGAATCAAAATGATCTCCTTTGCATAACAAATATTTCTAGCTACATTTTCAGCGCCACCGAATATTGATCTTATTTATTTGCTGAATACTTTTCAATAATTCCAAACGTTGATAGTCATTAATAAAGACTCTTTTCATCTGATAGATGAAAATCAATCTCGCATTTAATGTGTTAGTAACATTTAATTTTTACAATCGAACATCATCATTCAGCACACAAAACCGTTATTTTCTCAAACAAAACATGAGCCTCTTTGGCGTTTTTTCCCTTCTACCCGCAATCGCATTTCCTACAAAACATGACAGATAAGTATCCTTTCTAATATAATAAAAGTATAGCGAAAAATAACATAAATTTTCGAACTAAAATTCAAATCAGTAATAATGGTGGGATCAATCATGTATCTACTTTTGAAAGTGTTCAACATGACTAGAAATATAATATTTATCGATATTATCAAAAGAAATTTTTTGAAAATATTTCAGCTTCTCTCTTCTAAAAAAATGAGGCTTTTTTATCGTTATTCTAAAAGGAATGAATTTATAAAGGCAATCGAAGTTGGACGTACTCTCATCCACAAAGAGAAGAACAATCCGGAATTCTTAAAAGAGTACGGCCTTTGTTTTATTTATTCCGGACAAATTGAAGAAGGAAAGAGTCTTATTATTAATGCATTAAAAGCGATAAAAAATTGCGATTACCAGAAGACCCTCAATTATTCAAAAAGGACCCTCCAACCTTCCCAAATAAAACAGACCACCTATACCTATTTAGGTGGACATGCTAATTATGGCTTTATAAAAAATGATCTTACAAGCAAGGATGAAACACAAAAAAGCTTAATTTCAAAAATCACTTGGTATCACTCGAACCAGGTTAACCATGAAAACTACTACTATTTAGAGATATGCAAAAACCACCCTGAATTATTTTTGTTCTCTCCCCCTATACATGATTACCAAAAGATACCAAATTCAAATATCGAATTGCTTACAACTGAATATATTGAACACGAGAAAACAACAAATGCAAAACTAGATGAAGTCATTAAAATCAATAGAATTATTGAGTCAATTACATACAGAGAAGCCATTGAAATGTTAAAAGGCATAGAAGTAAAAAAAGGAAGGTATGTTCCACGCTTCCTTCATCAAAAAACGATTAATCAAGAAGCCATTCGTGAAATGAAAATCCGAGTAAATAAAATCGAAGGCGGTGAAATTTTAGAATGTCTTTTGAATAGACTCGATGAAGTTATCATAGGAAAAAAATTATACAAGAAAATACGGCCAGAAATCCATTACTCATTTTGCCATAATGACTTTCACAGCAGTAATATTCTTGTCCAAAAAAAATCAGAAAAGCATTTTATCATCGACTGGGATAATTATGGAATCGCAATGCGTGGCTGGGATATGAGCTTTTATTTCGGTAATTTCAAATACACCTTCCATGAAATAAAAGAAGTATATATTTCCAGGATCACCTTTGAAAGATCCATAGATGAAAAAATCGCAAAAATATACTTCGTTTTCTTGCAAATATACCGTTGGGCACTTCGATTGAATGGCAACAATTGTAACAATAAACTGGTAACACATTTCACTCCAGCTATTGAGTTTATTGAAGAAATTGGTTCGGATTTATAAGAAGACAAAGTTAAATCTTTAAACAGACTCTCACTGACCATGTTCCTACTTTCAGTACGAACCTCAAAACTAAGAAAACAACAAATTAAATGATACATAGCAAAAGACACTATTCCGTTTAAAGGGACAGTGTCTTTTTGAAAATCGAATTTACCTTCCATTTGTATTTGCAAAAGCCACAATGGTTTTCACGATATCTTTAACAAATTCTTTCTTAAACTCCGTCTTACTATTTTCTCGTTTCATTAATGATCACTGCTTATTTATATAATAATATTCTAATACCTTCTGATACCCAGTTCAAGTTTTAAAATAACTATCAAAGAAAATTTCAATCTCAATCATCTTTTTCACTTTCACTTATCCTACTTATTTACAGATTGATTATTTATGGTATGGTTCACCTGAATTGATTCGAAAGGCCCGGTAGATTTGCTCTAAGAGCACAACCTTCATCAACTGGTGGGGAAAGGTCATTTTTGAAAAACTCAGCTGGAAGTTGGAGCGCTTCATGACTTCTTGTGAAATTCCAAGAGAGCCACCAATGACAAAAACCAGGTCTGAACTGCCTTGCACACCCCAGGTTTGAATCTGCTTGGCCAGTTGTTCGGATGAGATCTGTTTTCCTTCAATAGCCAAAGCGATAACCGTTTGTTGGTCCTTGATCTTTGAAAGAATACGCTGCCCTTCCTTGTCCTTCACTATTTCTTCTTCCTTTGACGATAGGGTTTCTGGACATTTCTCATCTGGCACTTCTATCATGTTGATCTTACAATATCGAGTCAGGCGCTTGGCATACTCTAAAATAGCACCGGTAAAGTATTTCTCTTTGATTTTTCCTACACTAATCACAGTTATTTTCATTTTCTTCTCCCCTCATTTCTTTTATTCTACCACACTCCGATTTATAACTTTACCCACATGTTTTTCCTGAAAATGGGTATTCTTATAGTGAATCCAGTTTGGAGGTTAACCATGAAATACATACCGAATATTCTAACCTTAATACGCATGTTGCTGATCCCCGTCTTTATATGGGTTTATTTATCCGCCATTCCCAATCATCATCTATGGGCTTTATTCATTTATTTGCTGGCTGGCTTCACTGATTTTTTAGATGGCTATCTTGCCAGAAAATATGAGGTCGTCTCCGTAATCGGAACCGTTATGGATCCATTAGCTGATAAACTAATGCTCCTTGCTGCTTTGGGTGTTCTTTTCTATGACCACAATCTACCCGGTTTTATCTTCGTTATTATGGTCATTAAAGAATCCCTTCTCATGATTACGGGAACCATCATGTACTTCCATGACGATCAAATTGTGATTCCAGCCAATTGGTTTGGAAAAACGGCAACCATCGTCTTTACTCTAGCTATCATCCTTTTATTTGCAATTCCAGATTCAACCATCAGCTTGATCATTCTTGGCGTAGCTGTTGCACTCAAACTCTTGGCTTTCACTAGCTATTCACGAATCATGATAAAAATATTACAAGAAAGAAAAAAGGCTTCTTGATGATTAAGGTGTTGGAAGAATATCCATCGCACTCGTTTTTCCAATCTAGAAGTTACCTTTACATTTTACAAAAAAATCACTTGATTTGCTTGACCCTCTATCTACCATAAGGTTTATCCTATAGTGGAAGGGGGTTATTTGATGAAAACATATTCCAACGAAACAATGAAACTACTTTATGAACGCAGCAGCATACGGGTCTTTGAAGATCGGCCAATTCCACCGGAAGTGATGGAAGAAGTCTTGCTTGCAGGACTCCACGGAGCAACCGGAGGAAATCTTCAACCCTATGCGATTATTCAAATTGAGTCGGAAGAAAAAAAGAAAGAATTGATGGATACAGGAGAAATGCAACCACTTGTCGGAAAAGCGCCAACAAACCTTTTATTTTGTGTCGACTGGCGAAGAATCGGCCGATGGGCTCATGCATCAAATGCACCCTTCATTGCTACAAAAAGCTTTCGACATTTTTGGATTGCTTTTCAAGATACCATCATTGCAGCGCAAAATATCTGTACCGCCGCTGATTCTGTCGGCCTTGGCTCCGTTTACATTGGAACCGTTGAAAGCTGTTTTATGGAGTTAAAGCAGATCTTCAAGCTTCCAGAAGGGGTATTCCCTATCGTTCTTTTAAGTATGGGCTATCCTGCTCAACCCATCAAAATCGCTCCTAAACTGGGCACTGAAATTATGGTTCACAAAGAAGTATACAAGGACCTTCCTATTGAAACTTTGGTTCAGGCACAAGAAGAAAAATACGACCACAAAACATTCCCTGTCAGTATCCAAAATCTTAGCAGTATCAAGGAAGTCGCCTTCGATCTTGGTGGTAAAGAATATGAAGAAAAGCTAGAAAAATCAATTATGGACGCCGGTTCCATCAATATGGCGCAACGTTATTTTGGACTCCACTATAAAGCCAATTGGTCCGCCAATGGAAATATGGACTTGATCCATGCATTGAAAGCTTATGGCTTCCCCTGGATCACAGGAGAAAATTTTCCCAAATAGAACAAAGGGGGCGCAATCGCGTCCCCTTATTTTTGTATTTCCACTTGAATTTGTCGGACCCAATTTTCTGCATTCGATGACAAGTGAGGATCAATCACAAAGAGTTCCAAAGCATTCCCCGTTCTTCGATATCCTTCTTGCTCTGCATACAACAAGATCTGTTTATAGGTGTCCATCACGGGACGAGCCACTCCAATATGATCCATAACAACAAATTTTCCTTTTGGGATAATCAATTCAACATCTTGAATCGGTTTTTCCGTCAATGCCCCATAACAAACAAGCCTCTGTCTTTCATCCTCTTCTATTTTTATAATCCGCGAAGGTTGGTACAAGATATCCACATGAAGAGGCAATTTTTTTTGAAAAGTTTCAAGGGCACGAAATCGTTTTTCTATATCGTACGAGTCTTGCACCTCAATTACATGCCCAGTCCGTTTTGAGATCTCTACAATCATCGGCTCGCGAACCCAATTGCCTTCTCCCCATTTTTCCATTGACCGAATACTACGGTTTAAATACTGAAGTACCCGTCTGTCACGTTCCATTTTCATTTTCAACTCTTTTGAAAGTTTTTGAAAGATCGCTTCCGTATAAGAAAGATCTGCACCCAATAAGTCCCGGATTTCACCTAAAGAAAGTCCCGCAGATTTCAATGCTTTAATCTTCCATAACTGATCGGATGATTCCTCGTCATAAAAGCGATAACCTGTTTTCGGGTCGACCCATGCCGGTTTCAAAATTCCCTTGCTATCATAATGATGCAAAGTTTGAAGGCCAACCCCATGTAGTTTAGCAAATTCTCCAATTAATAATCGCATAAACGTCCTCTAATACTTCACATCATAATTTCTTAGCACGGAAATTACAGGGAATGTCCATTTCTGATCAAGGCCCACTCTCTGAATCCTGGCAACCAAGCTTCGCAAGAAGATCTTTGCGTTTTCCTGTTTCTGCACCCGCAAATAACCCGGTAAAGTATCATCAATACCCGTCATTTCCTCGACCAAGATCTCTTCCCAATCTAAGAACTCGATTTTTTGCTGCTTAATTAATGCACAAGCAGCCTTGGCCATTCGTTCATCTTCCCCATGAATATACACATAATCCTGTACAGCCATCCTCTTTAAGATTGCATGAAAAATCTGCTTGCTTTGATCATCGTTCAATTCCTTACAGGCGGCCAGTTCCGCAAACACATCGGCAAGATGTGCTGTTGAATGCGCCCAGCCAAATTCCATAACATAGCCTCGCAAATCATGCTCTTCCTCAGCATAACGAATCAAGTTTTCAACGAGCTCAATAAAGCGGTCTTTACGCATCCAAGCTCGATGTGACTTAACATGATCTTCCACTAAAATAGCAATCACCAGCAAAGCAAAGCTTCGCTTGAAAATTCCATCGCCTTGCGCTTCATCGATTCGAACAAAAATTCCATCTCCTTGACTGCGGGCAAGGAGTTCCCGGCAGGTATCTTTTGACAGCTTTTCCCCTTCCGTTAATCGTGCGAGCAAAGAAAGCGCCAGGTCATCCCGTAATTCCGAATCCAATTCACCAAGTAGGTCATAGAGCGCTAGTGCATAGGCATCGGCTTTCACATCTCTTGGCAACCGCCAGTCATTTGCACGTATCGCCTGCAGTTCTTCTTTCCAAATCTCCATTGTCTTCATTATTATTCTCCCTCTCTAAACGCCCGTAAGCTTTCAGCCATTTTAATGCCTTCAGGGTCAATACACCAATCCACTCATGATAGGCACTCTTTAGTTCGCCAGAGTAAAAGGAATCTCCCCATGGTGGCATCCATCCGCCTTTCTTTTCCATCTTGCATACCAGCCAGTCCAACTGCTGATTTAAATCCATGGGAGAAATTCCAAAATCACTTGCTCGTTTTGGATCAAGAAAGTGCAAAGGCGTTGCTACATACTCTTCCCAGTCTTTGGGGTTTAATTGAATCACTTGATGAATAGCCACTGTCAACGTTTCTTCCAACCTTATTTTCAACTCTCCCTCCAATGCATCATAAAGGGGCAAATAGCAATACAATTCATGTTCAGAACTGTACTCTTCTTTTTCTTCCAATTGCCGAACCGCATACAAAACTTGCTTATAAAGATCAAAGGTTTCGGGCTGGCGTTTCGCTTTCAAAAACTGAGATAAAATCTCAGCCGATGGATTTCCCCAGCTTTCATCAATCGCAGTGTGGCCAGTCTCTTGATTAATGGACCACCAGGGTGCATGAGGATAGTCCATCACTTCTGCAGGCACTGCATACCATCCACCTCGTTCACTGATATAAGCTTCCTCCAAATAGGAGAATGCTGCATCCAACATCGCATTCCGTTTACTTCCTTCTGGTAAATCCAATAAGATACGAATGCCCACCGAGCTTGCAAGAGGAGAAGAGTCCGGCAATCGAAAATCAGATTCTATGCCATGACCAAATCCACCGTCAGCGTTTTGAAAGGAAAGTAATTCCTGGATCACATCCTCAACATGTCCCTCAGCAAACAACCAACTGACCAAGCTTGCTTCTAAGGGGCGTCCCACTGTTTGTATGGTTCGTTCCATAGCATTTTTTGCACCTTTTCTCAAAATCCTCATTCTCCTCACCTTCCTAGTCACTCGGTTTTATCCATCATATTCTCTTTTCACTGCTATAGCTTTATGTTCATCCAAGTGCCATTCCAAATTTTCATTGCTTCGATTTGTCCTTGCGCGTGTGCTTTCAATAATTCAGCCGCTTCCAAGATCCACGACTCCATGTCCTCATGAGGGTGCACGGAAACCAGATTAAAGAGTATCGTTTTTGTTTCCTCGGAAATGCAAGTTCGTGCTGAATCACTAGTCAGGCTACCAAAAGCACCCCTATGATCCATAAATACCGGCAGAAATTCTATATTTAACATGCCACGTCCGATCCCCTCATAAAATGTGCCCGCCGGTGCTGCAGAAAACTGAATATCACCGTCTATTTTTCCTATGTCATAGGCACAAACTGGGCATCGACTTTTCATTGAAAGATAATTGTTAATCTCTACTACATTATTTACCCGATATAAGCCTAAACCTCTTCCAATTCTTCTCAAAAGAGCTTCTGAGGAAACACGATATTTTGTTGGGTCCTTGCCAAGGGTCCGATAAGCCTTTCTCATAGCAGCAATTGCCGGTTCCTTGGAAATATCTGGAACAATCAAGCTTTCTTCAATTTTCTTTACCAATCCATTTAATTCTGCATTCAAAGCCTCACTGCTCTCGTCTACGACAACCTCAGCAACAATGCTGCCGATTTGAAGATTGGGCGCCCATCCCTTCCATCTTTCATCGATTTTTATCTGCATCACGCTTCTCCTTTTTTACAATTACTTCTATTCTTAGTTTACAACATAATGAAGATTGTTTGTATTGCGTTTATGCTGACAACAGGACTCTATCCCAATTACAGTTCTTGTAGATAGGCGAAAACCCCTTCAACGAAGGGGTTTTTTCCGCAACCACCGCTTGAACCATATGATCCCACTTGCAAGAAGGATCCCAATGGCCAATTGCCAAGGCTCTTTAAAAATAATAACCTGTTTCGCCAAGAGCTCGGAAGCCCATGGCATTTGATCAGACAGGGCATGAATTCCTTCGATGATTCCAACGCCTAGCAAAAACGTCACAAATCCAAAGACAGCAAATAATCCTCGTTTTCGCTTGCCGATCACCCAGCTCTTGCTTCCATATTGAATTAGCGGCAAAGTAACAAAAGAAATCCAGCCAAACAAACATAAAACTTCCACATCCATGGATGCACCAAAGTACGAAAAGGTATTGCGTCCCAGGGTTCGGTAGGTTTGCACGATCACAAGATAAAGAATCATCCACTGGCTACTCGTCAAAAAATAGGCAAGAACCCCCGGATGTATGCCATAGGCATCCAATAGATCTGTCGCAAACCCTTCAATATCCTTTCCAATGACCGATTGTGGCTTCCTTCCCTCTTCTTGTGCTTGCAAAAAGATTGCCATCAATTCCTGTTCAATCTCTCGCTTTTCCGATATTTGCAAATCACTTTGATTCACCCATTCCATAACTTGATCTAAAGACTCACGGAAATCTCCATGCAAATTTTTAAGCTTTTGATTGCGACTTTTGGCTTGCCAATACACCACAACAACAGATAAAACCGCCAAAGTCAGCACAAGGCCAGCAATAATTCCTTGACCGGATCCGATTTGTCCATGTTCGCGCATTTGAGACGCCCAAAGAAACATCCCGGTTAGTAAAACGATCACCCCGGCAATTATCAAAGAAAAACTTTTTTTCATCTTTTCTCTACGCGTTTTCACCACTTATCCTCCCTTCAAGGATCTGATCGACACGCCCTTTCGTTTTATTCCAATTCAGGATAAACTCACTTCGTTCCTCCTGCCCCATTTCTGTCAACCGATAGTATTTTCGCTTAGGTCCATAGGGTGACGGCCTCATCTCCGCTTGCAACCACCCCTTCTTTTCTAGACGTATCAGTATGGGGTAGACAATTCCTTCGTTGATATGGGAGAATCCTGCCTGAATCAATTGCTGGCAAATCGAGTATCCATAGCTTTCTTCTTGAGAAACAATTTCTAAAATGCATCCCTCCAGAACACCCTTTAACATTTGTGTTTGCTTAGCCATCTTCTCCCTCCTTTCTATGTGGCATTACCAAGTAGCTATCTTTAGTATATGCCTACTACTTGGTATTGTCAATTAGCGGGCATAAAAAAAGGATCGAATTCGACCCTTATTCTTTGCTTTGCTTCCCCGTCAGGGATTCAATCTTCAGTTTTAATATCGTCACTCCACTAATCGCATCATGATCACCTTCAAATCGTTTAATCAATTTTTCCGGGTGGTCTTCTAAATGAAGAAACATCTTGGTCAATGCTTGGCTTTTCTTATTCTTATCTTGCACAAACTCCATGGTTCCCTCAATAACAACAGATCGATAAGCATGGCTACATTCCCCGTTCACATATCCACGATCTTGAATGACGATTCCACATACCTTGGGATTGGCTCGAATATAGTCCATCTTTCGACCGATCTTGGCGCCGTGAAAGTAACAGGCATTTTCATCTTCGTCATAGCCATAGCTCAAGGCAACCGTATAGGGAACATCCTTGTAGGACAAGGCCAAAACCATAAATTTCCCCGCTCGCAGAATAGAATGAAGGCTTTCCTCAGACGTAATCTCTCGCTCTTTTCGTTGCATATGATACCGCATAATCTCCTCCTCATCGCCTTCTGGGACCCTCTCTATCGGGCACCAAGCATGATCTGGTAAAACAATTGCTTATTCGATTTGATTTTACCCCTCTTGATGAAGGGTAAACGCTAAGATTGGAGAATCATGATACGCAAAAAAATTATATCCACCAATAAATAAAGCCCTCGTACCGACGAGGGCTCTAGTTGAATACACGATTAAATAACGATACCGGAATTTCACGAAGCCGACGGTGCCGGCGAGTTTCCCCCCACTGCTCCAAACGAAAATCACTCAGTCTTCCTTGTCCAAGCAGTCGCATTCCATCGATTTCCAGAAAATCCATGGGACTGATCAATCCATCCGATCGATCAAAACTATGAATACCTGCACGTCGGAAAACCGTCGCTACAAACTGAGAGCAAAAATATGCATTGTTTCTCGACAAAGACACCCCAACTTTAGCAAAGGCCATTCCCAAAAGATTATATCGATAAAGTTTTTTATTGCGCTCAAAAGAACGGATCTGACGCTTTAATTCATGATATTGCTTCTTGGTCACTTCAATCTCATAGAGAGCAAATTGAGCCTCTTGAAATCGCTGATAAACGCCATCCTTAACATCCTCTTCCACGAATCCCGCAAAAAAAGGATTGGAGTGATATTTTCTACCAAAGGAGTAAAACGTTTGATGAGATTCATCAAATCCAATGGAAATATGGGAATAGGGCATATCTCCTGCTTTTCGAATAATGCTACTCAGCATGGAACCCGTATAGGTGAGTAAAATGTATGCATGGTAAATTTCGTTCTTCATAATACGCCTCTTCATTATTTCTAAGATAGAACTATTTTACCATACTCAATAGGAAACCCCTAGGAGTTTTCCTCCTTACGATTTCCTTAACTCCTTTTTTTCCTACTTTTTTCCTCTCGTCGTTCCCGCTCCTTGAGCTTTTTCTCCATAAATCGCTGCTCCCTCAGAATCTTTTGATAGCTTCCCCAACGGTCTTCCGATAATTGACCATTTTGAAGCGCTGTCTGAATGGCGCAGCCCGGCTCCGATTGATGGCTGCAATTTCGAAATTTGCATTGCTTTGCTAGGGCTTCAATCTCTGAAAAGACCGATCCGCTTGCAACTTCATCATCCAACAATTGTAATTCCCTCATCCCCGGCGTGTCGATGAGATAGGCACCATTCGGCAAAGTAACCAGTTCTCGATGGGTCGTGGTGTGCCTTCCTTTATCATCATTTCTCAATCCCTGAGTATCCAAATGCTCGATACCCAACAAGGTATTAATCAAGGTCGATTTTCCGACACCTGAGGAACCAAGCAATACCCCCGTTTCTTCTGGATGAAGAGAATCTTTCCACGCTTCCATCCCCGCACCAGTAAATGCACTTACCATAAATACCTCAATGCCAAAGGCAATCTCTTCGACTTCTCGCAAGCATGTTTCTCGCTCCTGACACAAGTCTTCCTTGGTAAGAAGAATTTTTGGGCTGGCACCGCTACTCCACGCCTGGGTTAAATAGCGTTCCAGACGTCGCAAATTAAAATCATGGTTCATTGCCATGCAAACATACACCGTATCGACATTAGCTGCCACCACCTGCTCATCCAATCGATTCCCCGCTACCTTCCTCGAAAATTGACTCTTTCGAGGTAGAACTTCCGCAATCATGCCATGCCCGTCCTTATCATTCAGCCGATCAACCCTTACATAATCGCCAACCGCTGGATAATCCGCCGCTGCCCTTGCATTTTCCTGAAATTTTCCTCTTAATTCTGCGAGAAAAATACCTTCGCTTCCTTCCAAATGATAAATGCCTCGATCCACGCGTACAATGCGCGCCATTTTTATTCCCTTATTATTCGTGCCAAGATCCGCTTGATTCCCAGATTTGTTTTTATTTCTTTGATTCATTCAGTGCCCTCCATTTAATTTTGGGCATAAAAAAGCCCGGACCTGTCACTCCGGGCTTTTGGATTCGCTAAGTAATCCATTTCTTCAAGGTTTTTACTTCCGCTCCAGAGTGATTTGTTTATTGGATTCACTTGATACAATGAGAAGATTACTTATTATCTTTTTCATCATTTTCATCACTCCTTTTCCTTAAAGAATTTGAATACAATATACCACGCTCATTCAGAAAATTCAACAAATTTTTGTGAACTTTATAAAAATAATTTTATGAACGTTACAGTTTGCTTCTAGGAACGATAAAGAATCGGACTGCCGCCAAAGAAAATATCCTGCTTGGCAGCCACAATTTCCAACGCTCTAACCTCATCCACCAAAACCTTCAACTCTAGGTATTCTATAGGTTCCATCGACTCATCGATCTCGATTTTTAACTGTTTGCAGTAAAACACATAACTGATGCAAAGGCTTTGTACAATTCGTGAAAAATCAATAGGCTTTCGAATCAGATCTAAAATCTGTTCTCGTTGATACTCTAAATTTGCAATCGGTGTTTTTTTGTTAAAGTGCGCAAACATTTTACCCATTTCACGAGCACGCTCACTGTCCAACTCTTGGCACAAAGACTTTACTTTATGCCAGGCTTCATAAAATTGCACCAAACTAAGAATGGTCTGATCTTCAAACCATAAATAAGCAAAGAGTCGACGACGCCAATCCCACCATTTCACAGGATCCCTTAAGTCCTCAGCAGGAATCAGAAAAAATCCTTCTCGATATAAGAGTGCACCAAATACTCCCGGCGGGCGATTGATCTGCCCAATCGCTTCCGACACCTGATATACTCCACAGCTTGGACTTGTTTCCTTAAACACATAGGCATGGACATCAGCAATCTGCAGTCTTTTCAATCCCTGTAAACAAGAAACTTTCAGTTGGTCCGAAATATCTCGTTCCCCTTGCACAACCCTTGCACGATCATCCCAAACATCAATGCCGTTTCCTTCCAATACTTGCACTGGTATTCGCGGCGCGCCAAGGCCCGCATGAATTTCCGGACAAACTGGGTGCCAATTAAATCGATCCGCCTCACAACCCAATTTTTCCAACAAGTCCCAGCCCTCGCGATTATGCCACACCTTTGATCCATACATGCATGCGCTAATTCCTATCGATACTTTCCCGTGAACAATCATGGTTTTACCTCCATCTACAAAAAATATACCCTTTTTTTATCCACTTTTTGAAAAAAACGAAAAACTTAGGGCATGATATAACTATAAGATGCAAATTTGAGCAAAAGGAGATCCAAATGAAAATAAATTCAGCCCTAGTTCTTCAAGGCGGCGGAATGAAAAGTATGTTCACAACCGGTGTTTTAGACGCTTTTTTGGAAGAGGATCTTTTCTTCCCCTATATCGTCGGTGTTTCAGCCGGTGCGGCTAATGGAATTGTCTTTTTGGCTCGCGAAGAGGGACGCTTTTGCCGCATAAGCCTAACCTATCTACATGATCCACGATTTATGAGTGTGAAAAATTATAGAAAGGTCGGTAGCTACTTCAATTTCGACTTTATCTACAATGAGGTTCCCCACCAACACGATATTTTTGATTATGATGCACTTTTTGAGGCCGAAGAAGAATTAGAAATCGGCGCAACCAATTGTGAAACTGGTAAAGTGGATTACTTTTCCTTCCAGGAAGCGAAGCACAATGATGATTTTCAAACCTTTTTACAATCTCTCTATGCCTCTTGCAGTGTACCCTGTGTCTGCAAACCTATCACCATTAATAAAATTTCCTATCTAGACGGAGGCATTGGGGCACCGATTCCAACTGAGCGAGCAAGGGAACAAGGCTACGATCACCAGGTTGTCATCCTGACACATCCCCTCAAACCGGAACAAGCCTCTAGGATTCGAAACCTGCCTCCCCGTTGGGTATATCGCAACACATACCCCGCCGTCGCCACTCTTTGCACCCGCCACGCCGAGATTTCCAATCGAACGATAGATACCCTTCTTGCCGGTCAAGAAGAGGGACGGATCACCATCATCGCCCCCGACGATACCTTTGGCGTTTATAGCGCCAGCAGAAACCGATCCAAACTGCTCCGCTTGTATTTTCATGGTTTTGAAAAAGGGCTTTCTATCGCAAAGCACATTCAGACAAAAGAATAGGGAGGCCAGCCTCCCTATTCTCGTGTCAATTTTTCAATTAATTTCCGGTACATTGGATATGCAGCAAGCAAATCCGCCTTCGGCAACAGCTCAAAATCCTCAAACTCAAAACCCGGCGCTACGGTGCAACCAACCAAGGCATATCCAGAATCGACACAACTGCCGAATATATCTCCTCGTTTTACCACTGCCTGATAAACCTCACCAGCTTGAAAATCTCGTCCCAATCGAATCTCTTGATGGGTGCCATCAGGCTTAATCGTATGCACCGATAGGGCGCTCCCTTCATAGAAATGCCAAACTTCATCCTGCTTCAATCTGTGAAGGGCGGAAAAATTCCCTTCCGTCATTAAAAAATAGATCGCAGTTGATGATGCATGAGGACTTGTCAAATCGATCCCACGATACCCTTCGACCAATCCATCATCCTTATAGGTCTGCTTATAATATCCCCCTTCTGGATGAGGCAATAATTCCAATCGATTTACCAATTCATTGATACAATCCATGTTTAATCCCTTCTTATCATTCGTCGTCTATAATCGTAGAGCCAAAAAATCTTGTCGAAGCCGCTTGAAATCATCAATCCAATCTGCGATCTCCTGTTCATGCTCCAACTCGTCATTTAAAATTTGAACGGCCATTTGATGGGTTGCATGATCTTTGCCCATGGTCATTTCCGCAAGCTCTTCATAACGCTGGATTGCACATCGCTCTCCTACTAAATTTTGCGCCAGAATTGCTTCAATGTAAGGATCTGTTGGTGCTTCATACGCACACCGCGCCTTGTTCATCCATTCCGCTGGAGAAAGAATCGGTGTTCCTCCTAATTGTGTAATCCGATTGGCAACCAATTCTGCATGAGCCAACTCTTCATTGGCATGAACCAACAATTCCGGCTCAATCTCAGACCGCATGGGACCCGTCATCACCTTGACACCAATCCAATATTGATAGTAAGCCAGCCATTCTTCGGCCAAAGCCTCATTCAAAATGCCGATCAAATTCTCTACGTCGAGTTTTACGATTTCAATACCTTTTTCACTCATTTTAAATTCCTCCTTTATATGCAAGATGCCCCTCTTTTAACCTTCTAATCGCAAAAGTCAAAAAAAAACCCATATACCCCTTGAGGGTATATGGGTTCCGTGATAGAATAAGAAGAAATTGTTTTTTAAGACTAACTATATGAAGTCAAGTAGAATTCGAGTAATTTATCATAAGAATTGAAACAAGAAAATTTGCACACCAAATTAGAAGTAGCAAACTACTCCTGGATGAGATTGACGATGGGTATAACTAAATTTGAGGTTGAAAAGTTAGATTATTGACTAAAATGTGGTAAAGAACACGGACAAGTTTTTTTGCGACATGAGACAGAGCAACATAATGATGCTTACCTTCAGCTTTCTTTTTCTGATAATAGTCTTTAAAAGTTTGGTCTCTCATAGCAACGAGTCTAGCAGCTTCAAGAAGTGCCCATCGCAAATATGGTGACCCGCGTTTTACCATTCTCATGTTCGATCCCACAAATTTTCCTGATTCATGAGTGGAGGGCTCCAGACCAGCAAAGGCTAGCAGCTTAGCTGGAGAAGAGAATCTTCGAATATCGCCAACCTCAGCTAGGATGACAGATCCCAATCCATAAGAGATACCTGGGAAGCTCAGGATCGGGCTTTCCAATTCATCCATGATAGATTTGATCTCTTTATCAATCTGAGCAATTTCTTGCTTGTAGTATTCGATAAAGTGCACGATCTGGATGAGTTCAAAGCTGAGTGCACGGCTCTCAGAGCCAATGGATATTCTCGCAGCTTGTCGGATTTCAAGTGCCTTAATTTTGCCATATTTGCCATGAGACGCATGATGCAGTAGGGTTGTGAGTTTGGTAAGGTGAGCAGAAGCAATCGCTTGTGTAGACGGGAAAGCTCTTAGAATCGCATAGGTCGACGTTTGATTGATCGAATAAACAACCGAAGCAAGTTCTGGAAACATAATATCTGTCATTCGTACCAGTGAAATTTTATACTTGGAGAGATTTTCTTTAATTCTAGATTTATGTCGAGTGAGTGACTTTAATTCTGCCAGATGATATGATAAATTTGTGTGGGATTCGAAGTTACCCGTTTGCAACATTAAAGCGATAAGTTTAGCATCGATCTTGTCCGTTTTGCTTTTTCTAAGCGTTTGAGCTTTTCTGAAAAGGTTGGTTTGAAGCGGATTGAGAATTACTAGTGGTAGGTGATGATTGCTAATGAAATTCGTGAGATTAATGCTGTAATGACCAGTAGCTTCTAGTCCCACCTTTATTTTGTCCAAAGGAACATCGGGGATCGCAGAGAAAAACTGCGTGAAACCTTCCAAATTGTTCTTGAAAGTAAAAACATCTTTGATAACTTCACCATCCGAGTTTACGATAAAGCAATCGTGCTTGTCTTTGGCAACATCGATGCCAACATAAATCATAAAAACACATCCTTTCATTATTTGAGTTGTGGTTCCACATGATTCTATGTTATGTATCCTTGCCCGAGATAAAACGTCTAGCGTTATCTAACTCATAAACAAAAGAACATAGATATGTGGTTGGAGCCTTAAAAAAATAGTCAAAGCTATAGGAGAACACACCAATCCACAACACTATATTCAGTATATAAGAAAAAATCTTGAACTCGTAGTTTGACTACAAGTTCACTATACAAGGAGATACTCATGCAAATAAATGTAATCGCGAATCGTTGCCCGCAAAATCATCCCTGCCCTTCAACCCGGATCTGCCCCGTTGGAGCCATCAAGCAGGCTGGATATGCTGCACCCACCATTGATGAAAATTTATGCATCAATTGCGGACGTTGTCTGCAGTCTTGTCCATATCGTGTTTTCCAACAAGCGTAAAATAAAATCAGCCTAAGGTGAAATACACCCTAGGCTAGTTTTTTATGCATGCTTTTTCGATTTAATGACTTTATAGGGCCATTGGTCAATCCCGCCAATATGATTCACATCTTTGTATCCCATTTTAACCAAATGAACGCAAGCTCTCATGGCACGGGAACCGCTTTTACAATATACAAAAATTGTCTTCTCTTGATCTGGCAATTCATTCCTCTTTTTTCGGAGTTCAGGAAATGGAATTAGGTGTGCCTTAGGCAAGTGACTTTTCTTATACTCCCCAGGGGTTCTTACATCCAACAAAAATATTTTCTCTCGATCCAATCGTTCTTTCGCTTCCTCTGGACTCAAGTGTTTGAACTTTCTTGTAAAGTAGACGCCCTTTGCTGTTCGATAAACAACAAAAGCGGCTATGCCGATCCAAATCCATTGTGACATCTAGTTTTCCTCCAATTGTTCATTTCTTTATTTATATCAAAATCGCACCACAAATGCAATGCATATTCTTCCATCTACAGATTTCAACTCTTCTAAAATGAGAGGATAACCTTCTAGCTTCTCTCGCTTCTTTCAAAGTGTTTCACGTAAAATAACCAGATACCCCCCCAGAAAGAGATCCTTTAAACTCTTTCTAGCCGCTGCTAGCAGATGGGATTTTTCCAACTAAAAAAAGCCCGGATTACTCCAGACCTTCCTCAACAGGCTCATAGAAGAGCCGATATTTCGCTTTTTTTTGACAGAGAAAACAAACTTCATCTCTTTCTGCCAATTCAATATTCGGTGCGATTTCCCAATCAACTACGGTCAAATCAATTACTTCATCCAAATCTTTCTCACAACTCCATCGCTCCATCTTCATCCTCCAAAAGTGTAAACACATCGGTTCGTCGATCACGCCAAGTCATCAGCAAATTCACATCTTCTTCCGGAGAAAAACCCTGCCTCCTCAACACATCAGCAACGGTTCGAAAGGCCAATTCCGGAAAATTATTTTCCCCGCTCAGGTGACCCAACAACACGATTTCTTCACGGTACTCCAGTACCCTAGACATCATCATGCCACAATCCTCATTGGATAAATGACCAAACTTTCCCTTGATCCTCTGCTTTAGCGGCCAAGGATAGGGGCCCATTCGAAGCATTTCTGGATCATGGTTTGACTCCACTAGATACAAGTTCGCACCCCGAATTCGATCTTCAATTTTTTGGCAAGCATAACCGGTATCAGTCACCAAAGTAACTTTTTTCCCTTTGTAGCAAAAATTATAGCCCACCGGTTCCAAGGCGTCATGATGAACCAAAAAGGCTTCCACCTTCAACGCCTCGAGGACGAAAGGTTCTTCCGACGTAAAAATCTGCTGATTTTCCGAAGCTATCTTTCCAATAATTGATTCCATCCCCCGCCAGGTCTTGGCATTGGCATAGATCGGCAACTTAAATCGCCTAGATAACACCCCGACACCATGAACGTGATCTCGATGCTCATGGGTTACAAAGATCCCCGTCAAACTTTTCGGATCAACATCGATGGATGCAAGTCCCTCTTGAACCCGCTTACCAGAAAGTCCAGCATCAATCAAATAGCGACCCGATCCCGCCTCTAAATAACTGCAGTTTCCACTACTTCCACTAAATAAATTACAAAATCGAAACGCCATAAATTCTCCCTATTCTTGAGACGGTTCCGAAGAAATTCTTTCGATGTCTGCTCCCAAGGCGCGCAGCTTATCAATTACCTTCTCGTAACCACGATCCACGTGATAAATGTTTTCAATTAGAGTCTCGTCTGACGCAACCAAACCAGCAATCACGCAAGCAGCACCTGCTCGCAAGTCCATGGCCTCAATCTTCGCACCACTTAAGGGTCCATTGCCAATGACAACAGCAACCCGGCGATCCACCTTGATTTCGGCACCCATCTTAATCAACTCATCGATATATTTGAAACGACCTTCATAGATATTTTCCGTGATCATGCTAGTACCTTCAGCCTGAGTCAACATCACCGTAATAGGCTGTTGAAGATCCGTTGGAAAGCCCGGATATGGCAAAGTCTTTACATCAATTGCTTTTAGCTTACCGGTTGAAGTAACCCGAACTGCCTCATCAAATTCCTCCACTTGAACACCGGCTTCCCGTAATTTTGCAATAACCGGCTCCATATGCTTTGGAATAATATTCTTCACCAAGACCTCTCCGCCCGTTGCAGCAGCAGCAATCATATACGTACCTGCTTCAATTTGGTCAGGAATGACGGTATAGATACAACCCTTTAAGGCTTTTACCCCTTCAATTCGAATCACATCAGTTCCAGCACCCTTGACATTGGCACCCATAGAGTTCAAGAAGTTAGCTGTATCAACGATATGAGGTTCTTTGGCTGGATTCTCAATAATTGTTTTTCCTTCTGCCAAAATGGAAGCTAGCATCACATTAATGGTTGCACCAATACTCACCACATCCATATAAATATGATCGCCAACTAAAGCCTCTGCTTGGCAGGCGATGGTACCATGAGAAATTGTTACATTGGCGCCTAGGCCTTCAAATCCCTTGATATGCTGATCAATGGGCCGCGTGCCAATATTGCATCCTCCTGGATAATTGATAACAGCCTTTTTGAAACGGCCAAGACCTGCCCCTAGCAAATAATAACTTGCTCGAAGCTTCTTGGTCAAATCAAAAATGGCATTGCATTCTTCAACAGCCCCAGCATTGATAGTCAATACACCTTCATCGGACAAATTTGCATCCGCACCAATTTCTTTCATAATATCAACCAATGTAAATACATCATTGATCAAGGGTACATTTTCAATAATGCAGGTTTCTTTCGATAGTAATGTGGATGCGATAATGGGCAACGCCGCATTCTTAAATCCACTGATTTGCACCACCCCATGAAGAGGCTTTCCTCCGCGAATTACAAACATTTCACTCATATTTGATGCCGAAAATCGGCTTTCCCCCCTAATATCTATTCTCTAAATTGCTCACTGACTCTATTATATAAAACTGAGCATATAATTCAAGCAAAGCATGGTCATTCACACTTTGTTAAAGATCTAAATACTCCACACTTCCGTCACTAAACTGAAATCGCCAGGCCGGCAGGGCTTCCCCCTCGATAACATCCCCAAAGAAATAGTCATTCTTATAGGGATCAAAGTTATACGCTACCTCGGCGGATATAATCTGTTTATACTGATCATCCTGGGTGCCAATCAGAATCAACATAGCATCCGGCATGCGTGGCAATGATAAGGTCTCACCCGAAGCACGCACAACCTCCAGAGCCAAACCATGTGCGAATACAACGCCAGCTCTCGTTATACTCAAGTCAAAAAAACTACCTCCGATCACATTTTCCCCATCGGTACTCAAAAATTTCACTTGATAACTGGAAGGCTTCAAATAGTAGCCCGTATAGGGTTCCCTGTATTCCACTTCTTCCACATAAGTACGAATCACCTTATCGCGTTCAATTCCCATCTTACCCAAAAAGGCGAGGGCGATTTCCTCTGCCTGACTTTCATCCAAATCCGGATAAGTCTCTTCCACTGCTCGACTCGTATAAAAAAACTCCTTGCCAAAGTTAAAAGTCAGGGTTTCTGTTTCTGTTTCGTATTTTTCAAAATAAGGATCCGTTGTTACCGCATACTCTTTGCCAAACAGGGTGTATGCAATAGTTGGTCCATTTAATTCCACAAATTGAACCACCACCGGTGCTACAAGCTTGCGGTCTGTATCCATCTCTCCCGTAAAGCGAATATGATTCTCCTTCAATTGTTCCTTAACTGCTGCGACATACGCCTCACTGACATCAGGATCAACCGTCCGCTCCCCTTCGCGAATCCATAGTGCAAATAGCAAGAGATTGGTAATAAGAAACCCAATAATTAAGATGTTTTTTGCTTTCGACCAATCCATCTTTATCCCTCTCTCTCGACAACGTCAGCAAGATTTCCCGTATGCACATCGAAATAATATGCATAGTCATCAATCAACACTTCCCAAATTGCCATCAATTCCATTTCACCATTCATTCTTTGGTCGGGGCAATCGAAATAGGAAAGCTTCACATCCTCGATCGCTTGATAAATAGCTTGACCATAATTCTCTGGTTCTGCTTCACCCCTGGCTCTCAAGGAACCCTGATAGCGAGCGACAATGGTGTCAAAGTTTCGGTCAATCACGTCTTGCGGGCCCAATGTATCTTGCGGTAAAGGTTGAAAATCCGGTTGAACA
Organism: Gottschalkiaceae bacterium SANA; assembly: GCA_036323355.1. Classification (GTDB taxonomy): domain Bacteria; phylum Bacillota; class Clostridia; order Tissierellales; family GPF-1; genus GPF-1. The sequence goes on along the minus strand of AP028876.1, from coordinate 166,807 downwards.
ATCCGAAGCACCCTTCGATAGGTTTTTACCTCATTGTTTTTCACCAAAACTTCGATAGGCGAGCGAAGATTCCAACTCTCTTCCATCTCTTTTTTCAAGCGAACCGGTGTATCATTAACAAAATAGGAAAAGCTAAACTGATACGTTTCCGTCCCATCGCGATCCTCTCCGACTTCAACTCCAGTCAAATAAACCGGGTCTCCGATTTGATCCCGCTCTTCGATAAATTTTCCTGCCACCTGAAGCCCTTCAAACAAACTGCTCGATTGGCTGGTCTGTACTGCGGTATTGGTATACTCCAACAAACCACCTTCTGATATCACCAAGGTGTCATTCCCTTGAACAAAAATCGTGGTATAATCGCTCTCAACAATTCTTCTGGCATAGGGATAGCTCTTTTCAAAGAATCCTTTAGCAATTTTTTCCAAAGACGCTGAATCATTTACATCTACTGCAGATTGCACCCGTACATTCGGCAAGACATCACCAAGGGTAATCGGCAGATAAAATTCAGCTTTATCGTTTAACAAAACGCCGGGATAATAATGGATATATTCTTCTTCCCTTACCCTGCGAATTAAGGCCGACAAGTCGCTAGATCTAATATCCGGTATCAAACGGATTGCAGACTTATCATGTATCAACACAAGCTCGCCATTCTCTCCGCTGATCCAGATTCCTGTAAGGGCATCCGGCAATTGCAGGCTCTCGTCGGGTACAATTCCATAGGTGCGCAACAATAAATCTGTCGAAATAGGAAAAGAAAATAAATAATCGATGGACTCTTCCGCTTTTTTCTCACGCAAAAGCGCCCAATCCATCTCTTCTTGCTGTGTCCCTACAGATTCCAACACCAATTTCATTTGTGTCTTTCCCGCCGCCCAGAGTGTCGGTTCCTTTGTTGCAGACAAGATTGTATGGGAATCCTTTGAAAAATGTAGGATCATACTTTCAGGCAAAACAAAATTGGAGAGCACAAAAGACGACACCTCAGGCGTCGCTTGTTCCTCTCCAATCAATGGTCCACTTGTATATAAGACCTGCGATGACAGAAATATCGACATCGCGAACAGTCCAATTATAATCATGGTTTTTATTCGTTCCATAAAACCCTCTCCAATGTCTTAGTATCTAAGAAAAGCCGGAATGAACCCTTCTCCGACACTTCAATTCCATCAGTCTTACTATCATTTTGTATGTCTTTTATAAACTTCCAACGACCGCATTGGCTGAGTATAACTGCGTTGTAGTTCATCTCTAGATTTCTTTACAAAAAGAATCCTAAAATTTCTCTTCCTATTATATCACTTACAATAATTTATCATAACTCGTGCACCGTTGGCAATTCGTAGGCAAAACACTCCCTTGATGCCACTCCACATATCTTTAACCATCCTCATTTCAAAAAAATTGCCCAGCCGCTGGCGGCAAGGGCTTGATCCGTGCTTATATTATATCATAAGACGAAGTCCATGTAATGAACTGTAGACTCCACCAACTCTGACAATTTTTTCTCCAGACATAAAATAAAGAAATTCCTTTCGCACACAACACAGACGAGCAATCGATAAAACTCAAACCAAGAAGATTAAATTCCTACTAAATAAAAGAAACTGGATCATTGGTAAGTGGTCCAGTTTCTCTATTCTACTATTCTGCAATTCTAATCCACACATCATTGGCTGAACTGTAGTAGTTCTCATATTCGATTGAGATCATGTAATGACCGGCCGGAATACGAAAATCAAATCGTCCGTTTGCATCCCCGATGAAACAATACTCCTCACCCGTACTCAAATCCATGAACCGCACCTCAGGATATGAAACCAGCTCACCCGTTCGGGCATCTGTTAGCACACCATAGTCTTCAATCCATTCGGCCGTTCCATCATCGATCATACACTCGCTGTAAACACTCTGACCAGCAACAAGCTTGTATTCCGATACCAGAACCCACTCACCTTCAATTTTCACTTCAAGTCGATACAACCCTTCTTTAAGGTTATCGAACGCATAGGATCCATCCGAATCAGTCTCTTGCTGCGCCACGCAAACCCATCCTTCAGGTAATTCAGGATCCGCTACAACATAGATTACCGCTTCGTCAACTATCAGTTCCTCGGCTGCCGGTTCTTCAACTGCTGGTACCTCAACTGCCGATTCTTCGACTACCGGTTCTTCAGCTGCAGGCTCCTCGACTACTGCTTTATCAGTTGCTAGTTCTTCGACTGCCGACTCTTCAACAACTGGTTCCTGGACTACTGACTCTTCGACTGCCGATTCTTCAACAACTGGCTCTTCGACTACTGGTTCTTCAGTTGCCGATTCTTCAACTGCTGGCTCCTCAACTGCTGCTTCTTCAGCTGCTGGCTCTTCGACCACTGGTTCCTCAACTGCTGGTTCTTCAACTGCTGGTTCTTCAGCTGCTGGTTCTTCAGCTGCTGGTTCTTCAGCTGCTGGTTCTTCAGCTGCTGATTCTTCAGCTGCTGGTTCTTCAGCTGCTGGTTCTTCAGCTGCTGGTTCTTCAGCTGCTGGTTCTTCGACTACTGGCTCCTCAACCGCAGCTTCTTCGACTACTGCATCTTGATTTGCCGGTTCTTCGACTGCCGATTCTTCAACTACTGGCTCCTTAACCGCAGCTTCTTCGACTACTGCATCTTGATTTGCCGGTTCTTCGACTGCCGATTCTTCAACTACTGGCTCCTTAACCGCAGGCTCTTCGACTACCGGTTCTTCAACCGCTGGTTCCTCAACTGCAGGCTCTTCAACTGCAGGTCCCTCGACCGTCAACTCTTCAACCGTTACTTTATCGGTAACCAGTTCTTCTATTACTTCATACATCAATAGTTGAACCATGCAATTATTCACCGCTTCACCATCGTAGTCTATAATAGTTCCTCGTAATTCCATTCCAATAAATATACTTTCCTCAACTGTACTTGTCAATGAAAATGAAGGTATGGTCATCCCAAATATCATTGAGCAAGCTAGAAACAAAATGCAAATTCTCTTTTTCATTAAACTTGCCTCCATTTATTAATTATCTCTTCTTATAATATCTCTCGTTATTTAATCACATTTGAAATTTTCAAACTCAGCAACTATAAGCTCATGCATGATTTGTCACGCTTATACGGACCTATACTATACTCAATACGTAAACACATACTTGAATTTCAGCACTATTTTGCTAAGCTCATTTGATACAACGCTCTTAAAATATAAGTTAATAGAATCAAGACAATAATAATTTTCCCTTTGTTATTCGAATCAAAAAAATCAACAATTATATCCTTTAACGCTTGTATCGATAAAGAAACTACAAAACTGAAAATTCCAACACATCCAAAGAGAATAAATAGACTCTTAATTCCTATAAATGTACCATTTGCAACTCCATAAATTCCAGCTACAATAGTAAATAAAAATGCAAATATAATTGGAATGATTATCACTCTATTATCTCTATTCATTAATACACCTCATCACTAAATTAATACATACTTTCTATCACTGCAGTCCCTCAATCAAATTTGGTGCAGCTGACTTCAGATTATAATAGTATCCTATACTATCTTTCATCAGATGTGCAATCAACTCCCCGTTTGTCTTATAACCAACTATTTCTTCCATTTGAATTGGTAGGCTGATCGCCTTGAAACTACCTCGTGTCCATTCAGCTTTTTTTAATGCCTGAACGGCTTTTACTGTCCCTTTTACGCTGAAAAACATATCACTTGCATAATATACAGCACTTCCTACCTTTTCACCATAATATTCCGTTTGAGAACTGTCAAGACCATAGCTATCACCAACAAGATTTACTCCTGTAACTCCAACTGGTTCATAAAAATAATCTCGCAAGTAGTTTTCATCTCCAATTGCATCCCAGTCATCATCAAGCATATGTTCAAAATCATTTATACCGTTAAGTATGGAGTTTACACCATGAACAACAGCAACCGTCCCTCCTGCAACAACACCAACTCCTCCAGTAGAAGCCGCGTACGCCGCCGATCCAACAACTGTTAATCCTCCTAGCATTACTTCTGATGATGCATAAACAATTTTACCAATCTTATCGAAGTTCACTGGCCGTTTTTGACTTTCTCCCTCGGAAACAGGTCCTCCTGTTCCTGAATTTGTTGAGTTATTCAAATCACTGTCTAACTCCAACTTGCCTCTCGAATCAATTTCATTGTTTCGACGTCTGCTTCCAGAGCTGCTACTTGTAGTATGTTGCTGGGTTGATATTCCCGAAGGCGTTTCAACAGATGCATCACTGTTTGTGTATTCTTCCGATACATCATTATTTGTACCACCTGTGCCAATCGCTACAGTTTCCGCATAGCCATTTGCAATTGCCATTTCCCCAATAGTGGTGGTCTGACTTTGCCCAACTATATCTTGCACCGTCGGAGCCACTACTGGTTCACTTGCAGAACTGTTTATCTCATTTACTTGTTCTACCGCTTCAATGCCCGTGCTACCTTGGGTTAGATTCATAATCCTGTGTCCAGACGGATCCACATAACTCAAAGGATTGTTAATGCAATATGTATAAAGATTCAGAGTTGATGGTTGATTATAGTCCCCCAGATACGTGTCCTCAGATACAAACCGTCCGGTACTTGGATTGTAGTGCCGCGCACGCAAGTAATATAATTCTGCATCCTTGTCGTAATACTCACCAGCATATCGAATCTGGAACGGATATTGCTCAATCTCAAGAGTTGTATTGCCAAAGATGTCATAATCATATTGATTCTGAACATTACCACTCTTTGATACAGTTTGAACAATATCTCCATGACCATTTTTATGGAAAAAACTTATCATCCCCAGGTCATCAATCCGACCTTCATAACCATTACCTATGATCAACCGTTCCTTTGTATTGCCTAGCTCATCCGTTGTAAGCAGGACATTCAGGCGGTCATAAAAGAACTTCGTCGTCTCGGGAATAAATCCCACCTCAGTGCTGACTATCGTTCTTTCAACACGTAGGTCATCTCCATTATAAACAAAACCTACCGTTGTTGCTATGCTATCTTTTGTTGTTGCCTTGTTTTCAAGGCGATTGAATCCATCGTACACACTTTGCATAGACCTCCATCCAGAAATGGTGGAAACTTCATTGCCATTGTTGTCATACGTGTAGGCCGTTGTATCCTGTAGCACTTGGGATCCTTGCCCATCACTCCAGACTTCTGTCAAGCTCATCAACTTATTCGCGTTTGAATAACTGTACTGGCTGGTTTTAGTAATAAACTGGATCTCAGTCTGAGTTGCCTCGTCAACATACCCCGTTCCTTGCAGTGCCGCATAAGTTTCTGTCATCAAGCTTCGGTTGCCTATAGTGTCATGTTGATAGGTCACAGTCTTATCCGGTGCCTGAACACCAACTATCCGTCCTACATCATCATAGGTATAACTGGTCTGCCCGGATAAATCCGTTTTCGAAACAGTTCTACCAGCAAGGTCGTAAGAATAAACGTAACTCGAAATAATCCCGTATGCACCTCTTTTGTTGGTTACTTCCAGTATTCTGTCATTCTTATCATACGAATAATCGGAATTAACTCTGTTAGAATCAGATTCAATCTTCGTAATGTTACTGTTATCATCATACCAATACGAGATTTTGCTATAACCTTGCGACACTTTATAAATCCTGTCCACGCTATCATAATCATACGTAGTAGCTAAACCATTTTTATCCGTCACTTTTTTTACATTCCCCACAGCATCATAGGTATACCCAATCTGCAGTTGTCCAGATTCCTGAATGTTAAGCAGTCGCCCAAGGGCATCATAGCTGTACGCATATGTTCCACTCTCGTCAGCCATTCCAACACGGCTGCCCAGCTCATCATACTGCCAGGTTACCAGATCATTTGTCTCAGCCACAGACTTCGATGTCAACAGATTCCTTGGATCAAAAACATAAGCCATATGGTTACCGTTTCGGTCCACCTCGGATACAAGATTTAAAGCCAAATCATATCCGTAGCTTCGTTGCAATCCTTCAGGGTTTGTGTCGTTTGCCAGAATGCCAAAGTCTCCGTATCCATACAACGTCTGCTTTTGCAGTCCATCCATCATGGAAACCATATTCCCAGCCATGTCATAGGAATAAATCGTCTGGATGTTCAAAGCATCTGTAACACTCACAAGTTTACCAGCGTTGTTGTACTGATAGCTTGTTGTTTCATTTTCTCCGTTTGTCTCCGTGATCAATTCTCCATACTGGTTATACTGATACCTTGCAGTGAACTTTGTTGGATCTCCCAGGTCAAAGACCACCGGATCAATCTCTTCTACCATAAGACCTGCCATATTGTACTCATAATGGGTTCCGAATCTAGTCTCATCCGTAATGCCATCCAGGTATCCCTTTGCATCGATGTCCTTGATTATGTTGCCTTCCTCGTCATAAACAATTCTCTGCTGCACATCATCATATGGATCCGTAACTGTCATGATCCGGTTTAATGCGTCATAATCATATGTGTAGGTGTGACTTCGCGCATCGGTTATGGAAACTTGGTTTCCTGCCGAATCATATCCATAAGTTGTCAGATTCAAAAGCTGATCTGTCATAGTCGCCAGTCGATCACGTACGTCATATGTGTAAGTGACTATACCCGCTTTTTGATCTAGCTGTGATGTCAGATTACCTTTGGCATCATAGAAGTTCTGCGTATAGACCGGTTGTCCATCAAGGAGCATACTCGTTTTCTCAAGGCGGTTCAGCGGGTCATAGGTATAGGTTGTGGTGTATCGGTCTCTATTGACCGTATCCGTATCCAAATACCCATAAGCCCTCGGATCGACTTCTTTGACAAGGTTGCCCACCATGTCATACTGGTATCCATTTATCAACATAATCTTCCCTGCATACTCCGGGTCTACCAAGTTTGCAACGTTCGGGATAATCACACTGTCATAAATCAAATCTTCCTCTACAAGCCTAATGTTCTTAATCACCCTGTTGTTGATGTCGTACACCATTTTCGCGACCTGAAGCTGGCCATTCGAAATGGATTCCTCCATCTTGATAGTATTGCCGTTCGCATCATAGTAATACTTCTGCGATTTCCCGGCATTAGTTGTAACCATATCAAGCAACCCATTATCATAATAAGTGTAATTACTATCACGACTGTCCAACGGATTGATGGTTCCTGATACCGTCTCTTGGATCAAGTTCCCCATATTGTTGTACGCGTACCCCGTTGTGCTGTACTCCACCGCTGATCCATTGCTTTCAATTGGTACTTCTTTCAAGACCAATCGGTTAAGCTCATCGTAACTGAACAGTGCAGTTATACCTCTTCGGTCTGTAACACTGGTCTGGTTCCCATTTGGGTCATATGAATACTCAATCGTTTGATTCAATGCATCGGTGATTGTTTCCACATGGCCAAAACCATTGTACTCGATCTCAGTAATGTTTCCATTTTCGTCCTTCTCATAGGTTCTGTTACCAATGTTGTCATAACCAAATTCTACGAAGCTAGCATCCGGATAAATGACCTTTGTCACCAGACCGTCATAGCGATACTCATACTGCGTTGTATTGTTCAGCTGATCGGTTTCACTTTTCAGCTGCCCTTTCAAATCATAGGTGTAACTGGTCGTGTTCCCCAAGGCATCTTCGATTTGTGACACGCGCTCACCAAAGTCACCATATTCATAGGTAAATGTAGTACCAAGCGACAAATCAATATCTCCCGTATAGCGAAGTCCGTCAACGACCTTTTTAATATTCCCGTTGATATCGTATTTCACATACTCCAAAACATTGTCATCTGCTGCTGTTGTTTTGATTCTGCGATTCATTACGTCATATTCATATACAATGCCAAGCATTGTATCACTAAGCTCCGGTGTGTCGCTTAGCACATCATATTCATTCGGGAGAACCCTCTTTGTCAAATTGCCCATTTTGTCATAGAAGAACCGGGTTGTTGCTATGCTACCATCAATCGATGGTCGTTCTTCCTTGATCCTTCTTCCTAACAAGTCATATTCATATACAACAGTCTGATTATTTGGATATGTAGCTTGAACCATATTTCCAAATGAATCATAAGTAAATTGAGTCTCATTGTTTAAAGCATCCCGCTGCCCAACAAGCCTGCCCAGATCATCATATGTGAGGTAGGAAAATTGATTATTCTTGTCCTTGTTTACCGTCGGATTCCCTGCAAAATCATAACTCTGTGTGATTGTATAGTAATCTTGCTTGTTATCCGTTTCTCTGATCTCATACAACTTGTTCGCCTTGTTGTAATAATACTCGCTGGTATATCCTTCAGAATCCGTTATACGCTTTAACAGCGGAACGGTACCCTGGTAATTCGTCAAGTACTCCACAGAAATAGCTTTTTCCTGGCTATTGTAATCAGACCACCACGATTTCCCTATGATCCGTTCTTTACTGTCGTATGAAAAATGCATTTCTCTTCCGTTGGCATCAACATATTTTGACAGATTACCATTCGAATCATATTCATAGGTGCCAAGGATCTCAATTACATCATTGGCTAACATCTGCTCGGATGTGATATTTCCAAAGATATCAAACGTGTAAATCTGCGGCAGCTCTTTCGCACCTGAAATCGTCACATAGCTATCTTCGTTCCAAAAATCATAATAGTCATATGATTTCTGAGATCCGTCCGGATAAACAATGGTGGAAATTCTTTCCAACGCATCATAAAAATAATTGGTCCGATTTCCATCTGGATCAACTACAGCCTTTCTATTTCCTGTATAAAAATTATATACAAAATTTTGAGAAACCTCTTCTCCGTCAATCATAGTATACGACTTGGTCAAATAAGCCCCTTGATGGTCCGTACCGTCAAGGTCTGTTCCATATTCATACTGCTTGACAATAGCACCATCAACCGTTTCTTGTGTCAGATTGCCATAACTATCATACAGATAATCAGAAATAATCGACTGATCCACACCATCTTCAATGTGAATATCTTTCTTCTGTGTCACATTGCCATCTGTATTAATGGAATATTCCGTTCTTCGCGTCTTGGACCCATCAATTTTCCACTGCTTCGAGGTGCACATATGATACCTGTCGGTTGCATAAGTATAGAATGTGGTATAGTTATCATTCAACGGCATTTTGTTCTGATCACGATCAGCCATTGGACCTGTGTATGACAACAGATTGCCATAAATATCATATTCAGAATTCTCAACACTTACTACAGGATCACCATATAAATTACCATTCACAATATGGTATTCTTCGGTACTAGTTTTTACAGGAAGATTTTCAGAATTATATTCTTGCCGTATAACCGTTTTATGATCATCACCTTTAAAGCGTTTTCTAACCAATTCATGCAATCCATTATACACATATAGTGTTTCCGACCCATCTAAGTCCAGTATGGTTGTTCTGTACTTGTACGAATCCGCGAGATAAGTTTCATCCGTTGCATCATAGCCAGCTACTCCATACCCATCGGGCTCATGCCAATATGTATAAGTCTTTTCATCTTCCACCGTACAGAGGAACTTGTCAAAGTAATCAGAACGACTATCATCCCAGCCTGTTTGAGCCAAATCAGTTTTCTTCACAACTTTGCTATACTCCATGCTACCACTTGACCCAAGTGATTTAACAAATGTATCATACTCAAAACGAGTAATTCGATTTGTTCGAGAATAATTAATTTGATTCAAATTAGTGTATTTACCAATCGCAGAATAATTATCTCCATTAAAAAATGTGTACCCATGCTCAATATAATCATAATTATACTCATATATTGAATTTCCATCCCGTCCAATCACAGTCGTAAAAAAAAGATGTGTTTTTAATGGATTAGGATTAAAATCATCTCGTAAATATGAAATTTTTTCATTATCTTCTAACGTTTCATCCGTCGAATCTGGCAAGCATATGCTAATTCTATCTACATAATATTGTTCCGTATTAAAATGATAATCAAAGACAATATCTCGACCTAAACTATCCGTTATTTTTGTTATTAAAGTACGAGAATAATTAACTGGGGAAAGCGGAGGTGATCTATATATTATATCCGCATAATTAAAATTAATCGTATTCCCATATCTATCCTGGATCCCCAAAATTCTTCCACTAGCTGAAAAGTATAAAGACTTACCATCCTTTTGACGGATTACATACTTTGACAACGACTCATTACTGTTTTGTCCATTATTATAGGAATCATCTTGTTCAATAACTAAATCTTGAAGTGTCCTATTTTTAAAACTGTAAAAATCGTCTTCCTCTGTTTTATTAATATCAATTTCATAAATCGCTCCGTTTTCAGAGTGATAAAACATGTACTCAGAATCATCTGACTTATTAAACTTTACCTCGATCATTGGAAAGGAGAAACGCCACCCTTGATCAAGACCATAATATTTTTGATAGAAAGTTATTCCACTCCTTGAATGATCGTAAGAACCTAAGTTAGTTGTTTTTATACTTGGTATATTTCCATTAGCCACACTACTTTTGTACATCCTCTTTATTTCTAAATCCAACCCATTTCTTCCCGGCAATACATAGTCCGTTTGTGTAATGACCAGTTCTCCACTCTGTGGATCCACATATTCCGAAGTTTGATTGCTCTGATAATAAGAATTTGAAAGTTCCGTATTGTACATTGCTCTTGGAGTCTGTAAATTGTTTAGATTTTCCGCTAATGTATCTGAAAAACCCATAGAGCTACAGGCTAAGAGCATTGAAATGCAAATGATGCTTATTGAAATGAATCTATTTATTATTCTCATTTTCTCCCCTTTCGCCTACTTGTATTTTTTTTGCAAATATTCAAAGAAAATCACATTGTCTTTTTTCTTAGCTCTTTTTGCAATAATAATGTCCTGTATATTTTCATCTAATGTTTTAGCCATAATAATTGTCTCAATGATCTGTTCTTCTGTCAGATCTTCATATTTCAAAGATAATTCAAGAATTTCGCTCTCTGTTATCTCTATTCTCTGGTTCTTTCCTTCGGCATTGATAACACCCAAATCCGTTTTTATTACTTTCCAAGGTAACCCTTTCTTTCTTAAACTAATTAGGTTTTCAAAATACTCTAATCCAGTTTCAGTCCTCTCAATCGTGGGATTATTGGAATCACACTTAATACTTATAGATTTCTTATCAGATATATCGCAACTCAAATCTTTACTGACTTTTCTTGCTAAATTTTCTGCGATTAAAATATCGTCCACAGATATTGCTCTTTCTTTCATTAATTGATCCAAATAACCCTTTGGAAAATTCATTGGCTCAAATTCACCACTTTCGCTTTCATATTCGTCAAGAATTTGCTGCCACGCTTTCCCTTCCTCTCTATCTTGAAGCATCACTTCCAACTCATCGAATGTTCCGTAATTTCTGTAAAGATATTCATATGCGAAATACACATCATTAGGCTGGCGTTTCATATCGAAGTATTTTTGTAATTCATTTTGTTGCTTAATTGACACTCCAAATTCCATAAGCAACTTTTTGTAATTGATTATATTCTTCTTGCTATTTTTCTTGTCAAGATTTTCAATTCTTTTGGTGTCTTCATCCGAAAGCGTGATACTATTTACCTCTTCTTCAATTCCGAATTTTATTTGTGACATTCTCTCATTACCAAAAGCCAAAACAACAGCCTCTCCTTGTTCCGTCATAATTGGAGCAAGAAATTCTATTTCTTCAACCATCTCAATATCCATCGGTTCTTCTTTTTGTCTCATATCCGGTCTTGGTTTTTCTTCATACAACAAAATTCGTTTTCTCGTTCCCAACAAACTGTTTTCATTTGCCGAAAATACCAGCGTAGTCGCACCAACTATAGCCATCAACACCAATGCCATTGTCACTTTTTCCAATTTTCTTTTTCTCATCATCCGCTCTCCTCCAAGTTAAATAGTCTTGAATATATAACTTTATTTATAAATATCTCTTTTTGAATCTTTCCTAATGATGACAACTATCTTTTTGTTAATAATTAAACACCCGAAAATAAATTCATCTATTGTTTATTAATTCCCCTTGTAGTTGCTTCATAGATGGTATTAAGGTAACAATTACTATAAAAGCTATATTATCTTTCTTTTATAAATATTGCAAACACTTTAATTAAATTATGTCTCACATTTTATTACAACATAATTTCAGTCATATATTTCTGCATACATATACTACACTCTCTAGTCTTCATGATCTCAGTTCGTTAAATTATCCTTCACTTTTATGAACCGCATCGCTATCTATCTAAGCACAACTTGAATTACTACGAAGTTCTCACTTTAATAGATTAGAATCTATTGTAACGATATGATTTCATATATTCAATTCGATGGTTTACTTTTGCAAGGCAAACTGATCTTCTAACTGCGCTATCCATCTTATAAAAAACGAACTCAAGTTTTTGATCTATACTAAAGATTACTTGGACTTGTTAAAAACCTCTAACTTACCATCTGATTCTTACTAAGGTTCTCTAAACATACCCCCTTGTTGTAATTTGCGGGAACATGAATGCAAGCCCACCTAACGGTCCCCTTGCGACCGTCTCTAGAGATTTGACCCCCCCTCCCCCTATTTGCATGTATGTATAAAACAAAGCTCATTGAAGCCATATACGGCCCGTACACGCGTTCTAGTTGTCAATATGTGGTTATTGTCGTAGAAGATACTCAACGGGCTCAAATCGCATCCTGCGTCCACACTGCTGATATACAGCTATTCAGACAACAAAAAAGATCAGCGCATCGCTTCCCCGGTAGTTATCCGGATCAACATGCTGCTGATCTTTACTCATTATTCCATTCTCAATTCTTCTTTGTGGGACCCTCATCTAACACTCGAAACAAGACAATTCCACCTGGTATTTTTCACGATTTCCTAGATCACTTGGCGATTTTCCCGAAATCACCTCCTCAACCATAGGACAGCCCGCATGGTTACTGGCTTAGAATGTGTTTTCCTAGCACCTCTTTGAGCTTGTCGTTTCTATCATTTTGACAAATTCGTGAAAAACGCCTCAATCCCTGTCATATCAACGCCTTTCCTCCTGTCACAAAAACCCAGTTTGTAATACACCTCATTACGACAAACTAAACAGTAAAACATACTTAATTAATCAAAATCTAAAGTTTCTCAACGTCCTATCAATATACTCCTGTTCCACTCCAATATACAATAAAGTGTGCGTTTCTCTTGAATGGCCATAAATCTTCATCAACATTGGCAACGCGTGCCTTTCTCCATACTGCACATAAAAATGATATCCGAATGTTTTCCGCAATGAATGCGCAGTCAAGTGAACTTTATATTTATCCCCAACGTCTTCAAGAATCTGATTCACCCTTTGCCTTGATATTGGCCGGTTATAACTCTCCCTTGAGCGTATGAGATAATCTTCGTCATCTTTTCCAGTAATATAGATCGCGATCTCCCGTTGCAATTCCGGATTAATAATAATCTTCCGTACATTCCCCGTCTTCTGCTCAGTCACAATAAAATGATCCTGCCCCCGAACATCTGAAACTTTCAATTTCAAAATATCACTAATCCTCAACCCTGAATAAATTCCCAACATAAAAAGGATGTAATCCCTTTCGTTTTGCTTCCTCAAATATCCTGCTATATCATAAATCAATTGCTTTTCCCGAATTGGATTTGCCGCTGCCATAATTTCACCTCACCATAAAAATCCTTTATAGTTCTATTTTTTAAGCTTCAAATCAGTCGTATGAGTAATAGCTATAAGAAACATGCTACTAGAATCTCGTAGTATCTATTATCCTTAGATTCTTTTGCACTTGCTTTTAGAGTCTCTAATAGATGTGACCTCATATATTCATTCTTAGCCATTTCCTTGATCACTTCGAGATTATAATATCTCAACCAGCTCACTTCAAATTTTTCAAAATCAAAGGTTTCTGGGGATACAAACAAATCAAATTGATCACTAAACCCCACAAAATTTTTCATCCGCTCATCTCTGTATTTCCCGAGAAAATACTTGATTGCAAAATCAAGAGAATATTTATCTATTCTTCGTAAGGAACCATCTTTTACCCAAACTCCCTTCTTTCCCGTAAATCTTTGCTCTATGTAATCAATTATTATTTCAGAATACTCGTCCACCTCACTTATCACACCAATTCTTAAAGCATCTACCACATCAGTAATCGTTTCAATCTTCTTCAACCTTCTCAAATACACTTTTGCTTCATCTGTTAGAATTAATGATAAGCGATACATAAAATCGACTATTCTATCTTGTGTTTCGTCAAGGGTAAAAACAAATGAGGATAAAGTTGTCGATACATAATCTTTATAAAAGTGCCTTATGAGACCAGTAAAACAATGTGATTGATCATCGAAATACTTTTCATCGTTATGCTTCAACGCTTGTCCTAATAAGTACTCTTCAATTATTGGAATTACTTCCATAGGCAAATCATGCATCACGAACAATCTTTCTGTCCACTGATAACGTTGTAATTCATTAACATCCCTCCACGGATAATGTAATAATAAAGCATTCACTATTGTTGTGTAATCAGTATTAGAAAACTGAATATACTTCGCAAAAAATACTGCCGATTTTGCTTCTTCCATAAAGAGTACATAAAACAAATAATTCATACCACCATTCGAGAACTGATAAACAACTTCATTCACTATCCGTATAATATATTGACAAATATGCTGTTGTTCCTGGAATTCAAATCTCTTAAGATTACATTTCCTTTCCAGAATAATAATATCTGCCACCTCAAATGATTTACAGACATTTACAAAGTCATAATAATCAACAGTAAACGATGAATTCCTTGATGCGAAGAACAAATCATTTGGTCGCCTCTCTCGAGTTGCTTCATACTCCGCTGAATCAAACATTAACACGATAGAATTCTTGACATATTCCTTCATATCTTTAAAACTTGTAAGCCAAAGTTTGTTTTCATAAAAAAATTTCAAACTATCATACATTTCTATAATCGCATAATTAGCTTGCGAAAAGCCAAAGCTATATGAACCTGTTAATATATGCTTGTTAGTCTTTGTAATTCTTTCAAACAATTTAACTGTATCTGAATACATATAGTAGTTATCACTTAACGTTTTCAAAGACTTATACTGCGTTTGGAAGTTAAAAGGCATGCTATCAAATACATCGCTAATCTTATAATCTTTCATCTCCACTTCAATTCTTTGGATAAAACTTTCATCCCCACTCTGCACACCATAAGCTCTCATAGACATAATGGTTTGAAAAAGTCGATATCTATTAATTTGTGACAGATAATGCATTAGCCAATCTTCTTCATCCTTTGCCTTTCCTAAAATAATATTGTGAATTTCATAAGCTTCTTTAAATCGCCCTAGACAAGCTAAATAATAAGCTCGCTGATATTCATCTAAAAGTGACTTCGTAGGAAGATGAGCCAATTCTCTTATATGCTTAAAGTCACAATGATACATCGGATTTTGAATCTTCAGTGATATATTTGTTCTCGGACCCAAAATGCCTTCCGATTCATACCAAGTCTCATTATGCTCAAACAGAATCCTTATTTCATGATATTTCTTTTGACTTTCTTCGGATAATGCATTTACATCAAGTGTGAAGAATTGCTCCAAATAGTTAACTCCACTTTTGTTATTACAACAAATACTGCCATCAGCTCTGAAATGGTACTTCATATCAAACACGATTTCAAAATCATCTTTCCGAATACTTGAAAGCCTTAACAACGGACAAATTTTATCATAAATATAATTTATAATTTGATTTTCATCCTCATCCAAGTAATGATTTTCATATGGGTCTGTCAACCTATCAAGAACTTTTACATAACGCTTTTCGAAGGATTCTTCTTGATTGTTATCGATTAAACAGGACTCAATTATTCGAAGCCCTTTACCTTCGTAATAAATTTTCGTAGGATCATCCAGTTGCTCATCCTCAGTTAAGATAAAGAACGGTTCTTTATATCCATCCTTCTGAAGATTTTTCACCCAATTCAGTAAAAGTTTTATATTATGATCCCCTAAGCCATAACCTATGAAAACAATAGTATACGTTGCCAAAATGGACTTCATAAGATTGCTTGTTAAAGCATACTTATTTTCATAGTTCAGATAATCCTTTTCCATCAAAACTATATTCTCACTATTATAGCCATTTCTAAAATCTCCATGCACCTTTAAAATGAATTTAGATGACTCAACTCGTGCAACATCATCATCCGAGCTGATTATACTATAATACTTCCCGCGCTTATTACACGCTTGTTCAATCAATTCATCGTAATTCGTAGTTATAAAATGGGCTGGATTAAGTATCATCATCTTCTCATGAACAATATTTGATTTCTTTTCGACACCAAACATCTTCTTAAGAATTTTATCAAAATCCTCTTTCTCTCGGGTTCGATAAAATTTTTCTGGAATTTGAAGGTTCTCTTCAGTCGAGAATTTCGTTCGCTTCTTCCTTTTCTTGTAAAGCTTTGTATAAAATTCGTTCACCAAATCTGTCCAACTCGGATAACCACTTAATCTAGATACACCTGCACCAACAAAGAATACCAACTTGTTGTTTTTTGATGCATCTTGAATTTCTTTAATGTAATCTGTGTAATCCAACAACCTCACCTCCTAGAACTTTCTCATTCAGCATGACATATCAATTCAAATAATTCAATTAATATTGATAACAACGATCTTTCCCACTACAAACTTCTAAAATGAATTAATGTTTATTCCCCCCCTTAATCAAATTTTACGGGTGTGTGAAAAAGGCCACCCGCTCGGTCTCCTCGCTTTGGCCAAAAGTTTGAGCACCCCCCTACCCCTGGCTATCATGCCAGGGCATGATCATCTGGATCCATCTTCCCATGAGCCCTCAATTTCCATATGTGATGGCTACTCGTTCCGGATCCGGGATAAGCTGCAACCTTGGTACCTGGTTCTTGATCTATTCACCTGCAGGTTTCCCTGTAACCAGCTCTTAATCTAGCCTTCAGCACATACCGATCAATCAATAATCACAAATATCTACCAAACCATTCTCGATTTGACCAGGCAAGTCGTATGCATCGATCATCTATAAACAGATCTCTGTTTGCTCGCTTAATCTCCCCTGATATTCATTCCAGATCACATCAAAAAGACTACTTTTACCATCGAAGTTTTCCCTGATAATTCTCCAAAACACTCAGGATTGGAACACTCAATCATTTTCCAAATACTCCCAAATAATAGGTGTTTGAGTTAAACATATCTTAGTATTGTGTTTAACTCACTAAAACCGCCTTAAGTATTGAAATCATCAGCATCTCGACACTTCATCAAAAACCAGTTACACATTTGCTAAATATGGTGAACTCATTTTTTCTGACTGCAAAAAACATGCATTTCTTCACCGTTTTTCGCCCTTTTTTTACACAATTATCCGCCAAATTTACCCATGTCGCATACAACGAGGATGCCCGCTAAAGGGTATCCTCTGTCTTTTGAATATTCGATTGATCTCTGGCTATACTATCATCTCCCAATACTTTTTCACCTGAGCAATGGTATTAGCCAATCCAGGATCTATCCCCAACTCCTTGAACGATTGGTCATCAATGATAATATCTCCCGGAGTAACGCCCACCTTCTCAAATGCCTTTTTGATACTCCGAAACCTCCTGCTATTTATGTCCAAGTTATTTATCGCCCTTCCCATTACGACACCTCCAAGCCAAACTGAGTCTTCAGCTTTTCATAAAAGTATAGCTGCCCTTTCCCAGTAAGGAGAGTTGTTAATATCACCTTATCCCCCTTTCTCGTGTGAATAATAGTCTCTGTTACCTCGAACAATCCCCGTTCTAGATATTTCTGTATCGGACTGTTTTTTCGCTTCCCAGATCCGATAAGATATCCATTCCCGCGCATCCAGGCAAACAGTTTATTCTGTCCGATCTCAATTCCATCAGACTTCAATAATTTAGCGTACTCACCAATCAAGATCCCATCCTCTACTTTGGATATCGATCTACCAAAATCTGTGTAGACTTGGTCTAATTCAATTTTCTTTTGTAGCTGCAGCTTTTGTTTACGTTCCTTTTTCAATCTCTGCAGTGCTTGAATTGCTAGATCAGGATTTTCTAGTAAATCCTCGGTTGCATAAAGACCATGTCTCCGGATTGAAGGCAACACTTCCTTCGTGACCCACCGCTTAAATGTTTTTGCAGATTCGAGCTTGCTGGTCATGATCAGAGAATACAATCCTGACTCGTTGATCAGCTTCATATTTCGATTTTGACCTAACCCTTTGATTTGACGGGTTAGCTTATCCTCATCATCAACATGCTTTCGAATGGCTTGATCTGAATCTGAATAACCCAAAGCCACCGCAACATCCTTCCCAACAAACCACGGTTCACCATCAATCCTCAGTGTTCGCACTTCGCCTAATTCCTTGTTTGTAAATATCATCATCTCATTCACAATACCCCTCCTCACTTTCACCCAGAAAACATGCCTGGTTACTCGCTCAAATAACCCTTTGCTTTTTCTGGTGTCCTATTCTATAAAATTATCGCCATTCTTATTAACCACTCATTTCACTAGATAGTTTTCTGATGTACCCATACGAATAATTTAGTTCCTCTGAAATCACCAACAGACTCTTCCCTTCCACCCTTTTCATAAAAGAAATCTTGTACTCCAACCCTTTCATTTCATCGATCTGCTCTTTCATTCTGCTAAGACTTCCATGGAGTTTTTCCAACAGCGCTTGGTATTTTTCTATGTTCTTTTCTGTTTCTCCTAAACGAAAGAGTTCCTCCTCCATATCTAATCTTTGACGGCCCCCTTGGACCCTTGTCCGCGTGTAATCAATCCCCTGAATGTCGCCCAATGGCTTCAGCCATCTCTTCATAATTCCTTCCTTTTGAGCAATCAGTGATTCTAGTCGTGTTTCATAATTTTCAATCTCTCTACACAATTTCTCATAGCATTTAACAACTTCCATTCCTACCACCCCTCTTACAAATATAAAGACACCCCTGGCGTATCAATCAGAAGTGTCCGCCGGCATGTCCGGTAGGACCGCTATATTTTCTTTTTCTCTTTAAGCAACAGGTTACAGCTCAAATTATCTTGATGAACACTTATCGAAATATCGAAATGACCCAACCCTCCCTGGGCTTCTAGCATCGATAACGATACATGAATATACTCTGTTATCTGCTCCTCAAGTTTCTCTTTCTTTTCAATCTGTCTTGGCATAACTCACCGTCCATTGATTATTTTGTGCTGCATTTGATTGCTCAATTCCAAAAGATTATCCTGAACCAAAGGATCGCTCAAATCACATTCGGTAACAAGACGCGTTTGCTTGTACAATAGATCCAATAGTTCTTCTTCCATCGCCCTCTCCTACATCAATGCTCTTCAAGAATCAACTCAACCCTCTCAGTTTCTCGAATCAAATAATAACCTGGTGAGTATCCATGCTTTTTCATCCATTTCTCAACAGCTACCTGGATCTCATCTCCTAATTCGTTAATATGCTCTTTTTTGAATGTAAAGCCATCGAAGAATTCACCACCCAACTCCCAGTGCTCCTCTTCAAGCGCATCTTGGATCAAACAACCAAAATCAACTGGAGCCAAACAAGGATCGATTATCATTCCAATGTAAAAGCACTCTCTCGTATGGCCATATTCATCAACACCAGAACGAAACTCCTGTACTCCTGCCTCAATTGCATCTTCCCACGAATCAAATTTATCACCGCACCATGATCCATCATGAGAATCATTAAACATCCATTTATTCGTTTTAATCATTCATTCCCCACCCTTCTTAGTTACAAATTTCTTGCTTTACGACTGAAAACCCCATCCGCATATCTTTAACTTTCCCCAAATTCCTTTAGCTGTGACCAGCTTCACATTGACTCTGAAAAATCGAAACTATTGTTCAATCATCCAAGATCGGCTTTTTGTTAAATAGCGGCTTCCACTCCGACTCACCATACTCCTCGATCATTTGACCTGCTACAATATGGATGAATGAACCCCAATCCATGTCAAGAATCAAATAGTCGTTATTCACATCACCAACATTTTCAAATGGATCCTCAGCTATGATCTTCTCCCAGAAACCATCGGTTTCCATCAAGCTAAACAACTCAATCCTACCATCGAGTTTTCTCCCCAAGCCCGCTTCAGCTTTTTCTACATAACCATCGACATAGGTTTTGATCTCTGCTGTCAATATCTCATGGGTCTCCACCATCGCTTTTTCCCAGTCTATTTTCACTTCTGCTAATTTTCTCATTCACTTTCTCCTCTCGTCTTATCCATCAATTTACAACTTTCCGCGCTACTGCTTGTCTCTTAAGCCTTATGCAGATCCTATTCTCAATTCACTAGCATCAATGATTCAGGTTCTTCTTTTAACATCATCGACTCTTGTTCAGAATTAATATTCCTTTTAATTTTACTTTCGGATAAATGCATATCAAACTCTTCTCGTGTGATCAGAACATTTTCAACATACGCGTCATAGATCACCTCATGCATAACGGGGTAAAAATCCGGATTGATAAAAACTTTCTGCGCAACGATCCACATGTTTCCCTCATCGAGCAGTGTATCAATCACTTTTCGTTCACCAGGAGCAATATCAGGCTCTGCATTATTCACCAGGCAATAATGCAAATGAGCATATACTCTCGCCTCACGTTCAAGCAATGGTCTCCCCATCTCTGCTTCAAAGTACTTCTTGGTCTCATCAGAAACACGACCTCTTTGAAAACCAAATTCTCTTCTTGATACTGGTACTTGCTTTAACATAACTGCACCTCCGATTATTCTTAATTCTTAATTCTCAATTTACATACGCTAGTAATTACTTGTTCCTTGCCTAATTTCGCTCACATAGGATAATCTCTAACCTGTCATTTCAAACGTCACTTTAGCCTTTTCACCTTTATGCTCGATTGACTCTCCAGTAAGAGCATGCCTTGGAATATCAACTCCCTCGCAACTCCCCGTTTTGATCAAGGACTTGCAGGTATCACATATCCAATCAGCTTCGGCTGCGGCCGAATACCATACCGACCCGCATTGTTCACATCTTCGTCTTTGCATGACTTCTTCTCCCTGATAAACGTTTTAAACTCTTCCTTGCCGACTGGCTTTTGATACAGCTGATCCAATCCATTGAATCTCCAAATATTAATAAAATTCTCACGATGTATTTCACTCACGCCTCCTAAATTTATGTCCTTGCTACAGAATCCTCTGCTCATAGTCAAAACTGCATTCTTGCCTAACGAGTTACATGAAACACGATTGATCATTCTATTCGCCATAGATCCGATGGTCCAACTTTGAATCCTTGAATTCAACGATGTTGCCACGAGCATATTCCAACAATCGCCCCGTTATCGCTTGGTCCAGATCCAGCAATCCATCTCCTGTCAACTCACTGGTGATCACCATGCCTTTTTCCTGAAAGTACCGATAGTCAATAATCCGAAACATTGCATCGATGTGACTCATCAATAGACTTTTGCTGCCGTTCCACTCGCGGATCGTTGTCCTGAACACATCATCAATCACCAGAAGATCAGCCTTTTTGTATTGATCGATAAGCGTATGGATCTGCTTATCTCGACCCTTGGCTTTCGCGAAGATATCCATCAGTTCATGGAAAGTCACATACCGGACCAATACATTTTTCTTGATCAATTCATTCGCAATCCCAATCGAAAGATGCGTTTTACCTGCTCCATTTTGACCAAGCAGTAGGAAGTTCATGTGCATATCATCGTACTTCCCCCAGACCTCAACAAATCGTTTTGCACGCTTCAGTGCATCAGCTTGTACTGGGGTTTTTGGAATGTAATTATCTAGGGTGCGATTTTGAAATGCCCCTGCAATCCCACTAGCTTTCAATGCCCTCACTGCTTTTTGCCTCTTAAAGCATTCACAGCGCCTACAAGCTTCTCGTCCATCAGCCCCTATCACATTCACCCACCCCGTATCTTTGCAGATCGAGCAGTTATATTGCTTAGGTTTACTCCTTCGCCTAGAATTTATTCCAATCTCGCTGACTAAGATCTGGTTCAAGCCCTGCATGAGCTACACCCCTTTCCGGATATCTCTTTAGGTATTCACCAATGACCCAATTCCTCATCACGTGATAATCACTCTCATACTTTTTACCATTGCCAGTTTTGTAAGCGCTCAGCTTATCAATCACCCACTTAGTTCCAACCTCGCCTAGTTCGTCAATCAGTTTTTGGTGTTGCTGCTCAGTCATTTTTACGTTTTCAGCATAGGTGATTTTGGGTGGTGAGGGCATAAGGTCTTTACTCTTCTCTTCTTTACTTTTCTTTACTTTACTTTCCTTTACTTTACTTTGTGTACTTTGGCCGGATTTCTTCCGGGTTTCATCCGGATTATTCCCGCGGAAACCTTCCGGAAACTTATTCCCCGATATGGTTTCTTCCGCATTAACTTCACAGAAACCTTGCGGAAACTCCTTAAGTGAAGAGGTTTTCTCCTCATTTAAACCCTCACTACCATGGTTATTGCTAAGTTTTTGTTGACCATTTAGTTCTTGTAGCGGAATTTCTTCCGCATTATCGTCGTTTAAAACTTGGTTATTGTCAGGTTTTTCCTGTCCGTTTGATGATTGCTCGTAAGTTTCTTCCGGATTATTGCCGACATACCACTTCATCAATTTATCGTGTAGAACATATTCCGGAATGACATTCACCTCTTTACGCTTTCTTGCTGCCATGTAAAATCGTTTTTGAACCCCTCTGGAAGTAATAACGCCATGTCCTTCATACAGAGACCGACTAAATAAATCAGCTTCCAAACAGCATTCCAAAATTTCTTTAATCTTCTCCATGTCAATTCCCGTTGCTCGTTTCATGGCCGCTACTGAAAATTTCGTCCATTTAATGTAATATCCATTCGCGAAAATCTTTTGAAGCAGCTTGATCCAAAAATAGTAACCTTCTGCTCCATATGTAGCTTCTAAATATCCAACCTTCTCATCAGGGAACACATCCAACGAAAAATAATCTATACCTTCTTTAAGTGGTCTTGCCATCTCCTCACCCCACCTCTGATATTTCTTGTGTCTCATCCTCGGGGAAAAATAACTTCATCCCTGCACTGTATACTTTGTAGTAGGCTTTGTAATTGGTTCCTAGCAGCTTGATCACATCATTCACTTTGGATCCCAAATACTCGCGGTAAAAGTAAATTCTAAAGAACAATCGATCCTGTTCTGTCAAATCATGAACTCCAACGATCTCTTTATAGTCCTTTGCAAATTCTCTCTTTGCAAACTCTTGAAATTTTATTGGTGAACACTCCTTCAATTGCTTTTTAGCAATCTCTATGTCTTCATCCTTCATATCTGCATTGTGGTATTCATGGATCCCAAGATAGCTGTCTCGCTCTATCTGCAACGTTTTGACCTTCTCATTCAATGCCCGAACCTTGTCACGATACTTCCAACAGTGAACCCTGCAGTGTTTCGCCCAGTCCTCTCTCAGCTTATCTACGTGCTTCATTAACCCTTTCCCCCTTGCATATCTCTATTCATTTCCAGCAAACAATCTGCTATACTCAAATAGAGAGATTTTTAGCCGAATACTCGTCGGATCCGCATTGCAGTGCGGGTCTATTTTTTTTACTTATTTCCTCAAGATTCCGTTTAGTTTTCACCATTGCCCCTCCCATTTCATCTTCTCTTCCTACAAATCCTATTTAAACCACTTTACTCATCACGCAATCTACCGGGTAACTCTTGATTTGTTCAAGATCGGTCAGATCTTTACCTTCATATTTCTCCAAAAAATCCATTAGAGTCGTTCGCCTCACCTTATAGTTTCCAAGTTTCAATGCTGGTAGATAACCTTTCCTAATTAAAGAATAGACATAAGTAGGGTTTGTCTTGATTAATTTTGATACCTCCTGAACCGTGTACAATACATCTTCCATTGTTGCCTCCCTTATTATTTTTTATAATATTTTTTCCGTTTCATTTTCTGTTCTAACCGGAACTCAAGATCATGCAGATCCAATCCATAGAGCTCAGACATTTCAATCAAGTGCATCTGAATTGCCGGCATAATATCAAGTACCTGTTCTTCATGTTGAAGCAGTCTTTGCCACTCTTCTTTATTGAACTCTCTTCGGTCCCGTTTGTTCACCACTAGCTTCCGCAACCGTTCGAGATTAGAGATCAGTTCTGCTGCCTCTTCAATCAACACGCCCATGCAAACCACATTATGGTCATCCACCCCATTCAATACCGGTACATTAAAGAATCCGGTCTTATACTCGAAGCAATGTACTGCGAGAAGCCGATCGCTCTCTAGTACTTTACTCAGCCTGTATGCATTTTCCTGGGGAACATCACGACCTGATTCATAATCCGATATCGTGGATTGGGTCACCCCAATGGCCATGGCCAAAGCAGTTTGACTCATACCGTTCTTTTTACGTTGGACCAATAATTCTTGTGAAAACGACATATACTCACCTCCAAAAGTATTTATTCAACCGGTAACAATCCGGTGAATTATCAATTCAATTTCCAGTACAATTACAATAGAAAGAGTTCACAAAGCTCATCAAGGGTCCGTTGGAGAAGCACTCTGCCCTCACGGATTAATTCATCAAAATCGTGTCCCTGGTGAACCAATTCTGCAATATCTTTTGCTATTCCTCTAGCAGCACGTCTCATCTCTATCGTGATCAGATTCGCTCTCTGATCAATCACCAACAATCGCATTACTCACCTCACTGATACGGTCATGCAAATGGCCGTCATTTCTTTTTCAGTTGTAAAAAATCCTCAGTCTTCTGTTGATTCATTTCCTTTAACCGTTTGATTTTTCCATCAGCAATACTGTAAATTGCTTATACATAACTTCACTTCCTTCTTTTTTGACAATGACGGGAAATTCAATTTAGTATTTGGTGTCTTTAACTGAATTTATAAACAAATTTTCCATTTGCGACAGTGAGCCTCCAAAAAAAATATCCTCGATCGACATCTCAAAATACTCTGCAATTTTTCTAGCTTCTTCAACCGAAAATTTGATGAGACCACTCTCTTTTTTGTAATATGACGCCTCAGTTTTCAGACCCAGGAGCCCTGCTAACACACGAACAGGTACTTGTTTGTTTTTTCGAAGCTTTCTCAATCCAACATACATTGGTAAACCTCCTTTCGTTTTCCATTTGCGACAATTTCATTATACTGTCCATTTTGGAAAATGTCAACGCTTTTTCCACATATACTTTCGATTATGGAAAGTATCCCCTTTTTCCATTTTGGATATAGTAAAATATTACAGAGGTGATATTTATGGGTTTTCCAGAAAGGCTAAAGGCTTTACGGCTTGAAAAAGGATTAATGCAAGAAGAATTAGCAAAAACAATAAAAACGACGAATGCGACAATTTCCAAATATGAAAATGGCCGTATTGAACCGAACCTTGAAACACTTCAACTTCTTGCAGAGTACTTTGATATCTCTGTAGATTATTTACTAGATAAAACAAATGTGAGGCATCATACGGAAACCCTCGCTTTCCACACCACTGAGGACCTCACCGAAGAAGAGCTGGAAGAAGTGAAAAGATATATAGACTATATAAAAACCAAAAGAGACGACTAAGAACACAGGGAAACCTGTGTTCTTTCTTTGTAAACTAATATATTGATGGAATTTCCATTAATTAAGAAAACGTTTAGACAAAAATGAGAATATCATGAATATTATTAAACAGGCTCTTCCAGTAATAGGTCTCTTGTTTAGTTACTAACTTACATCTGCTGGCATGACTGTTTTCAATTTCTAACGAGTATAAAACTTAAGTTGCCAACTTTAACCCAAACATATTGTCAATCTTGAAATCCAATATTAATTTTCGTTATCGAGAAGGAGAAGAAGAATGAATTATAAGGAACTGCTGAAAAGGGAAAAAGATTATTTAAGTCAATATGCAGCAAAAAGCGATGCACCCATATTGATTAAGAGGCAAGTTGATGAACGCGAGGGTTGTAGCGCTGATGAAAATGCGGAATTACGATTACCTTTTCAAAGAGACCGAGATAGAATAATTCATTCAAGAGCATTTAGACGATTAATGCATAAAACTCAAATATTCAATGCTAATTTAGGTGATCATTATCGTAATAGACTTACTCATACGATGGAGGTTTCACAAATTGCAAGGTCAATAAGCAAATACTTGGGTTTAAATGACGAGCTAACCGAAGCAATAGCATTAGGTCATGATCTGGGTCATACCCCTTTTGGTCATGTTGGTGAAAGAACATTGCATCTGCTAATATCAGGGAATTTAGGTAACTCAACTAACAATCTAAATGAATTTAACTATGGTGGGTTCAAACATAATTTCCAGAGCTTACAAATCATTGATAATCTCGAAAAAAGAACGAGTAAGTATCATGGATTGAATTTATCCCTTGGTGTTCGTGAAGGAATTCTAAAACATACAGATTCCAAAATCAGAATACCACGAGAAGTTATGAGAACAAATAAGCTAGAGAGCACTAAAGTTGAAGTCAATTATTCTACTTTAGATCTTGAAAACATCAAAATTGATAAGCCTTCTTTCACACTAGAAGGACAAGTAGTTGGAATAGCAGATGAAATAGCCCAATGCACGCATGACTTAGAAGATGGGATACGCGCTAAAATTATTACCAAAGAGATGATTATGGATGATAAATTAATAAACCTGATAATTGATAATAAAGGGATAAATTGGAATGATTTGAAAGAAACAGTTGATTACCGAAACATTCTAATAAAATTTATGGTCGGCGACCTTATTAGCGATGTCTGCACTACAACAAAAGATAGATTAGCTAAGATAGATCCAAAAAAAATACCCAATTTCACAAATTATGATGATGTATACCATGATCAGCTAGTCGATTTTTCTGAAGGGAAAAAGGAACTGCATAAAAACTTATCAAATTTAATAACACAACTAGTCATAGCATCTCAAGAGGTTACGAAATCTGATTTAAAAGCTGAGTTTATCATAAAAAAACTATTCGATGGATATTATAATCATCCTCAGCAACTTCCTGACTATATTTTGAATAGGTATTACAAAAAGAAAGGTAAGTCGGTTGATAGATTGAAAATTGAAGATAATATTCATGAACTAAAAAAAGATCCAGAATTTATTCGTTTAATCTGTGATCATATCGGTTCCATGACAGACCAATATGCTGCGAGAGAGTATAAAAAATTATATGAACCAGAATATTACTAAACTAGTTACTCTAAAGTTCTTCCGTCTATCATCTCGAATAAATATGAGAATCAACAAATTTCCGACAGTTAAGAGTAACTTGTCCTAGACAGATTTTATAAGATGGTTGACATGAAAAATGGCTCG
This sequence comes from Gottschalkiaceae bacterium SANA, assembly GCA_036323355.1. GTDB lineage: Bacteria > Bacillota > Clostridia > Tissierellales > GPF-1 > GPF-1. The sequence goes on along the minus strand of AP028876.1, from coordinate 139,304 downwards.
TTTAAATATCCATTAGTCAAAGTAAAATATTCCTCGGGAGGAAGCTATGAAGAAAAGTAAAAATAGAATCTGGACCATTGGTATGATATTTGGCGGCCTAGCAATTTTGGCCGGTATAACCTCTTTTTCAGATGGTGTGGGCGAAGCCATGAAAACCATAGTGGTAGGCATCGTTATTCTGATACCAAGCTACATAGTCTCAAAGCGCAGTAAAACTATCCCATCATCTCATTCTAGCTCAGAGCAATATACTGAAACACGAGGATCCACAGAAGTTAAAGTTACCAAGGGCCAAGACGAACGAGGCTCTTTTACCTTCGAAGAATACAAGCCCGCGAAGGAACAGAAAGTAACCGCCCCAAAACTCACATACCGCAAACGTAGAAAACTCATGGATGATTATGTGGTATTCGACCTGGAAACAACCGGCTTCAAACCAACAGATTCCGAGATTATTGAAATCGGGGCAATCAAATATAAAAACAATGAAGAGATAGACCGTTACCATTCATACGTGAAGCCATCTGGCCATATCTCTTCCCGGATCACAAAGATCAACGGTATCGATGACTCAATGGTCAAAGATGCGCCATCGGTCGATACAGCACTCCCGGCATTCCTATCCTTTGCCGGCAAAGAAACCCTGGTTGCACACAATGCCTCATTCGATATGAATTTCGTGCTGCATTATCATGGTGAAGAGATTCCAAATTACGTATTAGATACACTTCGCTTAAGTCGCAAGACCTTCGACCACAGACACAACAAACTTACCGACTGGAAAGAGCGTCTTGGCCTGGATCACTTGGGATCCCACAACTCTATCGATGATTGCCTCGTTTGCAATGAGCTGTATCAACATGTGAAGAAGAATAGTAATTAAATATATCACTAAAAAGGAGTTATAATGAGCGCCAAAAAAAGAAGTATACTCTTAAATAAAATCAAAAGCGAAGTAACTGATTTTCATCCCCTACTTGAAATGCTATTTGAAAAAATGTATTCATCCAGTAAGGTTATTTATAATCACGGGCAACAAGAATTTGGGGCCGACTTCATCATTCATCGTACTGATCCCGAAGATGGCACCGTCACAAATATTGGTGTAGTAGCAAAAAAAACAAAAATCACTTCATCTGCGTTACACGATGTAACTATACAAATTAACACAGCGTTATTGCATTCTCACGACATACTAGAATTGGATGCTAAAATTTCTATAACAGAAATCATAGTTACTACAATCGAAAGCATCTCGAAACACTCACAGCAAGTAATTCAAGAAGCTTATCCAAAAACAACAATAAAGTTCTTTGATGGTAAATCGATCGTTAGATTGATAGATAAGTATTTTCCGAATTACTGGATCGGGAATCATCCCATAGTTGCAAATGAACTTACCAAAACTAACACAGAAATAATTCAAATCGATAAAAGTATGAATCTTGCTATTTGTAAAAGCATCGACTCTGAATTATATATCGATCCTACTATAGAAAAAACTCATATCTTTGATAGTGAAGACACTACAAAAAAAGGTTCTAAAAACAAAAATTATACTCATAAAGCTGAGTTAGTAGATATTGATAAAATAATTGAAACTGAAAAGTTTATTTTAATTGACGGTGAAATGGGTTTTGGAAAATCCAAATTATTACGTAATCTATGTAAAAATTATTCTGCTCAAGAAACCTATTTTCAAAAATCTCTTTTCCCAATTTACTTAAGATATACTGATTTTCTAAAAATCTACAATCTATCTTTTACTTCAGTAATTACAGATAAATTCAGTGATGAAAAAATAGCCGTTCTTCCTTCAAACAATGTGTTTTTATTCCTCATTGATGGGATGGATGAAGGAATGGAAAATTCTTCAGATCAACTTGATCACTTGCACACTATGCTACAGGAACTAGACTCAAAAAATATGAAAGTAATTATTTCTACAAGACCATTTCACCTTCCAAATAAAGATGAAATACTACACAATCATCTTGTATCACTAAGGATTCGACCATTAAAAAAGCAGCAACTACTCGAATTAATTAAAAAGTTGTGTGAAAACATTCAAATTTCAGATCAACTTCTTGATGATTTAAACAATTCAATCCTGATGAAAGATATTTCAAAAAGCCCGATTGTTGGCTTAATACTTGCTGATCTTTTATATCAAATTAATATCCGAGAAATTCCATCTAGCCTAACGGATCTATATACAAAGTACTTAGAAGTTTGCCTAGGGAAATGGGAGGGCGAACAAGTCATTAGCATGCCAGAATATAATGTTATAGATATTGTATTGCAAAGACTCTCTACAGAAATGTTGGATAATCAACGTTCTTCACTTTCATATAGTGAATATGTCTATTATTTCAAAAATCATATTGAAGATCGTTCATATAACTTTACTGGTAAAGAATTAGCAGATAAAACACTCGCTCGTAGTAATTTATTCTATCTTGGGCCTGATAACTTAATATATGTGAAACATCGATCCTTTATTGATTATTATTATGCAAAATCCAAAATTCAATCAGACAATAAAACTCTGCCTGCTGCACCAAAAGCTTTTACAAATTATTGGAAGTCTGTATATTTTTTCTATATTGGGTTGAAAAAAGATTGTTCTGATTTTCTAAATGAGCTAATCGAAATTGATACAAAAAATCAATATGGAGAGCTTTCTAAATGCATTATGTTTTCTGATTTCTTATTAGCTGCTTATGATACTCCCTATAAAGACATTATTAAAATACTTTCTAGTATTTTCATTCAATACTCACATCTTTATCTATCAATACGTAATAAAGAATATTCAAAATCTATATTCTACAATTTGTCAACAATGCAATTACTATGGTTTTTCCAAATACTTGCTAGAGAAAACTATGATTACACCTATTTTAATCAGTTTGTCGAAGATATAATGCTTGAAATTGAAACTTCAGACCAGGATGAACAGATTAAAACATTCAGCTTATTTATGATTTCAAATATCGCCTCCGATTTGTTAAATGATAGACCATACAACTTCCTAATCGAGAATCATAATACATTACCTGATGAACTAAAATTCGCGTTGTATTTTGAAAACAAAGATAAAGATAAAAAAGAGCTCTCAAAAGAATTAAGGGCGACACTTAAAACAATTCGAAGAAAATATACTAATATGTCAGCACACTTAAAACGCCAATTTTTTTCCGATGAAATTGCAAAACTAACTTTTGACGAAGAAATAAAATAGAACACCTTGAATTACAAATGATAAGTATAGTCACACCATTCGACCATTCATAGATTACTCGAAAAGAATAACTGCCATAAATTCAAAGCATTTTCTTAAAAAAGTATATAACCTAAATTTTGACACATGGTATACATGTGTCATTTTTGTGGAATAAAATCTAGAAGTTACCTTTACACTTTACAGTAGATTCCTCCTTTATTCTTGACACGAACGCTTGTTCGATATAATATTCAATTATCAACTTCAACGAGGTGATCTAAAATGATATCCAGTGACACAATATGCACTCTCATCAAAGAGCAGCATATCACAATCATACTCGCCCCCTTGCCGAATAAGATTCATGGTTTCTACTATCTTTCCCCCGACAACCGGTCGAGAATCGCATTGAATCGTGATCTTGCTGAAGGAAGCCCAGAATACCGGAGCATTCTAGCCGAAGAACTTGGCCACCATTTCACATCTGTTGGAGAATCATCTCCACTTACTGCTATGAGCTACCATGATAGAATCCAACGTGACCGGGTAGAAGGAAAAGCCGCTAGATGGGCTTCCGATTTTTTAATCCCGACTGAACAACTCCTCTGCACCATTGAGGACTGTTCGGTCTCATACATGCAAGAGCTCGCCGACGCGTTCCAAGTCACGGTCGAACTCATTCAGCACAAACTATACTACATGTCCTGCACCGCTTTATATTGGTCTCTGAGCGATGGAAGATCACTATGTTTGGCATCTTTGCCATCAATCTATATTTACGACCCCTTTACCTATGGCATTCCTTGATACAACTGAACTATCGATATGAATTTGAAACAATAATGATAAGACAATGAAAGGAGAAACAATAATCAATGGAAGGTCATGTTCGTAAAAGAGGCAGCAAGTGGTATTTTTCCTATGAAGCATCCAATGTAGACGGTAAAAGAAAAAGAATCGAACGCGTTGGCGGCCGCACCAAGAAGGAAGCCGAAGCAGCTCTTAGAAACGCTTTGCTTGAATATGAGAATGCCGGCATGCATTTTCAACCAGCGGAAATCTCAGTCGCAGACTATCTTGACTATTGGTACAAAAACCACGTGTTGATAAATTGCAAACCATATACTCAGGGTTCATATGAAGTCATGATCCGTCGGCACTTCAAACCAGCCCTCGGTATCTATAAGCTGAAGGCCTTAACTCCATCAATCTTGCAAGAGTTTGCAAATGAAAAGTATAGGTCTAATATTGCGAAGAGCACTTTATATAATATCCTAGGTGCGCTCTCCGGAGCCTTGAAGTATGCTGTTCATCCATGTGGGTTCATCAAGGATAATCCCATGCAATATGTGAAAAGGCCAAAGTATGACCACGATGAAGGGCAGCAATCGCACGTCGTTATCAGCACCCAAGACTTCCAGAACATCATTGAGCGGTTTCCCCTTGGGTCTTCATACTTTATCCCAATTATGATTGGCTACTATGCCGGCTGTCGAATTGGCGAGGTAATGTCTCTTACATGGGATGATGTAGATCTCGATAAAGGAACCATTAGCATTTCAAAGAACTTGATTAAACATCAATCTAAATGGTACATCGGTACCACAAAAACCAAAGCCTCAACGAGAACCATAAAGATTGGCAGCAGTCTGCGGGATGCGCTTCGGCAGCACCGGAAACTTCAGCTAGAGCATCGACTTGAATATGGACCACACTACTTAGATCAATACATTATCCCTGAGCCGGATCCGAGTTCCAGGAAGCCCCGAAAGAGAATTCATTTGTTTTCCGCTTCAGAAACTCCCAAAGGAGCCGAATTGCTTAAAATAGTATGCACTCAAGAAAGTGGCAAGATGGTGACCCAGGATATCTTCAAATATGCCGCTAAGGTTATTCACCACTCACTTGAGATTAAGTTTACCTTTCACTCATTGCGGCACACCCATGCTACCATGCTAATTGAAAACGGTGCGAATATCAAAGGCGTGCAGGCACGTCTTGGTCATGCTAATATCCAAACAACTCTCAACGCCTATACGCATGCCACTGAAACAATGGCAAGCCAATCAGTTGAAATTTTCGAATCCGCAGCCAAACAAAACTTGTCGTAAGAACAAAAAAAAGCACTAGGCAGTCTACACGGCCGGGTGCTTTACTATTCGGAATTAAATTTATTTTGCCAACCAGTGATTCTTCCCGTTGGCAAATCGCTGGCAATTCTTGCATTTTCAACACTTCAAATCACTACAATCATTGCAATCACTAGATTCTTTCTCAAGCCTCTCCAGATTCTTAGTACATGGAAAGCGGCCGCTGGATGGGGGCTAATACGGCTGGACTGCTATAAGAAGACTCAGCTTCTTCTAGCTTCTCCAAAAACTCGGTTGCCCGCTCCATACTCGTTACGGTAACAGATAATACGTATTCTTCCGATCGCATCATATTCCCTTCGGTTTGAATCAAAAGGATATAACGCCCAGGCTTCAAGGACAATTCATACAACCAACGGCCCGTCTGACCAATGGTTTCCGAAAACATCTTGCTCGGCAAGTAGGGAAGTTCTATCGTCTCGGCTTTGGTCTCCGTTTCGATTACTTCGTCCAACTCGTTCGTTCCAAGATCTCCAAGCCCTTCATCCGTCAATCTTTGCACCGCTGGTAAAACAGCTGCATGGTATTCAACAACCATGTCTCTGACATCCAATCGGAAACTTCCCATGGCTAAATATTCCGAATCCATCGGATAAATCTTCACCGTGACAATACTTCCTCCAGCTGACTGCAATGAGATGGGAATTTTTCCAGTCGAAGACACATAGTTTCCCTCTGGTGAGAGAATCTCCATATCGAGTGGCTCACTATTCACTTGATTAATTGACCCCTCATCCGCAAAACCTGCGCTTGTGCAACAGACAAACAAGATGAGCGCCATCCAGACAAGGATGAGTACGGGTGTCTTCTTCATAGATATCCCTCCAGAATACACGTTACGTACTTATTATATAGACTCCTCATTACAGGATGGTTACAAATCAATTACGATTGATTTAAACCAGTTCTTGGGCACTGCCCTCACGGAAACAAATTTCCACAACGGTTCCTTCTCCCAATACACTTTGGATGCTTATATTGCCTCCGTGCAACTCAACAATCTGCTTAGCAATTGATAATCCCAATCCAGTTCCACCCATGGCTCGACTTCGCGCCTTGTTGACACGATAAAACCGTTCAAAAATACGATCTAAATCCTCTTGCGGAATGCCAGACCCATTATCACGTACACGAATCCTCAGCTGAGACCCTTCCGAATAAGCATGCACATCAATGGCACCACCATCCTGAGTATACTTGATGGCATTTGAAATTACGTTTAGCACCACCTGTTCCAAAGCATCACGATTCCCCGTCAAACAAGGAAGCTCAGGCTCAACTCTAACCCGCAATTGCTGCTTCTTTCCCTGGGCAGAAATCTTCATTTTCAAATCGACCATTTCCAACAAGTCTTGCAAACAGACTTCTGTCAACTCCCACTTGGTTTCCTGATAATCCATGGAGGACAATTGTAAAAGATCACGAACAATTCTCGTCATGCGATCACATTCATTATCGATTACGCCCAAGAATTTCGTCGACAATTCCTTGTCATCCAAAACTCCATCCATAATGGTTTCCGTATAAGACTTTATGGTCGTAATGGGGGTTTTCAACTCATGAGAAACATTCGCAACAAATTCTCGTCGCATAATTTCCAATTTATTTTGCTCGGTAATATCTTGAAAAACAAGAATCAAACCGCTACGTTCTCCCTTGTCATTTAAGAAAGGAGCGTAATGTGCACGATAGATGTCTTCTGGACTAAATTCCAACATCAACTCGCCTCTTGCATCCTCAGAGGCAATCAGCTGATCCATCTGAATGTCTGGACGCAATTCTTGCAACATCGGCAGCACATTCTGTTCTTCTTCTGTTTCATCGATCACGAATAGTCTTCGCGCAACTGGATTGGCATGGAGCAGTTTACCCATTGGATCAATGGCGATCAAACCGTCTGCCATATTCGTAAACAAGGCTTCCATCTTACTGCTCTCTTCTGACAGTTGTGAAATTGTCTTTTTTAACTCATCCGTCAAGCTATTAAACATCATGGCCAACTGACCCAATTCATCATTGGATTTCACATCTACTTTCTGGTCGAAATCACCCTCTGCCATTTTTGAAGCCTTTTTTGTCACGGCCTGTATGGGCAAAGTGATACTACGAGATAAAATAGAACCCAAAATAACGGTAAGCAGAAGTGCCAGCGCCATCCCTTGAAAGAGAATGCTTCTCGATGAAGAAAGGACCTGATTCATCACTTCTAAATCACTGGTCACATAAATTAGACCCTTGATCTCACCGTTAACAGAAAATAAAGGAACCACCAAATGCGCCACCGTATCCTCTGGCTGATAAGTTCCTCTCTTGATTTTGTTTTCTTTTTCCCCGTTCAGGGCATTAAAAATCAACTCGTTATCAATTACTTCTGTTTCATAGGCAGATTTTCCAAGCAAATTTTGCGCACCCATAGAATTGGACAAGACCCTTGGAGCGGTTCCATCCATACTCAATAAATAAGCCTGATCCGTCTGTGCAATGGGCCAATTCGTAAATGACTCAACCAATTGCGATTCATTCTCCACCCATTCATCCGATCGAAGTGACGGCAACACCTGCACTTGTTCCGCATATTGCAGCATATTATTCAACGTCCATTCTTCCTGCTGCGAACGTAGCCGATCGAGAATAAATACCCCAACCACAGTAACCGCTATAAAAACCAATAAAAAATAAATGATCACGAGTCGCCATCGTATGCTTTTAAACATCCTTAACTCCTCTTAAAATAATATCCGACACCGCGCTTTGTATAAATAAATTTCGGTTTCGAAGAATCATCTTCCACCTTAACACGAAGTCGACGAACGGTCACATCCACCGTGCGAATATCGCCGTAGTATTCATAACCCCAAACCTCTTCGAGCAATTGTTCCCGAGAGAACACCTGGTCAGGCTTTGCGGCCAAAAATTGCAATAACTCAAATTCACGCAAGGTCAGCTCAATCACTTGACCACGCTTTTTCACTTCATATTTTGTCAAATTAATTTCCAAATCACTAAAGCGAAGTACTTTCTTATCTTCGGGATTCTCTTGGATCTCTTCTACACCCATGCGGCGAAGATTTGCTTTCACCCGCGCTAACAGTTCACGAATGCTAAAGGGCTTTGTAATGTAATCATCTGCGCCTAGCTCGAGACCCAGCACCTTGTCTACTTCTTCTTCCTTGGCTGTTACCATCAAAACAGGCAGCTGTGACCGATCTCGGATTTCCTTGAGTACTTGAAATCCATCCTTCTTTGGAATCATGACATCCAGTAAAACTAGGTCTGGTTTCTCGGAAAACGTCATTTGCAACGCTTCCTCCCCATCATAAGCATTGGCAACCAAATATCCTTCACGCTCTAGGTTGAATTTCAAAATGTCCGCTATCGGCAGTTCATCTTCTACAACTAAAATTTTATAAGCCATTTTATCACTCCTGTTCCTTTCTTCAAAGCCTTTTGAAGAAAAGAACTCCCATTGGGGAGTTCTTTATTAGCGATACGCTGATCCGTCTAAGAAGTTATACGGGTTGTACGCAGTCCCATACTTTCGTACTTCAAAATGCAAATGTGAACCCGTTGAATTTCCGGTGTTACCCACTGCACCAATCGACTTGTCCTTATACACTTTTTCACCTTTTTTTACATAAATTGCACTCATATGCGCGTAGCGGGTTTCAAACCCAGCGCCATGATCAAGATAAACAACATAACCATATCCAGATTTCCATCCGGCAAAGGTTACGGTTCCACCATCCGCCGCTTTAACTGGCGTTCCTTTTGATTTCGGCCAGTCGACCCCTGTGTGGAAATCAGGTCTACCTGTTATCGGATGTACCCGATTTCCAAAACGCGAAGACAAGCTACTTACTTGAACTGGATATTGGAATACCCCTGTCCCTTTTAATTGCGGAATTGCTTTGGTTCCTTGAGCAATCAATTTTGCCCGCGGTTCCTCGAGTACGGTTTCTTGCAACACTTCCACTTCCACCGATTCTCCATTTACCTTCTTAATATTGGCAACAACTTCTTTGGTTCCTTCTCGTCCGCTTCTCACAACACGATACTCATCTTTGTAATAGCTGCCCGATGTTGTATATTCTGTTCCATATTCAATGTCTTCTTCGTAGGTAGCTTTCTCATAAGTGGCGACGGATAGAAAAGGATCTGGAACAATCAAATTCACTTCGTCACCCGCATAAATCAGATTATAATTCAATTCCGGATTTGCAGCTTTTAATTCAGAAACACTCATATCATGGTCATAGGCGATCTTCTCGAACCAATCTCCTCTTTGCACAACATAGGTTTCGTTTCTATTGGTTCCTTTTACAAGGAATTCTTCTACGCTACTTGCATCTTTGATGGTTGCCGGGTCTGTCGCAACGATTTCAAAAGAAACGGTTTCAACCAATCCCACTTCAAAAATTTCTGAACCGTCCTCACTCATTTTTGCGATGTACGGCGCTTGTATCTCCTCAATAATCTGCTCAGCTTCCTCTTCCGACTTTACTGTCGCCAGGGCAATTCCATCCACGATAATCTGTGTGGCTTGTGCAAGGAACTTCACCTTGCTGTTTACCGCTTGTTGAATCGCTACCGGACTCGTTTCTTCTTCATCTTCAAAGTTCGTTGGTTCATATGTAAATTCCCCATCCGGAATCATTGCGATTCCTTCTGACTTTTCTAGGAACATTGTTTTCTCGTCAATAACACTTTGAACATCTACGTCATTTCTAACCTTGGCAATTAAATCACCCTTGTAATACACGTCAAAACCTTGCGTATCGATCAAATGTTGGGCTACGGCTGCTTCTTGATCAGCCTGCACCTTCACTCCAAATCCAACGGCACTGAGAATTAGTACGCCAGAAACAAGAACAATGACTTGGGTTTTTTTTGGTATTCTGTTAAATGCTGTCTTGATTTTCGAATAAAGCTGCCCTTTTGCTTCCATGCGTCCCCCAATACTGGTAATTATTATGAAATCATTTTCATACACTAGTGTTATTATACCAATTCTCACCTCTCAGAGCAACCAAAAAGCATTTTGTGTTATAATGAAAAGACCCAAGAAACAGTGGAGGAAATCATGAGTTACCGCATTGAAGAACCAACAATTGATCTAGGAAACACCTCAATCGAAAATATCTTTATCCAAGAATATATGCCTCAGGGAAACGGAACTGCCGTCAAAGTTTATTTGATGGCTTATTTTTGCGCGAAAGAACCCAAATATCAAGCAAGTTGGGATCATTTCACCATAGCGAAAAATCTAAATCTTCCCTTGGATGAAGTCCTTCGCGCCTGGGATTTTTGGGAACAAAAAGAGATCGTTCGAAAGCATATCTGGGGATCCGACCCAGATGAATATGATATTGAATTCATTAATTTAAAGCAATTGTATTTTGAAAAGCTCATGCCAAATTCGCAAAACAAACGAAAAAAGGCATATTCTAATGATGTTGCTGCCATGATTGCAACGAGAAAAGACGAAACAACCAATCGCATGTTCAATCAAATTTCCAGTTTGACTAGACGCCCCTTGGTTGCGGTGGAAATGTCTAGCGTCCTTAATTGGATCCGAGATTACAATATGGCACCCGACGTTATTGTAGAAGCCTTTCGCCTTGCCTACGAAAAGAAAACCCGTCCAAACATCCGTTACGTGGAAGGGATTATTCGAAATTGGTATGACATGGGGATCACCCATCCAAGCGAACTAGAGTCCCATCTAGAAAAACGAGAAATCGACTTTCATGCGCAAAATGCCATTCGAAAAGCCCTGGGGCTTGCTCGACCTTTAACTCAAAAGGAATTGGCCATGATCAAGGTATGGACAAAGGAATGGGAACTGGCTTTAGAACTGATTGTAAAAGCCTGCGATGAAAACATAAAAATTACCAATCCGAATTTCAACTACACCAATAAAATTCTGGAGCGCTGGAAAGCTGAAGGCTTGACCACCGTAGAAGAGGTTGAAAAAGCTGCGGAGAAACGAACCCCCGCCACGCCTAAATCCTCTTCACAGAAAAAAAATAGTTTCCACAACTTCGAAGGCCGCATGCAAAAATACTCGCCAGAAGAACTGGAAAACAAATATCTGAATCGTCATCGTAATAAAACCTCTGATCAGAAAGGGGGCAACTCATAATGAAAGAACACAATATAAAATCCTTACTTCGAAGCTACGAAGCCAAACGCGATCGTGCCAATTATGAACGGGAGAAGCGAAAGCTGAGAATTCGAAGAGAGCTCCCCGATTATCAAGCCGTGGAAGATCGTGCCAACGAATTGAATCTACAACTGGCAAGACTCGCCCTAGGCAGCGGCAATCCTGCGCGGATTCAGTCGATACGCTTGCAGCTTGAGAATCTGCAACAGCGCAAAGCAATTTTGTTGACAGAAAACAATTATCCTCTAAACTATTTGGACTTACAGTACGAGTGCGAAAGATGCAAAGACACCGGTTATGTGGAAGGAAAACCATGCACCTGTTTACAACAGGCCTTGATCAACCATTCCTATGCCATGTCAAATCTCTCCCACGTCTTGGAGAAGGAAAATTTTTCATCCTTCAATATTTCACTCTTTAGCAATGAATCCTTCGAAGGGTTTAAGGAAACCCCACGACAAAATATGTTTTACAATCTGAGTGTAGCAGAATCTTTTGTCGCAAACTTCGATGAAAGCAATGATGAAAATCTTCTGCTCTATGGGGGAACTGGACAAGGGAAAACTTTTCTCTGCAACGCCATTGCCAAAGCCCTATTGGACCAATCCAAGGTAGTCTTGTATCAAACAGCCTTCTCCATGCTTGATACCATTCGAACCATCAAGTTTTCTCGTGGAGATAAGCAAGCCATTCAAGAAGATTATCGATTGCTTTTTGATTCCGATCTCCTGATTATCGATGACTTAGGCACCGAGGTTGCATCCGCCTTTTCCAATGCGGAAATTTTCAATATCATTAATACACGGCTAATAAAAGGAAACAAAACGATTCTCTCGACCAATCTACCACCCTCTCAATTGGAGACCGTGTATAAGGATCGGATCGTATCCCGTATTTTTTCCGCCTATACGCCGCTAGTCTTTTTTGGACCCGATTTACGATGGGAGTAAAAATGAATCTACAAATAAACAATGACTGGCAAGAATTGCTGAGTCCAGAATTTGAAAAACCTACCTTTCAAAACCTCATGGATTTTCTCGATGCCGAATATGCTAGCCAAACCATTTACCCCCCGGCAGACCATGTGTTCAATGCGCTAAATTGCACCCCTTACAAGGATGTAAAAGCGGTGATTATTGGTCAAGATCCATACCACGGACCCAATCAAGCTCACGGTCTTTGCTTTTCGGTTCAACCAGGCATCAAGATTCCACCTTCCTTGGCCAATATTTACAAGGAACTTAAAAGTGATTTAGGAATACCCATCCCCGAACATGGATATTTGGAGAATTGGGCGAAACAAGGGGTGTTGATGATCAACGCCGTACTAACCGTTCGAGACGGCAATGCCGGCTCCCACGCCAAAATGGGCTGGGAACCCTTTACCGATAAGATTATCGAACACTTAAATGCACGAAAGAAACCCCTTGTCTTTATCCTTTGGGGCGGATACGCCCGAAAAAAAGCGAAGATGATTTCCAACCCCATTCATTTGGTCTTAGAAGCACCGCATCCGAGTCCCTTATCCAGCTATCGCGGCTTTTTCGGTAGCAAACCATTTTCAAAAACCAATGAATTTCTCATTCAAACCGGGCAAAAGCCCATTGAATGGAGCGTATAAAAACAGCCGAGCAAGTTTGCTCGACTGTTTTTTGTTGCCTACTTATTTCACTTTTTTCACCGGCACATAGATATAACAGGTTGAATCCGAATCACCCGGATGAAATTCTTCATTGTACAATTCAAAATCATGAGCATATACAGCTTCATATCCGCTTTCTGGTAACCAGGTCGTATAGATTGCTTGATAAGTTTCCCCCATTTTTTCCACATCTCCACAATGAGGAAAGACCGCATATTCCTGCCTTGGTATCTGCCACACGGTCATCCCTTCGGGTACGCTGTCAACTTCGGTGACTTCCACCCCAGCCAAATACCTAAAGGAATAAGCTTTGTTAAGTAGATCCAAGTCTTTCACGTTTTCTTCCAATGGCTCGCATAGCCCATACCAATTTCCATTTCTCTTAGCATGGGGAATTTCACCAGCCCGCTGACCGACTTCTGCCCAACATGCTTTCAGCTCTTCATTTTCGTTAGTCCCTTCATATAAAACACCCATGACAGTCCAAGCTTTCAGTTCCTTCACTTCTGGTTTCATTTTCTTTCCTCCCTGAATGACAATTTTACTGACATCAATGGGAAGCTGAAGTATCTTTGCCGTTTTATCTTTTCGGTATTTCCCAGGTGAAAGACCAAAGCAACGAGAAAAGGCCCGGGAAAACGATTCCTGTGAAGAAAATTGATAGCGTAAAGCCACGTCAATCATCCGCTCATCTGTTTGGATCAAATAATCAGCCGCTTCCTGCAATCGGCGTTTCCATATATATCGGCTTAAATGCAAACCCGAAACCACATGAAATAGACGAGAAAAATGACATCGGCTGTAGCCGTGAATATCTGTCAAATCCTCCAAATCAAAACTCTCACAAAGATGCTTCTCTATAAATGAAATTGTCTTCGATAGCGCGCGCAAATCACTCATTTCATCCCTCCCACAACTACTTTACCACATTGAAAACCGAGAATTTTGATCGAGTGTGTGCTTTTTTGCTTGCACTTGATTATTTATTCCAAAAATCACTCCAACCACTCTCTTGATCCTCCAAGCCAATACTTTGAAACGCTCGATAGCCACGCTTCGTAAAAACAATAAACTACACCATCCGTTTTGTCTAAACTTTAACATAAAACGACTTGGAGAATTATCAGAATTATAAGAAAACGATTTGTATTTTATTATATTTCTTACTATAATGAAAGGAGAACCATTTTTTGTTATTCCTGTTTTATTTTCTCAGAATCTATATTGAAATACTCTTTTTGCTGATTGCGAGGATGCCTATTATGTATGTATTTATGATGCTTTATTTGCTCTGCAGCGTTACTTTCATATTTCTTGGTGTCTATACCTACTTTTCTGATCAAAAGAAACCCTTAAATCGAAGCTTTTTAGCACTCTGTGTAATACTCTTCTTTTGGGCCTTCTGTCTAGCTATGATGTCCGCAACACAAGACCCTGCAATCGCGACCAAGTTCCGGGTGCTCTCTGTTTTCTCCTGGACATTTTTATATCCAATCTTAGTGTGTTTCGTGCTGATCTTAACAGAGAAACAAAAGTATTTAAAAAAGCCTTGGCCTCTCGTTTGTATTTTTCTTCCAGCGGTAGTCAACTTTTCTCTGTATTATTTTGACCCTGTTAGTGTGAATGATATTGTAAAAATACCCCTTGGATGGGCATTTTTAAATCCAACAGACAAGGGTCTCTTTTGGGACCATTATTTTAATGTGTATTTTGTTACTTATGTAATTGAAGCTTTTATCTTGCTTTTCAAATGGCAAAAAGAAACCCATTTGAAACGACACAAGAAACAAGCAAAAATTATCTTCACAACCATTTTATGCACCAGCCTATTTGGTACTACTATCGACATTCTCTTGCCTTTATTTTCCATAACTCTTTTCCCTCCTCTCACCGTTTTTTTTATTATGTTCGTCATGATCGGCGTCACCTACTCCATGAGCAAATATGGACTTATGACTATAACCAACGAAAAAATTCTTACCGATGTTTTTTCGATCATGAAAGAGGGACTCTTCATCATTGATCACAATGGCAGCATCGTTGGAGTCAACAAAGGCGCTACTGCCATGCTAGAGTACCGAGAACAAGAACTCTTATACCAAAAGTCTCACCAGATTTTGGGAGAATTCATGCAGCTCTCCAAGGATCAATTGAATTATAGCCAAGAATTAGTTTTAAAAGCCAAATCAGGTAAGGCCATTTCCGTTTTTGCTTCCGCATCCACCTTATTTGACAATTGTGAGCAACGCTTAGGAACCGTCATTATTTTTCAAAATTTGACTGCTCTTAAAAATATCCAAGTTCAACTAGAAGAAGCCTATGAAAATCTTGAAATAAAGGTGGAACACCGCACGAATGAATTGGTCGATGCAAATCGAAAATTGGGAAATGAAATTCAAAAAAGAATTGAAAAAGAAGGGCAAATCCAACATATAGCCTATCATGACCAATTAACAAATTTACCAAATCGACGATATTTTCGAACACGACTACAAGAAACTTTAGAATCTGCAAAAATTTCTCAAAGTAGCTTTGCCGTTCTTTTTCTAGATCTTGATGGATTCAAATTTGTCAATGACTCCCTTGGTCACCTCCAAGGAGATGTTCTCTTATGCAAGGTAGCGGAACGCTTGACAACCACCCTCCGCAGCAGTGATACACTTTCACGTGTCGGTGGCGATGAATTCTTACTCCTATTAGAAAACATGAGATCTAAGAACGACATCTCCAGTGTCTGCGAGAAGATCCTTCAATCATTCAACGCTCCATTCATCTTATCCCAAAATTCCCTTTATGCATCCACAAGCATTGGTATCGCTGTCTTCCCTAACGATGGTGACTCTTCAAGCACCTTAATCAAGCACGCTGACATTGCCATGTATCATGCCAAGGGTTCTGGTAAAGGGAAATATGCTTTTTTCGATGAAGCCATGAGTAAAAATCTAGATCGCGCCCTTCAGCTCAGCAGTGACTTGCATACCGCTTTATCTGATAAGCAATTAGAAATGTATTACCAACCACAAGTAGATAGCATAAACGAGCAGATTATTGGTGTTGAAGCTTTAATCCGTTGGAATCATCCCAAGTACGGCTTAATTAATCCAGAATTTTTTATACCCCTTGCCGAAAAAAACGGATTAATTGTAGAGATCGGAAAATGGGCATTGGAACAAGCCATCATTGATTATCAGTCATGGCAATCTCCAACGCTCCATATCCTAGCGGTCAACTTATCTGTCAATCAGCTTCTAGATCAATCACTGCCTCTAACCATTAAAAGGCTCCTCGACACTTATAAGCTCCCTGCTCAATATTTAGAGCTTGAAATTACAGAAAGCATTCTGCCCTACGATATCGATCAAATTATTAAAATGCTACATGCTCTAAAAAAACATAATATCCGAATTGCAATCGATGATTTTGGAACCGACTATTCCTCCCTCAGCTATTTGAAACAACTTCCGATTGATCGAATTAAGATTGCAAAGAGCTTTATCGATGGAATTGGAAAGTCACAGCAAGATGAATCGATTATCTCGGCAATCATTTTGTTAAGCCAAGAACTTAATTTAGATTCCATCGCTGAAGGTGTTGAAAGCCAGCAACAACTTGATTATCTAAAAAAACATCATTGCCCTGCGATTCAAGGTTTCTATTTCTATAAACCTATGAAGAAGGCAAAACTAAAAGATCATTTAACTCAACTATCTCTACATGGAAAAGAATCGATTTCTAGCGATGAAAACCTGCCAGCACTTGAATCTTTGAAAATCAATTAATCAAGAGCCTCAATCTATAAGCCATTTAAAAAGTGCTCTCCTAATTACTGGAGAGCACTTTTTAAAACTTTCACGGTCTTTCAATTTACACCGATCATCAACCTTCTTTACATTTGCTATTCTACTTATACAGTCTCGAACGGTTATACCGCATGGCTTAAAAATTTCTTTTCCTTAAATTCCTGCCAATTTTTAATCGTTGTATCCCGTATATTATCAAGAGCTTCCTGGGTAAAAAATCCCTGATGAGAAGTAATAAGTACATTGTGGAAGGTCAAAAGTCTAGCCAACAAGTCATCCTGCAAGAGGTCATTTGATCGATCTTCAAAAAAGACATCACCTTCTTCTTCATAGACATCTAAGCCTGCATAACCAACTTGTTCTGACTTCAATCCGTTGATCAAATCCTGAGTATGAACCAAACCACCCCTGCCTGTATTAATAATCATGACGCCCTTCTTCATTAAGGAAATGGACTCCTTGTTAATCAAATACTTGGTCTCCTTTGTCAAAGGGCAATGAAGAGACACAATATCAGACTCCTTATATAGAGTATTCAAGTCCGTATTGATAAAGCCATATTCCTTAGCCGCCTCTTTATCGGGATCCGGTGTATAAATCAATACCCGCATGCCAAAGCCCCCAAGAATCCGGGTAACGATCTTTGCGATCTTACCTCCTCCTATTAGCCCTGCCGTTTTCCCATGCATATCAAATCCCAAGAGTCCCTTCAGACTAAAATTTCCCTGCAGGGTTCGAATATACGATTTGTGAGTCATACGGTTCAAGGTCATCATTAATGCCACCGTATGCTCTGCCACCGCATAGGGCGAATAGGCTGGTACACGAACAACCGGCAATTCCAACTCTTTGGCTGCCTCCAAATCAATATGATTAAATCCAGCGCTCCGGGTCGAAATCAATCGAACCCCACCAGCCTTTAGACTTTCTAATACCTCTCGATCCACTTGATCATTAACAAACACACAGACTGCATCATATCCATTTGCCATAGTAGCCGATTCCCGATTTAGCTTATTTTCAAAATATGTGATTTTAAAATCCTTTACATCTTTAAAAGATGCACGATCATATTCTTTTGTATCAAAAAATGCAATTCGCATATTATCACCTCCGTGATCTATTCTTTCCCCCCGGCTTCATCCTCTAAACACCCGATTACAATTTCTCAACATCACTGAATCCTTCATTTTTTTGATTTAATCACAATATGTAGTGTTGTTTTTATTTTTTACGACAGATGTTAAATCTTATACATATTTTCATTTCTAAATATTCATTTTTTCCCATGTTTTTTACCGCTTTCTATGTTATTCTACGGATAGGGAAACCTTTTCATAATCGGAAAATTTTAAGGAGGTACTACAGTGGCAGAAAAAACGTTAAATCCTTTTGAGATTGCCCAACAACAAGTCAAGAATGCTTGTGACCAACTACAAGCCGATCCAGCAGTATATGAATTGCTAAAGCAACCTATGCGTGTTCTATCTTTCCCCGTTCCAGTAAAAATGGACAATGGTGAAATTCGCGTATTTGAAGCATTCCGATCACAACATAATGATGCAGTTGGCCCAACAAAAGGCGGAATTCGGTTCCATCCCAATGTAAGTTTGGATGAGGTTCGTGCCCTTTCCACTTGGATGACATTCAAGTGTGGTGTTGTTGGTCTTCCATACGGCGGCGGAAAAGGCGGAATCATTGTAGATCCGAAACAACTTTCCGAAGGCGAATTAGAACGATTATCTCGCGGATATGTTCGTGCTCTAGGCGACTTTATCGGTGACCGAAAAGACATCCCTGCTCCTGATGTAAATACAAATGGAAAAATCATGTCATGGATGGTTGACGAATTTTCAAAAATGCATGGCCAATTGATTCCAGGCGTAATTACCGGTAAGCCCGTTGAATTCGGCGGTTCTTTAGCTCGTACAGAAGCGACTGGTTATGGCGTATTTTTAATGATTCGGGAATCAGCTAAAAAAAGAAACATTGATTTAAAACAAACAACTGTAGCCGTTCAAGGCTTTGGTAACGTTGGCAGCTTTGCTGCTTTCTACTCCATGCAAGCCGGAGTAAAAGTCGTTGCTATTTCCGATGCATCTTGTTGCTTATACAAAAAAGACGGCTTGAATATTCCAGCTGTAATTGAATACAAGAAAACACACGATACCATCAAAGGCTTCCCAGGAGTCGATGAAGAAATGGATCGAGACGGAATCTTTGGAATCGACGTAGAAATTTTTGCTCCTTGTGCCCTTGAAAATGCAATCACAAGTGAAAATGCCGATCTAATTAAAGCAAAAATTGTTTGTGAAGGTGCAAATGGACCAACAACACCAGAAGCAGAAGCAATCTTGAACGGAAAAGGAATCTTAATCGTTCCAGATATCCTAGCCAATGCCGGTGGCGTTACGGTTTCCTACTTCGAATGGGTGCAAAACCTTCAAAACTACTACTGGGGCTTCACTGAGGTTCAAGAAAAACAAGAGCGCTTGATGGTTGATGCCTTCAATGCAATCTGGGAAATGATGGATCATGCAAACGTAGAAATGCGTACAGCCGCTTATATGATCTCTATCAAACGTGTTGCAGATGCCATGAAACTTCGTGGTTGGTTCTAAAATAAAAAAATTAACATCCTCTAAAGATAAAGGACTTGCGAAACTACTCCCGCGAGTCCTTTGTTTTGTTTAAAAGGGTGCAGATCAAAGCCAGAAGGCTAAAATTCTGCACTTCTTTTTATGAAAAACATCAAAATATTTATAAAATTAATCTTTCGGAAAATTTAAACATTTATCTATATCTCGTCTGTTTTTGGGGATATATACATTATGTCCACAATATGTTGTTGTTCCACCTTGTTTTCCTATCTAAAAAAGCATACAATACTTCTTGTAACTAGACTAAAGGAGGAAAGAACCGTGATAACCCGCATACAGAAACGAGACGGCTCGATCGTACCATTTAATCAGGATAAAATCGCCATCGCAATTGATAAAGCTTTCCGTGCAACCCAGGAGGGATCTACCGCTGAATCAATCCGCTTGGCTAACCATATTGGAGAAATCCTATCAGAAGCATATGGGGCAGGAGTCCCCAATGTTGAGAACACGCAAGACTTTGTTGAACAAACCTTAATGGAAGAAGGCTACATAGAAACAGCTAAAGCTTACATTATCTATCGAAAAAAACATGAGGACCTTCGTGTTGGCCACAAGAATCTTTTTATGGATGCAGAACGACTTGTTGAAGAATATATTTCCTTGGAGGATTGGCGAATCAACGAAAACGCCAATATGGGCTATAGCCTTCAAGGCCTTAATAATCATATTGTTGAAGAAATCACAAAAAAATATTGGCTCAATAAAATCTATACCAAAGAACAACGACAAGCCCATATCAATGGTGATATTCATATCCATGACTTAGGACTTTTGGCACCATATTGCTGTGGTTGGGACTTGGAAACCCTATTATTGAAAGGATTTCAAGGTGCATCGGGTAAAATGGAATCAAGTCCAGCCAAGCATCTTTCTGCCTTTCTAGGGCAAATTGTCAACTGGCTCTACACCCTTCAAGGCGAAGCGGCAGGTGCACAGGCCGTCAGCTCTTTGGACACCTATGCCGCCCCATTTATCCGTTATGACAACTTGAGCTTCGAACAGGTGAAAAAAGCGGTTCAAAGCTTTGTCTTCAACCTGAATGTGCCAACACGCGTTGGATTCCAAACACCATTTACGAATGTCACTTTAGACATGACGCCTCATACCTTATTAAAAAAATCACCAGTAATTTCTGGCGGCAAGGCCATGGATGACACATATGGAGACTTCCAAGCAGAAATGGATATGTTTAATATGGCCTTTTTTGAAGTTATGATTGAAGGGGATGGTGCGGGCCGCTCATTCAGCTTCCCAATCCCAACCATCAACATCACAGATGACTTTCCATGGGAATCACCTGTTTCTACCAAACTAATGGAAATGACAAGCAAATTCGGCACCCCCTACTTCGCCAATTTCCTGAATAGCGACATGAAACCAGAAGATGTACGCAGCATGTGCTGTCGACTACGTTTAGACAACCGGGAGCTTCGTAAGCGTGGCGGTGGTCTTTTCGGTGCCAATCCACTAACAGGATCCATCAATGTCGTTACTTTAAATATGGCAAGGATAGGCTATCAGGCAAAAAGTAAGGAAGAATTTAAAGCGAAAATGCGTCCATTGATGGAATCGGCTCGAGATATTTGCGAGCAGAAGCGGGTACTTTTGGAACAATATATGGATTCTGGTCTGTATCCATACTCCCGTTACTATCTGCAAGGAGTAAAAGAAGGCCAGGGCGGATACTATAAAAACCACTTCTCCACCATCGGCTTAAACGGCATGAACGAAGCCTGCCTCAATCTTTTTGGTAAAGACATCACCTCGGAAGAAGGCCAATCTTTTTCCATTGAAGTTATGGATTTTATGAATGAAGTTATTCAAGATTTCCAAGAAGAGACCGGCAGTTTATACAACCTAGAAGCCTCTCCAGCCGAGGGTGCAACCTACCGATTTGCCCGCATGGATAAGCGGATCTATCCTAAGATTATTACCTCGGGGGACAAAGAACCTTACTATACAAATTCAACACAATTGCCTGTGGGACACACGGCAGACATGTTTGAAGCCCTGACCCTGCAAGAAGAGCTGCAAACCCGCTATACCGGTGGTACCGTTCTTCATGGCTTTATTGGGGAACAGATCGAAGATCTGGACGTCTTAAAAGATCTCTTGTACAAAAGTTTGAAATTGACACGAATTCCCTATCTAACCATTACACCAACATACAGCATTTGCCAAGAGCATGGCTACCTAGCCGGCGAGCAATGGACTTGCCCAACCTGTGGCAGCCAAACAGAAGTTTGGTCTCGCGTCGTTGGTTTCCATCGTCCGGTACAATCATGGAATAAAGGAAAACAAGAGGAATTTGCTGGGCGCACGACTTTTGCAACCAAAGAAACCTTGAAGGAAGCCTAATATGATCGTTGATTTCTTAAAATCCAGCATGATCGATTACCCTGGAAAAATCGCCTCCGTTCTATTTACGGCAGGCTGTAATTTCCGTTGTCCTTATTGCCACAATGCGCCACTGGTCACTGGAGAAATGGAAACAAAGGATCTTGATTCTTTGTTGGATAATCTGATCAAGCGCAAACGTTTTGTCGATGCGATTGTCATCTCCGGCGGAGAGCCAACACTCCACGCCGACTTGCTGCCCTTTTTAAAGGCATTGAAAAGTCAAGGCTTCTCCATCAAACTGGATACTAATGGAACAAAGCCCAACCGGCTAAATCAATGGATGCGGGCCGGTGTGTTAGATTACATCGCCATGGACATCAAACAAGCTATCCCGAAATATAGTGCTATGGTTCATACGTCTGTTGACTTGGAAGCGATCGAGGAAAGCGTCTCATTGATTCGATTAAGTGAGATTCCCCACGAGTTTCGCACCACCGTTTATCAAGAAGGCTTTCAGCAGGACGACTTTCTCTCCATTGCAAAATGGCTTAAAGGAAGTCAGCGATACGCCATCCAAAATTTCCATCCACAAGAGGAAGTCGTGAATTCGTCTGTCAAAATGACACCCTATTCCATTGAAACTCTACAGGAAATTCAAAAGAGTTTGATTCCCTACTTTGGGGAAGTCATTCTGAGAAAATAACAAAAACGTCACCGGATTCCTTTTAGGAATTCGGTGACATTTTATTTTTCAATATTCTAATTAATTAATTCTGCACCTTTTCATCCACATGCCTAAAAGAAGAGTTAAACCCATGGCCATATAGTATGGAAATCGAATATCTGTCACATTCATTGCGCTTTGTACGCCTTGAACAAGCAAAGGGGATACGAATTGTCCCAAATATAACATCGAGCTGGTTATTGCCATTGCAGAAGTTACTTCTTTTTTATCTACAGTTGAAGCAATCTGTGAATTCAACAAGGGCACAAGCAAGCCCAGTCCAAATCCGATACTCAACAATCCAGCCATAACAAGGATTATGCTGTTCCCTATGGAAAGTAACAAATAGCCCCCAAAGAGAAAACCGCAGGAAACATATTTTGTTTGATCCCCAAATCGTTTTTTTACGATGCTAAATTTCATTCCAATTAAAAAGGCTCCTAGTGTTTGAATCGCCATAACAGCCCCTATCAGCGAGGGATTAAAAAGCTCCTCCTCCATAACCACCATAGAAAAATTGGAAGGCAGGGTATAAAATATCAGCATTGTTGAGAAGATGCCTATTAAATATGGCCCGATCTGCTTAATTAACCGAAAGCTGACTCTACGATTTGAACCCTTTAATTCGGTGTCTGGTAAAAACATCACGATCAGAATCAACACCAATACGCCCAACAAATAAACCGCAAAACTATATCTCCAATTAAATGTAACCAAGACACCCGATAAGCTCATTGCAATAACTCCACCTAAATTGTTCATGGCTGACGAATAACCCATTAGTTTCGTTCGCTCGTCCTTATCAAAAAAATATGAAATAAGACCTGTCGACAATGGCATAATCAATCCTACACCCACGCCTAATACTGCCCGAAAGACTAGCAGCAAATAAATATCGTTAACCACTCCAGCTCCACAACCACCTATGATATAGATCACCAATCCAAGGATAGCTATTTTCTTGATCGACAACACCCTTGCTACTTTATGAAACGCCACTGTTGTGAAAATAATAAATAGCGAAGGTAAGGTGATAATCAGTTTTATCAACAGAGGATGAACATCATTAAAATGAGCAGCAATCGCTCCCAACGCCGGAGCCGTTGCCGCACCAGCCATAACCGTGATTAAGGACAATGATAAAATTGCCATTTTTATTCTAGTCTTCATTTCCGCCCCTATTCTCTTGTACGGCATTCTTAGACATCACCATTAACATTGCAATTCCTTGATCAACCTCTTCAACAGTTAAATCATTCGCCAGTATGTCTGTCCAGGCTTTCAATTTTCCAAGAATAATCGGTTGAATTTTTTCTCCTTTTTCCGTCAAAAAGATTTGATACGCTCTTCTATCATGACTATTTTTCGCCCTGGTAATATAGCCTTTTTCCTCTAAGCTTTTCATGACACGAGTGGTAAGTGCTTGATCAATAATCAGCTCTTCAGACAGCATCTTCTGATTCACGCCTTGATTTTTTGAAATATTAATTAGAAATATGTACTCGGATGAGTTTATATCATACTCATCGAGAGCCCGATTAATATATATTTGAAATTGCCGATATAATATCGACACCCATTTACCAATACTTCTCTCTTCCGAATTCTTTGTCATCTTATCCCCCTTTATAATGATTGACATATCAAGTATATGATACAGATTAATAATTGATATGTCAATCATTTGCTTTTTTTTCATAAAAAACCAGAAAGCTCACAACAGTAAACTTTCCGGCTTCAATTCAACTTTGTATTTATCTCATTCTAACCGAACTCTCCGATGCCAATGGTGATCGCTCACAATCTTCTTCCGACAAGGTCAATTGGTAGCAAAGCGGACTTCCCTTCATACGATCCGCGGCGTAGCAGAGACCATTGGTTCGTTCATCTAGAAATGGGTGATCAATCTGTTCTGGATCTCCCACCAAAATTATCTTGGTTCCCCCACCAGCACGAGTAACAATTCCCTTGACCTGTCGCGGTGTCAAGTTCTGCGCCTCGTCAATGATTACCCACTGCTTGGCAATAGACCGTCCACGAATATAGGCGATCGCTTCTGTCGTAATAATTTTGCGATCAAAAAGCTCATCAATTTTATCCTTCAAATCCATCTCACTCTGATAGCGTTCCGATTCATTGCTGTCCACTAGTATCTCCAAATTATCGATTACCGGTCGTAGGAACGGTGCAATTTTTTCTTCTTCCGTTCCTGGCAAGAAACCGATATCTTCATCCAGTTTCACATTGGGACGACAAACCAAAATTTTACGGTATCCTTGATCCGTAACTTGAAACATCTTATGCAGTCCTACTGCCAATGAATAAAAGGTCTTTGCCGTTCCAGCTGGACCTTTAACAATCACCAGCGGCGCTGAATGCGCATCCATCATCAAGGCTTCCTGGAAAAACTTCTGTCGCACATTTCGAGGTTTTACACCAAAGGGTCGTTCCTGGTCATATCGTAAGGGCACAATGCCCTTGCCATTATATCTGCCCAATGCCGTCTGCTGCGGATTGTCACTCGAATGCAGAACTAAAAACTCATTCTGTATTAAATCCGGTTTCTGGTGAACATTATCCGCATAAAAAACATCCGAAAGCGATAAGACATGGTCTTGATAAAACCGATTCATTCCTTCCCCGGTAGTCCATAGGTCAGAAACTCCTTTGTATTGCTCATCATAGGTCGGCGCCTGCTCATTAAGAAAATCCTGAGCCGTAATTCCGATCACATCGGCTTTGATCCGTTCAAAAATGTCTTTTGTAACCAGAATTACCTGCTTCCCATCATCTTGCAATCCCTTGCAAACCCGTAAAATCCGATTGTCATTCTTGGCGTCTTCCCAGCTTTCCAGAAGTACGACGGACCTGTGATTCATTTCGATCCGTAGGGTTCCACCATTTTCCAATTCCAATCCTTGTGTCAGGTCGCCCTTTTCCCTCATACGATCCAAGAGACGGGCGACTTGTCGAGCATTAGCGCCCAATTCTGAATTGTCCTTTTTAAATCGGTCCAACTCTTCTAGAACCACTTCGGGTAAAACGACTTGGTTGTCTTCAAATGAAAACATGGAATATGGCGATTGCAATAAAACATTGGTGTCCAGTACAAAGGTTTTCTTCATGAGTGATCTCCTTCTCTGTCTGAATTTTAATACTTTTTCTTCAAGTATACTCTTTTCATACCCCATTTATATAAAAAAAAGACCTCCACCACAAGATTTAGTGGTGAAGGTATTCCTTCATAATCGGTAGACGCCCGCGAATGTCTCCAACTTCACGTAATTGCAAGGTTTCAATGATCAGACCCTCTTGACGTTTCAATCCACTCATCACTTGACCCCACGGATTCACAATGAGTGAGTGACCCCACGAATGATAATTCGCATTCGAATTCAATGCTGGCGCACAACCCACCATAAATAATTGCTGATCCACAGCGCGCATTCGAAAGGTCAATTCCCAATGAGCCGGTCCCGTCGTTTGGTTAAAAGCAGCAGGCACAACAATCACATGGGCTCCAGCAACAGCCATTTCCCTAAATAACTCAGAAAATCGAATATCAAAGCAGATGGCAATGCCAATCTTTCCAAAGACCGTATCGACTACCGTTATTTTTTCTCCAGCTGCCAAAGTATCTGACTCAAAGAACTGAATCTTCCCAGGCACATCAATATCAAAGAGATGAATCTTTCGATGCTTTCCGATCAAGTGCCCATGGGGATCAAAGATATAGGAGGTGTTGTAGATTTCTTCTCCATCTGACTCTGGCACAGAACCAGCCACCAAATACACATTATATTCCCTCGATATTCGGGAAAGGTTTTGAAAAACTCTGCCGCCTTCCGGCTGTGCTTCCCGCTTAAAAGCCTCATGCTCATAGGGGCAGATAAACATCTCTGGTAAAACAACCAAATCCACACCCTTTTGCACCGCTTCTGCAATCATCGCTTCCGCTTTCTTCAGGTTTTCTTCTGCTGAATCAACCACCATCATCTGACAGACTCCAACTGTACATTTCATGACCTTTCCTCCTTATTCTTCCTTTTACCCCAATCAACTATGAAAAAACTGCACAAAAAAACCCATATGCGAGATCACTCTTCACACATGGATCTTTTATTGGTGCAAGAGAAGGGACTCGAACCCTCACAACCTCTCGATCACAAGAACCTGAATCTTGCGCGTCTGCCAATTCCGCCACTCTTGCAAATGAACATTCTTATTATAACATAATTCATGAAAGTTTCCATTTTTATCTTGAACTTTTTTCCATAAAAAGTTATATACTAGAGAGTAGGAGGCACAACATGACAAGCACACAACAAGCTATTAAAAATGACAAGCAAATTAAAAAATTCTGCGCCTACGGTTTTCTTAAAAACCTGAAATTTTTCGAACCTTATTTGGTGGTCTATCTGCTGGGATTCGATCTCAATCTATTCGAAATCGGACTCCTTTATTCCCTGCGGGAAGCCATCATGTATCTCTTTGAAATTCCGTCTGGAATCATCGCGGATCATTATGGAAAGAAAAAAGAACTCATGATGTGTTTTCTCTTCTATATGGCATCCTTTGTCTTTTTCTTTATCGGGGGAAGCTTTCTGATCTTTGCCATCGCCATGTTCTTTTTTGGTCTGGGGGAAGCCTTTCGTTCCGGCACCCACAAGGCTATGATCTACGGCTATCTAGAAAAGAAAAACTGGTTTGATCAAAAGACTTATGTCTATGGACGCACCCGATCATTCTCTCTTGTGGGATCGTCCATATCAGCCTTGTTGTCCATCATCTTTGTTTTAAGCCTACCAAGCCTACGTGGTTTATTTCTTATCGGTGTGATTCCTTATCTATTGGATTTTCTTTTAATCGCATCCTACCCCGATTACCTGGATGAGCGACGTGAAACGACACTTTCCATGGGCTTTGTTTTCAAAGAGGGTCTTGGTTCCCTCTCTGTCTTGAAACAGAACCGCCAACTTCGAGGACTCCTCTTGAGTTCTTCCAGCTACGATGCCTTCTTTCGAACCATTAAAGATTATGTTCAGCCCTTGCTATTGATCCTCTTCGTCGGTTCTATACAAGACCAAGCAACCATGCAGGTCAAAGTCACCCTTGGTGTTTTATATGGTGCTATGAATCTGGCTAGCGCTTTCGCATCGCGTAATGTGTATCGGTTAACCAATCAATCTTCTCCTCTGGCCTGGATGAACCGTCTATTCGATGGATTTGGTTTGCTCATAGGATTGATCGCTCTTGGTGTATGGATCCAACAGCCGATCATTATTATGATTGCTTTCTTCTTGCTTTTTATCATGAAGGATATGCGGCGCCCGCTCTTTGTTTCCGCAGCCGGCGATTTAATTCCAAAAAAACAACGCGCAACCATTCTCTCTGTAGAAAGTCAGCTACGCGCTTTGATGCTCATTGTCTTGGCTCCGGTCTTCGGTTTCTTGGCTCAACAATTCAGTCTGTCCCTACTTTTCTTAGGTTTAGGCCTTGTTATTCTGATTATTAACCGCTGGTTGGTATCCAACATGACCAAGTAATTTACCCAATTGATACGAGGGGAGCATCATGCTTCCCTCTATTATTTTGCCTTGCTTTTTGCCTTCTGATAGGCTCGCGCCAGATCAGGCAAATCAGAAAAACGTTCGTTCAACTCCTCCTGATTCTTGAATCGGCCTTTGGATATATCCTTCTCCAACTTCCGCTTGGCAAATGAAACAAATAACTGACTCATATCATAATCTGGTGGGTAAAGATCTTCAGCCTTTGCAAGCCGCTTCACGCGCCGTCTGGGCAAGACTCGCTCCTTAAAATCTTTCACCACTGTCACTGTTCCTTGTTTTTCATTTTCCATATACACAATTGCCTTTTCATCAGTGTCCAAGCAACGAACCAAATCCCCTTGGGTTAATGACTCATAATTTTTCTTCTCTTTCGCTGCACGCTCTTTTCGTTTCTTAAATTCCACCTCTTTAAGGTTTAAATCCTTGGATTCGTGCTGCTTATGCTCAGCCATTTCCTTGGCACGAGCCAAGACCCGTGGTTTCAATCCCAATTCCTGAGAAATCCAAAAGGCATTGCTATCGCCAGAAGCCCCCATTTCCAATTGATACAGCGGTTCCAAGGTCTCAGGATTAAACTTCATCCGCGCATTTTCAAAACCCGGCATTTGTTCTCCAAAATCTTTCAACACCCCATAGTGGGTTGTCACCACGGTTAAAGCCCCTTGCTTATACAAATCCTCTAAGATTGCCATGCCCAAAGCTGCACCCTCACGCGGATCCGTTCCGGTTCCAATTTCGTCGAGCAGGACAAGCACACCGGGGTTCGATCGATTGACGATGCGAACCAGGTTGGTCATATGTCCAGAAAAGGTACTCAGTGATTGTGTTAAATCCTGTTGATCCCCCACATCCACCAAAATCTCCTTAAAAATCGGCAATTCTGTTCCTTGACCCACTGGTAGATGAAGGCCCGCCTGAGCCATTAAAACAAACAATCCCAAGGTCTTTAAAACAACGGTCTTGCCACCGGTATTTGGTCCTGTAATCACTAATGTTCTCGCTTTTTCGCCCAATTCAAAGTGAAGGGGCACGGCATCTTCAATCATGGGGTGACGCCCAGCGTGAATGACCATCCGCTCTCCTTGGTGGAGTTTTGGTTGTCTGCCATCCATCTCAAAGCTCAGCTTGGCTTTAGCAAAGGCAAAATCATATTCTGTCATCACTTCGATATTTTGTCGAATTGCCCGTTCTTCCAGCATGACCAATCCCGTTAAGGTCGAAAGGATCTGATAGACTTCCGCTTCGATTCCGCGCTCAATGCTATAGAGTTCTTCCGTGAGTTTGCCCATGACAGTCGGTTCCATAAAGAGGGTCGACCCCGTCGCACTCTGATCCACAACCGTTCCCGGAAATTTCGACTTGTTCATGGCCTTGACAGGCACAACAAACCGGCCCCGTCTGCGACTAACAAATTGATCCTGCAAGAGCTTGGACATTTCTGGTCGCTTTAAAAAGGAATTAATCCGCATCTTGATATTCTTTTCCAACTGGTCCTTGGATCGATTCAATCTCCATAATTCCTTGCTTGCACGAGGATGCACCCCTTGTGGCCCCACCGTTTGATGAATTTCTTCTTCTAATTCTGCCATTTCTTCCAGATTCATGGCATAACTGGCCAGCTCTGGCGCTAGATGGTATTGGTCAACCATAAATTTTTTCATGGATCGACATCCGCGCATAAAATCTGCAATGGCAATTAATTCCTTAGGCTGCAAAACATACTCTTTCTCGGCGCGATTTAAATCCTGATCAACGCCTGAGATCCCGTAAAGGGGCACCGAGCCCTGTACGTTTAAGATTGCTTTCGCTTCCGTTGTTAATCGCTGACGTTGTAAGACAACATCTAATCGATCTGACGGTTGCAAGTTTTCGATTTTCTTTTTCCCCAAAGAGCTGTTGGCACAAGCCATCAAGCGCTCGCGAATCATTTCAAAATCTAGGGTGTCTTTTCCTGTTTCTATCATTTCTGTCTCCTTTCATCGCCAATTCTGATGAAATTCTGGATTCAAGTATAAAAAAAGGATCGCAGAAACTCTGCGATCCACAATTGCAACTTATACAAGGTGGAGTCCCCGAAAGGGACGCGGATAGTAGATTTCATCAGTAACTGGCCGGTTTACAGGCACCACAAAATAGGCCTTTCAAACCATTCCAAATTTTCTTTACTGAATGAAACCTCGAACCATAAAATCCTCCTTGTTCAAAATCATTGTATCTTGATAAATCTAAATTGTCAAATTTCTTTAGACCTCCAGCTCCCGAAGATCCGAAACTACCCGTGGCGCATTCGCAAGAACTCGCCTCGTACCAATCCCGATCACGTCCATGCCCGCACGCTTGGCTGCTTCAATCCCCGCATAGGCATCCTCAAAAACCAGACAGTTTTCTGGTCTCACACCTGTTTTTTCTGCCGCGATCAAAAAAACTTCTGGATCCGGTTTTGCTTTCTCTACGCAATTTCCATCTACAATCTCATCGAAGAGATGTAAAATATCCAGTTGCGTCAAAATTCGCACCGCATTCTTACTGGCCGAACCCAGCGCAATACGACTTCCCTTATCTTTCAAACATACTATGGTGTCCAACACACCAGGCAAAATATCCGAAGGAGACAAACTCTCAAGTGATTCCACGTAACGACCATTCTTTTCTGCTGCCATCTCCTCCTTCTCACTCTCCGTAAACAACTCCTGTTGATTCCCAATTTCTAATAAAATCTCTAGGGAATCCATACGAGAGACTCCTTTCAGCCGCTCATTATCTTCTTCTGTAAATTCAAAACCCAAACGATATGCCAACTGTTTCCATGCCCGATAGTGATACTTTGCTGTATCCACGATAACGCCATCCAAGTCAAATATGACTACTTGATACGCTTTCATCCTACACCTCCTGAATTTTGACTCCATTCTGGTCAACCCTTACATAATAATGCTTCTGTCGCCACATCATGGAAAATGACACACGCTTCCATCCGTCAGGCAGAAAGAATGACGCTGATTTCGGACTTTCTCGATCATTTTGAATAGCCGTTTCTATCCCTGCTACGGTTTGCAATATAAATTGATAGATGCATCCGCAATTGGCAATATGAATCCCATCTTTGGAACCCTTCCGCTGAATATCAAAATCCAGGGAAAGCGCATAATCGAAAAACTTTTGCACATGATCCGTCTTCCCGATCCACCCCGCTATAATGGCATGATTAATTGGAGAGAGAGAGGAGTCATGGGTCGTAATCGGTTCAAAAATCTCATAGGTATTTTCCATCTGTTCGACAGTAAATTCCGACCGGAACAACATAGCAAGGGATAGTGCATCAGCTTGTTTCAGCACCTGTGACCGGTACAACTTTTCATGGGTCATATAAAAGCCAAAAGGCACACTTCGATCTTCCCACAGATCGGCTAGGGCAACGGACGCATATTGCGAAAAATTGTCACTCTGGGGAATAAAAACAGATCCTTTATTTACGGGAATGCGAATACCTTTGGTACATTCTTCAAAAATCTGAATCTCATGATCTAGAAATCCAATTTTTTTCTTCAGTCCTTCCCACCCTTCACGGTTTTTCTCTTGCATCAGTCCAATGACGTCACACGCCTTTTGCAGATTAAATTGTACCATTCGATTAGTAAAGGTATTGTCTGCGTTAAAGGCCGTATACTCATCCGGTCCCATAACATTCCATAAATGATAAACCCCGGCTTCATCACAGTCCAAACGGTCCACCCAGAATCGGGCCGTTTCAATTATGATTTCCGCTCCTGCTTGCTCAATAAATTTAAAATCTCCTGTAGCCAAATAGTAATGCCAAATTCCATATACAATATCCGCTGTGATATGCACCTCATTATCCGCATACTCCCACAGTGAGCATTGCTCGCTTCCCGTTGTTGCTGACTGCCAAGGGAATCTCGCTCCCCGGCAATTGTAACGCCTTGCATTCTCCCGGGCACCATCCAAGGTTTGATACCGATAAAGCAAGAGATTTCTCGCAATAATCGGATTGGTATAGAGATAAAAAGGCAGCATGAAGATTTCACTGTCCCAAAAATATCGACCATAGTATGCCTCACCTGCAAAGCCTTTCGCACATATGGATGTCCGAGTTTCCAGCTCTTCTTTGCTGCGCAGAAGATGATAGATCGAGAATCGAACCCCCAGCTGATCGCGGTCATTTCCCTCGATTTGAATATCCGATCTTTCCCATAAGACCGCCCATGCTTTTCTATTTTCAAGGACAAGCATTTCATAGGATTTTTGACCCTCTCTTACCACATCGAAAGAATCGCAGTCATGGTCCGTCCAGATCAAACTACGTTTTTCAAACACCATTTTTTCTTGTGGCAATAATT
The DNA here is from genome assembly GCA_036323355.1 of Gottschalkiaceae bacterium SANA. Taxonomy (GTDB): domain Bacteria; phylum Bacillota; class Clostridia; order Tissierellales; family GPF-1; genus GPF-1. The sequence goes on along the minus strand of AP028876.1, from coordinate 106,668 downwards.
TGGTGTCATAATCAAATTCATCATCGCTAGGCAGGATCGAAGTACCATCGCAGGTCAAGGAACTTTGCATGTGAACGCGTTGGTTCATATCCGTATCCCCGGAAATCCGTATACACGCTTTCTCTGCCCATTTTTCCATCTTAACGAAATGATTGAACCCATTCGTAGTCACTTGTGTATCAATTCCAGACTCAACGTTAATCTCCACTGCTTGATCCAGCGCCTCAAACTCCATTTTCTGTACAAAAAGATGCTGACAGTACCGGCTTGGAAATCGCTCATACAATACCCTCACACATTTCCCGGTCCTTGTCCGAAAAACAAACGATCGGCTTAAACTGCCATCTTCCATGTTGAGAACAAACGAAAACTCCTCAACCGACTCCTCGTTCATAAATACAAACTCGTTGTCGATCCAAATTCGAAAATCCAAAAAGTACGGCAAATTGATGATCACTTCATTCAGCAAAGGATGCTTCCCCATCACTGTGGGAATAAAGGTCCCCCATTTGGTAATTGGGTGCCTCTGCTTTTCCGTAGTCACGCTCGAAAAGGTTCGGGTATAGACATCTCCTTGATTTTCCTGTTGAACCCCCTCTTCAAAGCTTGCCCGAACTGACAAATAACCATTCCCTTGGCAAAAGGCTCCCTCTATATGCTTGTTTTCACTTGGATTGAACTGATCCCAATGCATTAAAAAATTATTATTCATGTCTTACCCCTTCACCGAACCAGAAACCAAGCCAGAAATAATCTGCTTCTGCATCAACATGTAAATGATAATCGATGGAATCGTCACCAAAACCGTTGCTGCAAACATCGCGCCATAATCACTGGCAAATGAACTCTTAAAATAATACAATGCAATCGGCAGTGTTCGGTTCATTTTATCGCCGGTTAACGTGAGAGCGAACTGGAATTCATTCCAGCAAAACAAAAATTGCAACACACCCGCTGTTGCAAAGGCAGGTCTTGCCAGGGGAAGAATAATTTGAACAAATGTCCGAAAGAATCCCGCCCCGTCAATATACGCCGCTTCTTCCAAGGTGTAGGGAATTGTCTTAAAATAGCTCATCATAATATAGAAGGTCGTTGGCATCCCCAATCCCGCATAGACAATAATCAAACCCGTCAAAGTGTCGTACAAATGGGTTCGCGTCAGTGTATTATACAAGGGCTGCAACAGCGCTGCCCCTGGAATAATCAAAGCCAAGGAGAAGGCAATGATTATCGGCTTTTTAAAGCGAAACCTGCAGCGTACCACCACATAAGCCGCCATAGAAAACACGATCAAATTCAGCGCTGTCGACAGCAAGGAAACAATCACACTGTTTTTATAGAAGGTCACTAAAGGCGCCAACTTAAATGCCGTTTGATAATTGCTGAATCGCAGTCCGTTGGGAAATCCGGCTACTGAAGACATAATATCCCCATTCCCTTTAAAGGAAGCCATTAAAACCCATAAAAAGGGCACGACTGAGATAGCCACAATAATAAAAATAAATAGAAATGTTGCTACTTTTTTTACTCCATTGATCATTTTCATGCGCCTCCTAATCCTCCTGATCCATCTTGAATATTTTCCGAATCGTGATCAATGTCAGCAATCCGAGAAAAATCAAAATCACACCCTGCGCATTCGCAAGTCCATAATTGTTGTCTGTCAATGCAGTTCTGTATAAGTACATGGGCATATTCATCGTGCGCACACCCGGTCCGCCGCCCGTTGTCATCATAATAATGTCCAATTTTTGCAACATGCTGGTTGCAGCAAGAATGGTTGCCGTTCCAATTATGTTTTTCATCATCGGCAACACGACAAACAAATCAGTTTGCATCGACGTTGCCCCATCAATCGATGCAGCCTCATACACCTCTTTTGGAATTGACGCCATCTCCGCCATCACCAAAATCGTAACAAGACCCGCATACGGAAGCCAGGTCATGGTGACGGAAAAGAATGATGTCTTCGGATCCATAAACCAATTTTGAACAAAGGGCTCTCCCAGGAGCTTTGTCATCACGTTGTTCACCAATCCGAATTGCGGATTCAAAATACTCAAAAACAACATGCCAAGAGCTGCACTTGAAATAATGTTCGGAATAAAAAAAGCGGTCCGCACAAAAGATGTATACCATTTCTGTTTCGCCAAGAGCAAGGCCAGCAAAACACCGATGGCAATATGTATAGTAGCCTGCAGTGCAATCCAAATCCCCGTATTCATCATGCTTTTTATAAATGCCGGATCTTCTGTAAATAGAGTACTATAATTACTGAATCCCGCAAAAGTTATCTTTGACCCAATTGTCCAATTCGCAAACGATGTTCCCACAAGCATCAGTATCGACAGCATAAAAACAAAAATAAAGATGCTGACACCTGGTAACAAGAATATCGAAATCCATTTATTCTTCTTTCTCATTTTCCCCTCCAAAACTTCCTTCTATGAAAAACCTCATCTTGAAATTCAAGACGAGGTTTTTTTCATAGATCCCGATTATGATTCCGCTACTTGCTTTTTGCGACAGCCGCGGTAAGCTTGGCCGCCATCTCTTCTGGTGTAATTTCACCATACGCAAGATCAGGATAGTTCAAGGAAAATTCACTTACTACACTTGAAAATGCTGTATTGTCGATATTTTCAAATCCGTACTTTGCATCTCCGCTAATGGTGATCAGCTCTGCAACTAAAGGATTTGCCGTTTTGTATGTTTCCGAGATTTCAACATTCGCGGTCAACGGAAGTGCGCCTGATTTATCCAAGAAAATTTCTTGCGCGCGTTTGCCTGTTTTGAATTTTAAAAACTCCAATGCCGCTGCCTGTTCTTCTTCAGATTTACCATTGGAGCAAAGAATGTAGCCAACCTCATATTGCGCAACAATCCCATCGTTTGGATACAATGCAACGCCAACACGATCAGCCAAGCCTGCTTTTGCTTTGCTCGTATCCGAGAAATCTGGCACCATCCAAGGTCCATTGGCGATTAATGCTGTCTTTTCTTGAAGAAAATTATTGGCTGCATTCGCATACATGGCACCAACCGCATCCGAAGTTGTATACTCTTGCAGGCAGGTTTGAATCATACTCAATGCCTGAATCATAGAAGCATTCTCATAGGACTCTGGATGCGTCGTATTCATAAATGAATGGCCCGCTTCACCGTCAGTCCCAATCATTGCCGCCAACCACAGATTGGTTGTCCATGCATTCTCGCCGGTCATCATAGCCAATGGGGTAAAACCAGCCGCTTTCAATTTTTCATTGTTTGCCATAAATTCATCCCACGTTTTCGCGGGTTGAATACCGGCTGTTTCAAACATATCCTTGTTGTAAAAATATCCAATCAATTGTTTCGCATTGGCAATCGAATAAAGCTTACCGTCGTCTGCCTGATTGTAGCTAATGGCTCCTGCGCCAATATATTCTTTCCATTCTGGATCTGCTTCCAACAACGGCATCAAATCAACCGCTTGACCGTTCTTGATCGCCAATTCGCGAATCCCTTGCTTTCCAATGGCAACATCGGGCAACGCCTTCGATGCAGCAAGTGCTTTCATTTTATTTACATAGGCTTCATCGCTTGGTAGTTCCTCAATAACAACCTTGATTTTCCCTTCATAGGCTTCATTGAACTCATCAATGATTTGCTTTTCTGCTTCTGCGGATACATGCGAACCGACCATAAAGGTTGCATAGCTAATTTCAACCGGTGTTTGGTTTCCCTTTGCCCCCGTTGAAGCAGATTCATTGGCATCTGCCGTACAAGCAGCTAGCCCTGTCGCAAGAAATACCAGCAATGTTGAAGCGATACACTTTTTCCAATTCAGTTTCATCTATTCTCCTCCTCAAAGTAATGGATTCACTTTTCTATCCCATTATATGGGGAAATCGCTTCCGCAAGAATGACTCTACACTTCCATTTCTTGTTGCATTTTGTCCGTTCTTCCGATCCTTTGACCACACAGGAAATCGTTTCTCGCTTTCCTTGGACTTTTTTTACCTTATTGTCGGATTTTGTCCTATGAAAAAACTTGCCTCACATGGCCACTCTTGATTCACCTAATGCAAGTTTCACTTATCGATTTTTACTTCGATACTCTGTTGGACTCATGCCAACCCGCCTCATAAACAAGCGGGTAAAATAAGCTGGATCTTCAATGCCTACCGCTATGCAAACTTCATAAATTTTCATATCCGTACGAAGCAACAACTCCATTGCCTGATTCAAACGATATTCATGAATGGCATCTGTAACCGTAACTCCTGTTGCCTTTTTATATGCACGGCTAATATAGCTTCCGCTTAAGAATAATGCCTGGCTCAATTCCTGCAAGGACACATTCTGTTGATAATTGTTTTGAATATACCGATTGACCCCATAAACAAGAGACGTTTTTTCTTGATTTTGACTCATGCGAACATCCTCGATGACATTCAACAATCTTCTCAACTGAGATGATAAACAATACAAGGACCAACTGGAATGGATCCACTGATAATATGACTTTCTAATGTCCTCCCATTCAGGGTCTTCGTTCTTTTTATTTCTTCGAATGATGGCCGCTCCCAGCACCAGAAAGTCCATTCGAATCTGCTTTAAGTTTCTCCCGGAGCACTTCAGCTCACTAACAAATCCAACAATCAATTCATCCAAGTTTTCATGCTCTCCAAAACTCTTTGAAAAAAATAGCGTCTGCCATCTCTCTATAGAAAATTTTTCTGTCTTTTCCTTCTGACATCCAGAGTGCTCTGATTCCTGAAAATAACGAATTGTCTCATCTTTTTGACAACCTTTCAACAAAGCTTCTTTGGCTTGGTCAAATATTATTCGCAGTGTTTTGCCCTCATTGAAACTGATGCCCATTCTAACATCTATATTCATAAATCCCTTCATCATCTCGACAAAAGCAGTGACAGCCGTTTGCAAAGGACCTTGCCCCCTCACCAGAATAACCATCGAATTCTCTTCCCAATCTATTCGATCCACCTGGTACTGTTCAAATGATTTGTCAACAAACAGATCCAGTTTTTTGTGATCAAGCCCTGATTTCTGTGCAGCTTCCTCATCGATCTCGCAAAAAATCAAGGCCTTGCATTCCGCATCTGACCCATAGTTTTCTCTATCTTTCTGCTCCACCGCTTTCCCTTTCAACATCCGACGAAGTAATTCCTTACGATACGCTGCATGATCCAAAGACAAGTCCTGGCTTCTTGACTCTCTTTCTTTCTTCAACTGTTCTTTCGCTTTTTCAACAGCCGCAGGCAACTCTTGAATAAATTCGTTTTTTACAACAAAATCCACCACATCAAATTGGATAGCTTTCTTGGCAAAATAAAAATCCGAATAGGCTGTTAGAATAATCATTTTTGTCTCCGGATACTGATCTTTCACGTTTTTAGCCAATTCCAAACCATCAAGAACCGGCATCTTAATATCCGAAATGATTAAGTCCATTTCCTGATCCTGAAGAATAGCCAAAGCTTCCTGTCCATTTTTTGCGCTTGCTGTAATTTCACAATCCAAAGAACCCCAATCTATAAAGTGAATAATTCCATCCCGAATATTCCGTTCATCATCAACAATCATTACTTTCATCATTCAACTTCCTTTTCTTTGGTATTTTGATATAAACAGAAGTTCCTGCTTGATCCTCGCTAATGATTTTCAAGCCATAGGCTTGTCCATACATCAATTTAAGCCGTTGATCTGTATTTCGAAGCCCAATATGTTCGTTTCCATGTTGCTCCATCGGACTCTCTCCTTTGCCGATCATCGCATCCACATCAAATCCGTTCCCATTATCCGTTACTTCAATGCAAATATTTTCTCCCTCATCTTTCACATATATGAAGATATTGGCCGGCTCAGCAATCTTTTCAACCCCATGGACAACGGCATTCTCTACAATCGGCTCAATCACCAGCCGAGGGATTTCACATTGATTCAACTCATCATTCATCACAATAATTTGATAACTCAATCGTTCCTCATACCGCATCTTCTGCAGAGACAAGTAAAACTCTGTTAATTTTAATTCTTCTTGAATCATAATGGTTCGCCGTTTGTCACCAGAAATTCCAGCCCGCAATAATGCAGATAGTGATTCTATCATTTTGTATATGGTTTCGTTCCCGCTCATCTTTGCCTTGATCTGAACTGTTAATAGTACATTAAATAGGAAATGCGGATTCATTTGATGTTGTAAGGCTTTGATTTCCATTTCATGTAAAAGCAATTGCGATTCATACTTGGAATGAATCAACTCTTGAATTTCTTCCGTCATGGTGTTGAAGGACCTGGACAAACCATCAAGATTCGGATCTCGATATTCTGGCAGCCGAACGCTGTAATCCTTCTTTCGAACACGATCCATCGCCGTGGTGATATCCAGCACAAATGATGTTGTTTTCATGGAAACGATAATCGCCAGCACAATAAACAAAATCGCCAGCATAATCAATACCAGCAAAAAATTTTGCATGGAATCAAATGCTTCCTTCACAAGATTCGCTTTTGGAATCAAATAGATCAAGCGAAATTTATTGGCATCAAGTTCTCTTGAAACAGCCACATAATCATGCTCTTGAAACTGACGCTCTTCTCGATTGAGCGGCAATCCCAGCGACCAAACTTCAGATGATATTTTCATTCCCAACTCTGCCTGGGAATTTGATGAGACGATTGTCCCCTGTTCATTGACCAAATAGACAAGCGCTCCTTCATCTGCCATCAAACCCTTATACAAGGCACGAATATAAGCCTCCTCAATTGCAGCAACAATCAGTAAATGATCATCCGATGTGAAATCCGATTTCAGTTTCCGAGTAATGAAGAAGGTCGGGCTCACTGCAGTCGGCGGGATTAGCTGGATAAAACGATCTGGATACTGACTTGCCGCCTCCACGGCAAGCACCGAGTCCTCCGCGATCTTCTTCATACTTACTTGTTTGGTATAGGTTGACCCCAACAGCTGTTGGTTTTGATACACAGTCACATAGGACAATAAATTCAATTTCCACACATTGTTATAGGTCAGTGTTTTTTGGAATTCATAATTGAGTTTCTGCACATTCAAGTAATAGGCTTCATTGTCTTCATCAAAATAATGACTATCCTCTAGCCATTCCGTTACCGATTCACTAGCCGATAGCGCAATCGTTGCATTCTCTATCATACTGAAAGAATCACTAATGCTTTCTCCCGTAGATTCAATCATCAGGTTCATATTCCGATAAGTGTTCGTCATTAAGCTATTGTACATTTGGTGAACTGCATAAATCCCCATCACCAGGATCGAAACCATCATGATTACCAGAAACACCAATATGATTTTGCCGCGTATCGAAATATGATGCACCCTATTTTCCATGCAGTCTCCCCCCTGTTCTTTCTTTCACTCTCAATGATTCTACATCAGATTTTCGAATATTCCAACCAAACCGCTTCGTTTTTTTCTATCTAAAAATAAAACGCTAGCCTAATTGACTAGCGCTTGAATCCCATATTTGTCTTGTTTACCTTCCCAATAATGTCTGAATGCTTGCCAAAAAGCTCTGTAGGTCCTCAAGATTTTGAAAACTTCCTTGCGCAGAACTTGCTCCACCGCCACCCCGGCCGTTTGCCGCTTGGATGGTTTCCTTAAAGACCTTGCCCGCATGGAGCTCTTTAACGTTATGGACCAGTATAACCTTTTTCTCCGACAAGCTCGCAAATAAACAAATTCCTTGTCGTTCCTTCAAAATAGTTTTTGCCAGATTCATCATCATACCCGATTCCATGCTTTCAAATTCTCGGCTGAGAATGATTTGCTTTTCTGCAATTAATTCAGCAGCCAGAAGATCCATCTCTTGGACCTGATACACTTTCAATTCTTGCTCTAATTTCGAGATTTTCTCCCGTTCTTTTGTCAAACGCGCCACCAAGCCCGCGGATTCTGTGGAGTATTGCTGGTTTAATTCCCGCAAAATATGATGTTCAAAGGTGGAATTTTTCACCGCCCGCATGCCGCAGACAAATTGAATCCGGGTCATACCCTTATACTTGTCCGCCCGCAAAATGCGTAAAATGCCCACTTCTCCCGTTTGTGTCGGGTGGGTACCGCAACAAGCAACACAATCCACGCCCGGTACATTCACCACGCGAATGTCCGTGTCCACCGTCGGCATTTTACGAAGAGGCACATCCGCCAATTCCTCCAACCGGTCCACCACTTGGATCTCAATTGGCAGATTTTCTTGAATCTTTCGATTGACTTCTGCTTCGATCTCAAGCACCATCGCATCCGAAATAGCAGGCAAGTCGATATCCACAGTTACCACTTCGGCACCCATATGAAAACCCTTGTTGTTTCCCTTTAATTTTTCATAGATCACACCTGACAAGATATGCTCACCGCAATGCTGCTGCATATGATCAAGTCTTCGATCCCAATCAATCTTCAAATCGACTTCCGTACCTACAAGAAGCTCTTTCTCCACCAAATGATGGATGCTTTCCCCCTTTTCCCGCACATCTAGCACAGCGATTCCATTGATCCAACCATGGTCCGCATCCTGTCCGCCACCCTCTGGAGCAAAGATTGTCTGATCTAAAATCACCCAGACTTTTCCGTCTTTTTCTTCAACCGCCTCGACTCTCGCCTGCGTTTCCATCAAATACACATTTTCATCAAATAATCTTCTTGTCATCTTTCCCTCTCCTAAAACCGTAAATTCAATCCCTCTGCAATCACTCGTTTGAAAATCCAAACTCCAGCCATGGCAAAAGATAAGCTTTCTGCTTTTTTCATCACTGGCAAGTGTAGATAAACATCAATTCCATCCACTTCATGCTTTACATAAAAATCTTTTTCCGGTGCCGCCGGCACCGCGAGTCTAATCTCCGGCTCGATTACAGAGCCCGCTCAACCACCGCCAGCCATACGAAGACTGAGGGTGATTACCTTCTTGTTTTTCTTTTGCAAATACGCTTTTACTTGCTCCTCAATAACAATCTTCATTATGAAACGCCCTCTTCTCTCTCTTTTTTCTGTAGGATCGTGACAATCCCTGTATTTCCGTCAACTTGAACCCAATCGCCCGTTTTAATTTTGCTCGTCGCACGATCCACCCCCACGACAGCCGGAATTCCATATTCCCTGGCGACAATGGCCCCATGGGTCAACAATCCTCCGACTTCCAAAATCAAGCCTTTGGCATGAATAAAGAGCGGTGTCCATCCCGGATCTGTAAAGGGGGCAACCAGAATTTCTCCCGCTTTCATTCTTGCCTCTTCCGGCTGCTCTACCACCCGGGCGATCCCTTGGTAAATGCCGCTAGATACGCCAGTTCCGCCCAGCTCATTCTCTTTTAAAACTCGATTCGACTCTTCCGGTGGCACAATCCAACCCTGATTGGTCACCACTCTAGGCACACGTCTGCCTTTCGCCTTCTGGAAGGCAAGTTTTCTTTCCTTAATTCGTTCCTGCATGGCTTTCTTATTTTTCACCATCTCAATAATTTCATCAAGCTTAAGATAATAAATATCTTCTTTCGTATCCAACCATCCTTTATCAACCGCCTCTTTAGCCGCCTGCAAAATTTCCTTTTTTACATGTCCATAGACCAAAATCAAGCCGTACTTGCCATGTTCCCGGGCTGGCATAAGATTCAGGACCCGATCCACCATATTTCGATAATGCCGTCGGAAAATCCAACGTGGTCCCCGGCTCATTTGAGTGACAATCGCCTCTCCAGCCTCAATCGAAGCTAGGGTCAAGGCATGGTACTCCCGCCGATGCTGGCCTGGTTTGAATACCCGCAGATGATTTTGAATACTGATAACAATGGGCGTTGGATCCTCAAACCACCTGGCATTGGTGATATCGATTTCGCCAATCCCACGGGAACCATAGCGATCCATGACAAGGCGCATCAAGTCGCCAGCTGATCCCTCCGCTCGCATCAACTCAGAAACAAAAACACTCGCATCCCATTGATCCAAGCGTCGAAGCCAAACATCATCTTTACGAATTTCTTCTGCCAAATCTCCAATCACTAGCCCCATTTCCGTGGTCACATTGCCAACCAAACCCGAAGCTAGGAGTTGCGCCAATTCATCCGATCCCAAATGACGGCTTGTCTTTTTCACCAAATACAGATAGGAAGCCATCCCGGGTCCAATATAGGAACCAATTTTCATCAATGCTTCCTGCAAATACCCACCAAGGGCCGCCTTGCATGACTCCAATCGCTTGACCGGATCCGCTTCCCTTACCAAATCATCCTTCAAGTGATCGACGTAGGATGCAATAAAGGCATCGCAAGCCTCAATCCGCATATTTCGCGGATGAAGAGCTTTTCTCATTTCATGGCTCAAAGACCATACTCCGTCCAGTAGCTCCTTGCCCTTTTTATTGTGGGGTTGAATGGCCTTCACAAAGGCTCGGTCCTTGAGCACACGACGCATGCTACTTGCCATCAAGGCATCAATTCCGTCAAAGCGAGAGCCCACTGCTTTTCGAAAGATCGGTACCGCCAGATAATCCGTAATATCCAGAAATACATATCCCCCTGCCGCCTTCATTATCTTCGATTTCCCCCACTCATTTCTATCAAAGGGGAATATCCATTTCAAACAATCCACACCCAAGGGCCGAATGGGCTTCATCATATTTTGAACATGATGGAAGGAAAGATACACGGCATTGCCTTCCCGGTCCGGGTCGATCAAGGGGAATAGGGTTGTAATGGCTCGGGCTTGCAAGATCCAAAGCTTGTCCTCTTGATCCAGTGCCCATTCAATATCCATCGGCATCTCGTAAAGCGCTTCAATTTCCACAGCAAGTTCTGCAAGCTGATGAATAGCTTGATCTTCCAGCACCCCATTGTCTTCGGACTCCTTATGGTGCGAAAGAATCTCTTTCGCCTTACGCTGATAGGCGATGGTATTGGGCGTTATTTTTCCTGCTACCAAATCATCTCCCGTTCCCGTCACATAATCTACAATCAACGACCGCCGATCCTCCGATAAGGGATCCACAGTAAAGACAACTCCCGAGTATTTTGGTGCAATCATTTCTTGCACCACAACAGAGATCGATAAGCTCTGATGAGAGATTTTATTTTTTAACCGATAACTGATTGCACGATCATTAAAAAGAGAAGCCCAACATTTTCGAATCGAAACCATAACCGCTTCAATTCCTTCTATAAAGAGATAAGAGTCCTGTTGTCCAGCAAAGGATGCATCCGGCAAGTCTTCCGCTGTGGCACTGGATCGTACCGCAAATGAAGTTCCTTCATCAAACCTCTGCAATGCTGTTTGCAGTTCCACCTGCAAGATCTCGCTCAATTCTGATTGAAGAATCAACCCGCGAATCGCTTTACCACTCGCTTCAATCCCTTTCACATTCTCAGGATCCAATTGATCCAAGGCAAGCAACGCCTCTGTTCCTCCAGTTTTTCGAATCATCTCATCAAATACCCGAGACAAGATACAAAATCCTTCCGGAACCGGAAAACTAGCTTGTAAAAGAATCCCTAAATTATGCCCTTTCCCACCAACTAGATGAAATTCTTCTTTTGTCAATTCTTGAAAATGTTTAATCATCTCGACTCCCGCATCTTGTTTCAGATTTGTTTTCTTTTCTTGCCAATTAATTTTAGTTTATTCTATATCTTCTACTTGTGCAATTCGCCTTTTAATTACTTTTTGCAATGTCTGCTACGTTTTGCAATATCCCCTTTATTTTTCCAATTTTTAGGCGCATACTATGTTTAACAAAATAAATTAACCGTGATCGCCTGACTAAAAAGGGAAGCATAATTTATGATCTTCGACAGCTATCGAGATGGATCTTTCATGGATGCGGAAGAAGAAATCGCCCATCAAGGTCACTCCTGAATAACACCCTTAAGGCATAAATCTAATGCCTTGAATTCTTGAGTTTTATCCACATTCTAGTCGGAATAAGCAAAATTATTCCACACAAAAAGCAACACTGTCCCCAGTGTTGCTTTTTCCCTACTTATTCAAGCGTTGTCTAATCTGCTCTCTCATTGTAACCAATTCTTCTTGCTTATACATCCAAAGAACCTTTTGATCCTGTTTCTGCTCTCCACTTGGCTTCTCTTTGCAAATAAACACCCGGAATGTCTCTGCAAAATCTTCTTCTGGATTGGTAGCCGCATAATCAGAAACAAACAAATCTTGATGCTTCTCATAGAAGACATAGGCCGAATCACCCGATTGATCCTGCGGGTCTACTTGCAGCTGGTGTTCCTGATAAACGTCAATCCAAAAGGTTTGAAAGAATTCATTTAAATACGATTTTTCCGCCAAAATTCCATCTTCATTCTCATAGGTTCCCGTTATTTTCTCTTGCATTTGATTCTCATTCAATGATAAAAGATGTCCAAACTCATGGACAATGGTTTCATCATATTCCTGAATATACTTTCCCTTATCATCAAAGGCATCATTGCAATCCAAAACCATTCGCCACTTGTTACTCTCTTCATTTTCTTGACTCACATAGGCAAGAACCTCATCTTTCCCGTCTGTATTAACAAGAAAATACTTAAGCAAATGGTATTGATCCCGTGGAATCACAATTTTCGCCCGATTGACTAAAAATCGGTATTTTTCCATCTCTGATTCTTCAATCTGCTCTGTGTCTCCAACAAAACCGATTTTTCCTCTCTCAAAGGTGAATTTTGCCAAAGTAATACTATGCATTTGTATTTCATCCATCACATCTGTCGGATCAAATCCACAGCTTCTCAAGAGCTCTTCAATCAAAAGGTTCAACTCTTTCAACGCTTCGGATTCAGGATCGTCTTGCTCCAGAATCTGAATTTGTTTTTCAAGATCAATTAACTTTTCCTTTTGCGATTCAGTAAAAGCTTCCGGCTTCACCTTCGTTAAGGTTTTAAATGAATCGATTGGAACACGGAGCCCAAAAGATCGTAGCAATTGATCCAATTCCTGATACAGCGTTTCAATCTCTACACCCTTTTCCGCTCCACTTTCTGCATCATTAATTCGATTTAAAGCCTTTTCTGCTTCTTCGCGTTGCAAGTCCGTCAATTCAGTAACGGCATCTCCAATGTATTCTTCCAATGACCATGGCAGTAATGTCTCTTGCCCACCCTCTGTGGTGTCGGTTTGACCCGAGAGCTCAGAGGCAACAACACTTTCTTCCAAAGACCGCTTCTTTTCCTCAACGGCAGTTTGCCCTTGGCATCCAGTCATCACCATGATCGATATTAACATTACTAATATGATTCTTTTCATCTTATCCCCCTCTTAATTGCACCTTGCTTGCACTCTTTCTCACATTCGCCACATTGAATGCACTCTATGCTCGTAAGATCTACTTGCGGATCCAATCCCAATTTGCAGACGGGTTGACATCGTCCGCAATGGTTGCATTTTTCAGTATCGACTTTAAGTCCTAAAATACTTACTCGATTGAACCATCCATAAATCAACCCTAACGGGCAAAGAGTCTGACAAAAACTCCGATATACAAAAATCGAACTCAATAAAATCCCAGCCAATACAGCCAGCTTCCAAATAAATAATCCTCCCAAAGCCGTCCGAAGTCCTTGATTCTTTAACAACAAGGGTAACGCTCCAAAAAGCGTTCCACTGGGACAAATATATTTACAAAATCCAGGATCGCCGATCCCAATGCGACTTGCAAACAGGGTCGGTATCAAAATCACAAAATAAATCAAAATCATATATTTGACAGTGCGTAAATATTTGGGCAGTTTATATTTCTTTGACTTGATTTGATACATCAAATCTTGAATCAATCCAAATGGACATAAATAACCGCAAACCACTCGTCCAAAAATAGTACCAAATAACACAAGCAATCCTGACACATAAAAAGATACTTGAAACTTCATACTTCCCATTACTGCCTGTAAGGCCCCAATGGGACAAGCGCCTAAAGCACCGGGACAGGAATAGCATTGCAAGCCTGGCACACAAATGTGCTTTGATACCCCTTTGAAAATCTTCCCATTTAAGAACCCTTTTAAATACGCATTACTTCCTAACAAATAGAGCCATTGCACCTTTCGCCTTTTCATCAACCCACTCCTATACACTCCAGACAAATGTTGATCGCCTTGCGAAAAACTGTTGTCACCTCTCCACGGGCCGCGCCCAAAACGATCATTGCAAGTCCTACAACCAATAAAAAGCTTCTTTTTCTATTCATTGATCAAACGTTCAATGATTTCATTTAATTTTTCTGCGGTTGTCCCGCCTGCAATAAAACTTTCCAACACCTTTCCTTGCGAATCGACAAACAAGGTAACCGGCACATAGTCAAATTGAGAGGTCAAAGACTTCCCTATCTCCTCATTTTCCTGCAATAGCGGGTATGTAATGCCTAATTCTTTCTTTAACGATTGTACCTCTTTCAGTTCAGAGTCCACTGCCAATCCAAGAAATAGTACCTCCTGATCCTTCACGTCCTGCCACACTTGCTCAAATACCGGCATCTCTTCCACACAAGGACCGCACCATGTTCCCCAAAGATTCAAGACCGTTAACTTCTTGTCCTTAAAACAATCTCCATCTACTTGATTCCCCTCTGAATCTTCTAATTCCCACTCACTCAAATCGAGACCGACAATCGGATTGGTGCTCTTTTCCTCTCCGGTTTCTTCCTGCGATTCTACAACCTCTTTCATATCGCTCTTTCCATTATTCTCTTCAACTCCTGCAGATTGACAGCCTACTAAAAGCAAGCAAATCATAGCCCCTAATGCAAGTAATCTCTTCATTTTTTTATCCCCCTTCTTTTGCTATCATTCTATCTTCCCAGGTTTTCTTGAAGCTAACATGAACCTTAAAGGAAGCTTAAAATCAAGTCCTCTCTTCTACGAAGAAATCAAACTGTGATAAAGTGCAAGATAAGGAGGGCAACTATGAAAGCAAAAATTCTTTTATTGGAAGATGACCCAGGAATTAACCGATTGTTAACGCTACAATTGCAGTCAGAAGGATACGAGGTTGTTCAAGCCTTTGATGGCGAGCAAGCCATTCAATACTTCAACACGTCATTTCATCTTGCTATTCTTGATATTATGGTTCCCAAAATCAATGGATTTGCGGTCTTAGAACACATTCGAAAAGACAGCCTGATTCCCGTCTTGTTTTTAACTGCACGAAACGAAGATATCGACAAGATGCAAGCCTTAGGCATGGGCGCAGACGACTATATTACCAAGCCTTTCAGCCTAACCGAAATCGTCTATCGCTGTAAAGCCCATTTACGACGCGCTTTTGAATACACGCAAGTGAGAAATCAAACGATATTGACCCATCATGACTTGGTCCTTAACAAGGATACCTTTGAAGTGAGTTTAAATGGTGCTCCCCTTCAGCTAAACGTAAAAGAATTTGAATTACTCACCTTCTTTATGACCCACGTCAGTCAAGTTTTTACCAAACAGCAATTGTATGAACAGGTTTGGCAGGCCGACTTCTTTGGTGATGATAATACGGTAATGGTCCATATCTCAAGACTGAGAGAAAAGTTAAACGACAATCCTAAACGACCCACTTATATCAAAACCATTAAGGGCCTCGGCTACAGGATGGAGAAATAAATGAGAACAAAAAAAATTTATCACCAATTTTTGAAAGCCTATATTCTTATTTTCTTTATGGTCCTTGTTTTAGGCGCACTGACTTTATTCGCTTACGACTCGTATACAGAAACACGCTTAAATAAGTCCTCTATAGACTTCGATACATTTATTGAAGATTATGATCAGAATCGCGAAACAGCCTTCTCCAAACACGCCTTCCAGCCTGATGACTTTATTGTCATTACAGACCGGGACTATAAGATCTTGGATGCTGTCAACCTCACCTTATCTGAAGGCACCACCTATCATGACCTGCAATTACTCATGGGCAACGACGAGCTATATTCAACCTATATTTTTGAAAATGAAAGCGGCAGCCGCGTTTATCATCTTTTCTTGGCACCTCTTTCTGATGAAACCAATTCTTATTACTTCTTCCTGGCAATTGCATTCGCCCTGTTCATTCTATTTATTATTAGCTATGCAAAAATCACTGGAGAAAAAATCATTCGTCCCATCAATCAACTAAACGATGGCGTTCGTGAAATTCAAAAAGGAAACTTCGATCATCTAATCCAATATGAAGCCGGCACAGAACTAGATGAAATCAAAGATGAAATTAATCGGATGAGCCAACATTTGAAAGCTGAAATTGAACAACGAAAACAATTAGAAGAAGAGCGGAGCAAGCTCATGCTCAATTTATCCCATGACATTAAGACACCACTGACTAATATCCTTGGATATGCACAAATACTGACACAGCAAGACTTGCCAGAACAGGCACACCAACAAGCGGAAACCATTTACCGCTATGGTTTGCTGGCTTCCAATTTAACCAAAGAACTTTTCACCTACAGCCGTCTCAATAGCAAGATTGATTTTCTAACAGAGCGCCTGGACATCGTAGAGGAAACGCGTAGAAAATCGATCGCTTACCTGCAAGAATTTGATAGCTTAAACATTCAGTACGACTTTGATTTTCCAGATAAAGCCATTTATTGCCAGCTAAATATCGCCCTATTCTCACGTGCGATCGACAACCTAATCCAAAATAGCATTCAGTACAACCATCAGGGTTTTCAATTGAACATGCGCATCATCGAAACACTGAAAACCGTACAACTTATTGTTGAAGATAACGGCATTGGAATTCCGAAAGCCTATCACGATACGATCTTCAATCCCATGGTACGCGTTGAAAAATCACGCAATCGCTCCTTAGGCGGTAGCGGACTCGGACTTTCCATCACACAACAAGTCATAAAAAAACATGGTGGAAGTATTTATCTGGATTCAAGCCATACAAAAGGATGTCGATTTATTTTAACCTTTCCAAAAGCATAAGAAAAAACGGTACTGGGCCCAGTACCGTTTTTTCTTATGCCTCTATTCTACTATTTTTCCTATTTAACTCGGTTCACAAACTCAGCAATCGTATAAACAACACGCTCATCTACATGATTCGGCAATTGATATTCCCCTGGATTGGGATCCCCTTCCCCGGGCATCATCAGATGGTTCAATTGATCGAAAAGCACAAATTCAGCATGGGCCTCACCAATAGAATTTTTCCATAAATCGAATTGCGCTGGTGGTACTTGATAGTCCCGCTCTCCCTGCAAGAATAATTTGGGCGTGGTATAAAGCTTTACTTCTTGCAAAGGATGATAGGCATTCAAATCGATCCAATAACCAGGATACGCGCCAAGAATCGGCGTTTGCTTATCCAATCCTTCCGGACTATCCGCTTGCTTTGCAATCGCCGCAACCTGGGCAATTTGATCCGCTTCTGCCTGGCTGGTTTCTCCATCCAGTTCCGCAAGATAGGTATACTGATCAACGATCATCCCCTGCAAGGGTTGATTGGAAGCCGCCATAAAGATCCAGCCCGCTACTTCATTGGTATGCTTCATCATTTTTGGCAATAGATAGCCACCCAAGCTGTGTCCCAAGACAAAGATTTGATTCTCATTGATTTGAGAATCTGCCTTGGCAATCTCGATCGCAGCCAAGGCGTCTTCAATGGTTTCTTCCCATACGGTAAACTCATACTCTCCAGCAAAGCTTTCTGGGTGACTCAAGGTTCGCTTATCAAATCGCAAGCTTGCAATACCCTGTGCTGCCAAACCTTCTGCCAAATCCATGAAAGGCTTGTTTGGTCCAATGGTTTCATCCTTGTCCGTCGCTCCAGATCCATGGACAAGAATTACAAGGGGCACCGGCTTATTCCCAGCAACTTCTATAGGAAACATGATTTGTCCCTCCAAGTCAAAAGGACCCACCGAAATCGATTCAACAGTGTAACTTTCTGTCAGTTCTTTTCCTTCTGTATCCGGAACCTTTGCCAGCTCACTGTAATTCAACCCCGAAATCTCACCAAATTCATTAAAAACCACATTCATTCCAAAAGGCTTCTTGGTAAACTCGACTGCAACCTGAACAATTTGATAGCCTTGCGCTTCCCACTCAACTGTGGTCAATATCTCAATCGGATCACCCACCTGGGTATATAGCCCCTCCATAATCTGCTGATAGACCTCCGCATTAACGGCCTTTTGCATAACCTCGTCATGGGCATAATCTGAATAAGCATTGTCATACTCTGCTGCGATCAAATGGCCTACATAGGCTAATGCAATCGCCTCCATCTCTTCTAAGCTTGCTACTTTAGGCTCCTCAAGTTCCGGTTTCTCCACTTGATTCTTGCAACCCACCGACGAAATCATCACAAGCATCACAAGCAATAAAGTACCAATTGTTTTTTTCATATTGTCCCCCTTTGTTATATATGCACTATAACAGTTACGCCTTTATCATATACCTCGATCTATTCTCTGTCAACATTTTGTCAATGCTTTTACCTTTTTCTTCCTTGTTATACAATAAAAGAAAAAGGAGTAAACCTATGCACATCGTCAGCTATACCGGCTATTATGACCCTACCCCGATTCGAGAATTCCTAACCGCTCAGCCCAATGTTACATTCACCATCTGCAATTCTGAAGATGAATTAATGAAGGAAATTCCTCAAGCAGAAGTACTCATCACCTTGCCTTTTACAGAAGAACTGCTTGCTGCGGCACCCAAACTAAAATGGGTGCAATGTTTACGTGCTGGCGTTGACGGCTATCCCTTTGCCGCCATGAAAAAGCGCGGCCTTGTCCTCACCAACGGAAAGGGACTTCACCGTAATCATATGGCAGAATACAGCATTGCCATGATGATCCTCTTTGCAAGGAATTTGCATGTTTTCCAACGACAGCAAAGCGATTCAAAGTGGAAACGAAATATTCCTCAAGATGAAATCTTTGGAAAAACTGTCGGCATATTGGGCTTCGGTGCCATTGGCGACACCCTGGCAACCCGGGCAAAAGCCATGGGCATGCGAGTCTTGGCTTTAAAACGCAACCCCATTCAAGCAAGCAATGTTGATCAATGGTACACCCCAGACCAAACCAATGAATTCTTAAGCCAGGCTGACTATCTGGTTAATCTTTTGCCCAATACCCCGGCTACCCACCATGCCTTAAACGCTGATTCCTTTGTAGCCATGAAGAATTCTGCGGTTTTAATCAGTATCGGGCGCGGCAAGACTGTCGATGAGCAGGCATTAATTAAAGCGCTTCAGACTGGACAAATTAGTGGACTCGCCGCCGATGTCTTTGAAACAGAACCACTCCCAGTTGAAAGTCCGCTGTGGCAAATGGAAAATGTGGTTCTCACGCCCCACATCTGTGGGGAGAGCGTTCACTATCTAGAGAAAGGCATCGAAATTCTAGAAGAGAATTTTGCACGCTTCCAAGATAATCCTGAAACTCTGATCAACCAAGTCAATCTAAATACTGGCTATTAAAAAGAAGGGTTCTAACGAGCCCTTCTTTTTTCTTCTTATCTTTCCAATGCAAGCATCAAGGCACCAACACTCCCTGTATCATCACCCAACCCAGGAGAAACAATATGGTGTTTGACCTGGTCTTCTGTGAAAGGTAAATAGCCGTTGATCAATCGATAAAAAGCCTTGTGGATTCGTGGATAGAGATGACATTGATGCATGACTCCTCCACCCAGAATGATTCGCTCCGGCGATAAGATCATCTGGTAATTCACCAACCCCATGGCAATCGTTTCTGCCACTTGATCCCAAACCGGGTCATCTTTTGCAATCAATTCTGCTTTTTTTCCAGCCCTCACTTCAATAGCCGGCCCAGAAACCAATCCCTCCAAACAACTCCCGTGGAAAGGACAAGTGCCTTTAAACCCATCTGTTCCTATCGGCATAAGCATATGACCCATCTCGGGATGGAGTCGCCCATGAAGCAATTGGCCATTATAGAATCCACCTCCAACACCCGTGCCAATCGTCAAATACAAACAGGACTTGACATCCCAGGCGTTACCCTTCTTGGCCTCGGCTAAAGCTGCCGCATTTACATCCGTATCAATAGTTACAGGACAATTCAAAGCTTCTTTAAGAATATGTAGAATCGGCGTATCTGCCCACGCCAGTTTTGGTGTCTTGAGAATCGACCCATAGTTTGGATGAGCAGGGTCCACCGCAACGGGACCGAAGCTTGCAATCCCCAAGGATTCAATTTTCTTATTTTTAAAGAATTCAATTACCTCTTTCAGGGTCTCCTCCGGCGAAGTCGTTGGAATTTTCTTCCGCTCTAGAATTTCACCCTTCTCCGTGCCCACCACGCAGACAAATTTTGTGCCGCCCGCTTCAATACCACCTAGAATCATTGGATATCCTCCCTTTTCATCAGATTCTTCTATAATTTATTGTACCCCAAACCAAGATTTTCCACACGAAAAAGGAAGGCTTACGCCTCCCTCAAAATTTCTGAAAAAATATCCAAAAACCGTTGAATCTCATTATCACCAATATTCAGTGCTGGAATTAATCGAAGCACGGTGCCGCTAGTGGTATTCACCAAGCAATGGCGTTTTAGAAACGCTTCTTGCAATAGCGGTGCCGCCTGACCGACATCTACACCAATCATCATGCCAAACCCGCGGATATCCTGTATCCTACCTGGATATTCCGCCTTCAATTCCTCAAGCCCAGACACAATGAGGCAAGATTTTCGATTGACTTCTTCAAAAAATCCATCTTCCAGCAGTCTTGTGACCAAAGCCCTTCCGCCTGCAGCGGCAACTGCGTTGCCTCCAAAGGTGGTTCCATGGTTGCCCGGCGTCCATACACCCGTAAGCGCCTGACTAACCAAGAGTCCACCCAATGGAAGTCCACCGCCCAAAGCTTTGGCGACACAAACCAGATCCGGTATAATCCCATACTGCTCATGGGCGAAAAGCGTTCCCGTTCGACCTAGGCCTGTCTGAATTTCATCCACCACTAAGAGAAATCCAAATTCTTCTCTCAATTTAATAACTTCATCCATAAAGGCCTGTTCCACAGGACGCACGCCGCCCTCTCCCTGGATCATCTCCAGGAAGACGGCCGCCGTATCTTCATTGACCATTTGGCGAATCGATTCGATCTTATTCATTTCAAAATGCGCAATCCCCGAAAGCAACGGAGCGAAAGGTTCTTGGTAAGCCGGCTTGGCTGTCAATCCCAAGGCACCCATGGTTCGCCCGTGAAAGGCTCCCTTGGCAGAAAGCATGCTTGTCTTTCCCTTGGCATTGCCCCACTTGCGCACCATCTTGATCGCCGCTTCTACCGCTTCCGCTCCGGAATTGGTGAAGAAAACCTTGTCGGCAAAACTGTTATCCACCAAGAGTTCCGCCAATTCCACCGCTGGTTCCGATGCGAAGTAATTGGACAGATGCAAATAGCGATCCACCTGGTCGTGGATGGCTTTCTTTACTGCCGAATCAGCCCCTAGGTTGTTAACTGCAATGCCGGAAAAGAAATCCAAGTAATGGATGCCATTCTCATCGATTAACTCATGGCCTTCCGTCCTATCGATGATAATAGGCAAACGCTTATAGGTATTGAGAATTGCTCTTTTGTCTCGTTCGATTCGATTCATGTCTGCCTCTCTTCTATCCGCGAAGATCGTCGAGCAATTGTGTCTTCTCTTCGGTCTTTGCATCCTTCTCTTTAATAATCCTTGCCGGTGTTCCTGCAACGACCACGCCTGGCGGTACATCTTCCGTCACAACGGCTCCCGCCGCTACAACACTACCTTTTCCGACGCGTACGCCTTCTAAGACCACGGCATTGGCACCGATCAAAACACCGTCCTCAATAATTACTGGTGTTTTTGAAGGGGGTTCCAATACGCCTGCAAGAACAGCGCCCGCACCAATATGGGCATCCGCACCAACGGTTGCTCGCGCGCCCAAGACAGCACCCATGTCGATCATGGTTCTCGCCCCAATGGATGCACCGATGTTAATCACAGCACCCATCATGATCACAACAGATTCTCCGATGCTCACATGGCTTCGTATAAAGGCACCCGGTTCGATTCTCGCATTGATATGGGTTGTATCCAATAGAGGAATGGCCGAATTTCTTCGATCTGCTTCCCACTCGTAGGATTCAATTTTTTCTGCATATTTCTCAAGAATACTTGTCAATTCATTGGCCTCTCCAAATACAGTGGCAACTGTATTGCCCCCATAAATGCGACAAGAACCGAAATCAATGAGATCAAGTTCACCTTTGATGGTGACTTTCACCGGTGTCGACTTCTCGACCTCTTTAATATATCGTGCAATTTCATAAGGATCTGTCAGGTTCTGACTCATGCCTTTTCCTCCTTCATAAATACATCTTTCATTTCATAGAATCCGGCAGGTTTGCCCACCAGCCATCGACCTGTTTTCAAGGCGCCCGAAGAAAAGACTTCCTTCGATAAGGCTTGATGAGAAAAAGTAAGAACCTCGCCGGCACCCGCAAAGATTACATCATGTTCGCCCACAATGCTTCCGCCGCGAATGGCATGAATGCCGATCTCACCCGATTCTCTCACTCCATCCTCCAGTCCACGTCCATACTTGTAGGCACCGCGTCCTGTTGATACCGCTCCTGCTAGGGTTTTAGCCGTTCCACTTGGAGCGTCCTTCTTCTTGTTGTGATGCTTTTCAACGATCTCCACATCATAATCCAAGAGTTTTTCCGCCACATCCTCGAGCAAGAACCGCAGTAGGTTTACACCGTAGGAGGTGTTGGTCGACCAAAGGATCGAACAAGAGGCAGCAGCCTCCTTGATTTGATCAATTTCATCGTCACTGAAACCAGTCGTGCAGATCAATAAGGGTGTGTTCGTTCCTATGCCAAAAGCCAAAAGGTCCGGCAGGTTGGACGGGTGTGAAAAATCAATCACCAGGTCCGCTTGGCCAGTAAAATCCTTCAGGCTCTTGAATTCCCCGGGCGCCAATAATTCTTTTCTTGGGGCGATCCCAGCGACAAATTCGTCCCTTTGGCTATCCGTCACACTCTTGACCACCCATTGGCCCATGGTTCCATCAACGCCGTATACGATTACACGCATGGCTACACCTCCAAGAGGCCGATATTTTTCATTTCCACAACAAGGGTCACCTCGTTTTTCGGTTGAATGTCAATCAAAGGCAATCGCATGGTTCCCCCGCATAAATCCATCAGACTCATGGCTTTTTTGACAGGGATCGGATTGGTCTCCACAAACAATTGATGCACCAAGGCATTCATGGACAATTGCATGGCAAGAGCACCCTTGGTATCGCCGTCCAGATATGTGTGTACAATCTGTGATGTTTCCTTCGGCATAATATTGGCTATGACAGAGATGACACCAGATCCGCCTAGGCTCATCAAAGGAACAATCATATCATCATTGCCAGACCACATCTGGAAGTCGTCCGGGCAAAGACGGGCAATATCGGCGCATTGGCTGATATTCCCAGATGCTTCCTTCACACCGCAAATGTTTGGATGCGCCGAAAGCGCCGCAATCGTAGACGCCTCAATATTAATGCCGGTTCTACCCGGTACATTGTACAAGATGATCGGCGTTTTTACTGAATCCGCAATGGCTGTAAAATGAGCGATCATGCCCTCTTGTGTACTTTTATTATAATATGGAGAAACAACCAGAAGACCGTTTGCGCCAACCGACTCCGCATATTGGCTCAGCTGAATGGCATAGGCCGTATCATTGGATCCTGTGCCCGCGATCACGGGTACGCGGCCTGCGACATGGTCAACAGCAAACTTCATCACAGATTTGTGCTCAGCATCGTTCATGGCTGCCGCTTCACCTGTCGTTCCACAGGTCAAGATGGCATCAGTGCCTTGCTCAATATGCCAGTCCAACAACTTCCCATAGGTTTCAAAATTAATTTGGCCATCCTCGTCAAATGGCGTGACTACCGCTACGCAAGATCCTTCAAACAACATAGTATATCCTCCTTACAGGATGTCTAATAACAATTCAGCAATTTGTACAGTGTTAGTTGCAGCACCTTTTCGGATATTATCGGCTACACACCACATGTTCACGCCATTATCTTGAGAAAAATCTCGGCGAATTCTACCCATGTAGACCTCGTTGGTTCCCTCTGCATCAATTGGCATTGGGTACAACTCTTTGGAAGGATCGTCCACAAGGACAATGCCCTCAGTTTGTGCCATTAGTTCTTGAATCGCTGCTACGGTAAATGGCTTTTCAAATTCCAGGTTGATAGATACACAATGTCCGTAACGAACCGGAACGCGAACCGTCGTTGCTGTTACTTTCAGCTCTGGTCTGCCCAAAATCTTTTGTGTTTCTTCGATCATCTTCATCTCTTCTTTGGTATAGCCATTTTCCTCAAATACATCAATTTGAGGCAAGATGTTAAAAGCGATTGGATGATTGTATTTTTTAGGCGCAATGCCTTCCATTCCGTCTTCCAAATCTTTAATGCCACCAACACCGGATCCTGATACAGCTTGATAAGTATTGTAAATGATGCGTTTAATGCCAAAGGTATCGTCAAGAACACGAAGCGGAACCACCGACTGAATCGTTGAACAGTTGGGGTTGGCAATGATGCCATTATGCTTCTTTACATCTTCAGGGTTCACCTCAGGTACAACCAAAGGCACTTCTGGATCCATTCTCCATTGGCTAGAGTTATCTACGACGACAACACCTTTTGATGCCGCAATCGGAGCGAATTTTTCAGAAATTCCACCCCCTGCCGAGAAAAGTGCGATATCCATATCTCGATCAAATGAGTTTTCGGTCAACTCTTCCACAATATAGGTATTTCCTCTATATTCAACTTCTGATCCAGCTGATTTCGCTGAAGAGAAAAGATACAATTGATCGATTGGAAAATCTTTCTCTGCCAACACCTTTAAAAACGTTCTGCCTACCATTCCTGTTGCGCCTACAATCCCCACATTAACCTTGCTTTTCATCATCTTCATCCTTTCTCGACTATAATTCAAATTCGTTTGCGATTGCTTGAATCGCTGCTTGTTTTCGATCCGATGGGATCGTATACGATATGCTAATCTCTGATGTTGTTACTTGGAAAAAAGGAATTCCCTCTCTTGCAAATAATTGAAACATCCGGGATGCTACGCCGCTGGTATCTCTCATTCCAATACCAACAACGGATATCTTTGTAATTTCTCCTTGAAGGCGAGCCTGTACCATAAAACCATCGTGTTTCACTTGATGAATGGCCCGTTTAACCCCTTCCCGATCGCCTAGCTCACAGGTGAAGCTGATGGCAACTGTGCCTTCGATCGGTGCTGTTTGTGAAATCATATCCACATTAATTTCCTGTTCCTGCAATGCCTGAAAGATTCTGGCAACCGCCCCGGGATCATTGGGAATCTTCTCCACGGTGACCATCAAAACCTCATCGCTTACACTTAAACCCGTTATCAATTTCTTTTCCATTGCTTCTCCCTCATCAATCCATGTACCTGTCTTTTCTGAAAGACTTTTTGCCACATAAATCGGAACCCCATACTTTTTTCCAATTTCAACCGCTCTGGGTTCCATCACTCCGGCACCCAAAGCAGCCATCTCCATCATCTCTTCATAGGAGATAGAATCCAGTTTCTTTGCAGATGGAACAATTCTAGGATCCACACTATAGACCCCTTCCACATCTGTATAAATGGCACAGTCAAATCCTAGCTTTGCAGCCAAAGCAACTGCCGTTGTATCGGATCCGCCTCGACCTAGAGTTGTAATATCGCCCGCTTCATTCATACCCTGAAAACCGGCTACCACCACGACCTTACCCAAGGCGTGCTGGGCTTCAATGGTGGATGGATCAATATTTGCAATTCGATTTCTGGTGTACTTTCCTTCTGTGCGTATGCCCGCCTGGGCACCTGTCATGGAAATGGCCGCTACACCTTCAGCATCCAATCCCATAGCCATCAGAGCGACGCTCTGCTGCTCTCCGGTGGAAAGAAGCATGTCCAGTTCCCTTGGATCAGGTGTATGGCTTATATTTGCTGCCATCTCAACCAATCGATCCGTTGTTTTTCCCATGGCGGAAACCACAACAACAATACTCTCTCCCATTTCACGTTTAGCTCGTACGAATCGAGCAATTGCCTGCATTTTTTCTACTGAGGCAACCGAAGTGCCTCCAAATTTCATAACCGTTCCCATTTAATCCTCCAGATCCAGATCGTTTCGTACCAAATCCTCAAAGGATTCTCGTTTCGTCACCAGTCGATCTTGCCCGTCTTTTACCATGACCACAGCCGCTCGACGAACCGAGTTATAGTTTGAAGACATGGAATAGGTATAGGCTCCGGTTGAAGCTATCGCCAAGATATCACCAACTTCAGCCGCTTGCAGCTTCGTGGATTGAATCAAAACATCACCCGACTCACAACACTTGCCTGCTACACATACTTCTTCTGTTGGGCTGTCTCCCATTCGATTGGCAATGACCCCTTCATAGACAGCCTGATAAAGCGCTGGTCTAGGGTTGTCCGTCATGCCACCGTCTACCAAAACATAGGACTTGCCGCTGTAAGTCGTCTTTCTCGATTCCACCGTATATAGGGTGGTACCGGCATTGCAGACAATGCTGCGACCCGGTTCAATCATGACACGATTCAGTTTCAAGTTTCTATCTGTAATCTCTTCCTCTAAGGTAGCGATCATAGCGTCAAGCATGTTACCAAGGGCAATCGGGTCATCTCCCTCTGTATAATAGACACCAAATCCGCCACCCAGGTTCAGAGTGGTTAATCGAATTTTGGTCTCACTTTCCACCTTGGCTACAAATTCCGTCATTACGCGAACAGCCTGTAAGAAGGACGAGGATTCAAAGATCTGAGATCCGATATGGCAATGGATGCCCTCGACCTGAAGATAAGGCGCTGCGTTCATTTCCGTGAACCAGTTGAAAATATTTGGATCAAAGATGCTTTCTCCAAACTTCGAAGAATATGTCGAAGTTTGAATGTACTCATGGGTATGGGCCTCGATACCCGGATTTACACGAACCAAAATTCGTGTCATCTCTTCACGCTCGCGAGTAAGTTTATCTAGTTTTACAAATTCATCATAATTATCGACCACGATCACACCAACCCCAAGATCCAAGGCCATGGTCAGTTCAGCCACGCTTTTTGAATTGCCGTGCATGACAATGCGTTCCATGGGAAATCCTGCTCGCTTCGCGATATACAGATCTCCATCCGACAGGGTATCCATGGACAATCCCTTTTCGGCAATCAATTTGCAAAAGGCCAGGTTCAAAAATGCCTTGGATGCATAAACAATATCAGTATCAAACTTTTCCGATTGAAAACGAGATAAAAAGGTTTCAATATTGTCTTCGATTAATCCCTGATCCATCACGTATAGCGGTGTACCGTGTTTCCTTGCCAGTGCAAGGGTATCGACCCCGCCTATTTCCAAGTGATTTTCTTCATTTGCTGCCATTGTTCCAAATAATTTCATTTTATCCTCTTCCTTTCCAGTTATAATGAATTCAGCTTTGAACTTTGTTCAAGTCTGACCCTCTTTACTTAAGCTCATACTAGCATATTGGTTCTTTTTGCTCTTCGTTAGCAAATGAAATTCTTTGCTAATCGCAGAACGAAGACTATTCATCGGTGGGCGATGAATTCCGCCTTGAACCTTGTTCCTGGCTGACCGCCTTCGTTTTAACCGCACACTAGCAAATTGGTTCCTTTTGCTACTTGCGGAACGAAGACTATTCATCGGTGGTATAAAAATAACGGTCATGAGCAAAAGACTCATGACCGCATAAAATGCTGATTCATTCTTTCACCCCATGTATAAACGCTCTTCTTGTACGAATCTGGGCAGACTCGTACAGACAGTCTTATGCCTCTTAAAACATAAGCCCAAGGAATTTCTTCCCTTCGGCAACTCACCCTTTCCGGACCCCTCCGTACTCTTGATCATTGCATCCTCAATTTATACACCCTACAATATTCATTTGTTAATTGTCACTATTATAAACATAGCGTGGTGTCTTGTCAAAGGTTATTTCTGTTTTTTTGACATTTTATTCAACCAAACGTATAATTAAAGAAATTTTGGAGGTGAATCCATGACAAATTCTAACCTACTCCAGGCAATCATCGCGGACCGACGCGCCTTGCATCAAATCCCCGAAGCGAGCTTGGAAGAAAGTAAAACTGCCGCATACCTCGAACAACAATTATCCGCAATGGGTTATGCGCCAAAGCGAATTTTAGAAACAGGGGTCTATGTATATATGCCCGGTACAAGCGGAAGTAAAACCTATGCCTTTCGAGCTGATATGGATGCGCTTCCTCTTTTAGAAGAAAGTGATGTTTCCTATGCCAGCAAACACAAAGGCATGATGCACGCTTGCGGTCACGACGGCCATATGGCCATCCTCTTGGGATTCGCCCGAGCCTTAAAAAACAAATCTTTAAAAGAAAATATTCTCTTGATCTTTCAACCTGCTGAGGAAAATATCGGGGGCGCGAAATTAATCTGCGACGCAGGACTCCTGCGAAAATATAAAGTCGATGCCATCTTCGGTCTACATCTTTTCCCTACGGTTCCAGAAGGCGTCATCGCCTATAAGGCAGGGGCTATGATGGCAACCAATGCGGAAGTGAATGTGGATGTTCTTGGCAAAAGCGGCCACGGTGCTATGCCACATACGGCCAAGGATAGCTTGGTGGTTGCAGCGGAACTTTTATTGGCCTATCAGACTATCGTGTCTAGAAGCATCAACCCCATGGATACGGCCGTCGTCAGCTTTGGAAAGATGAGTGGAGGTACCATTCGTAATATTGTTGCGGGATCCGCCCGTTTAGAAGGAACCTTACGCGCCTTTTCCAAGGAAAACTTAGATCTTTTGATGGAACGAATTCAATCCATCAATTCCGGATTTTCTCAGGCCTATCAAACGAAAATTCAAACGGAATTTAATTTTTGTTACCCCCCTGTAATCAACGATGAAGCATTAACAGAAAACATCCATAAAGCCTTTGCCGATTTTAAAACCCAGCCGGCCCAACCGTCAGCGGGTGCTGAAGACTTTTCCTTCTATCAACAGGAAGTCCCCGGTTTCTTTTTCTTCCTAGGAACAAGAAATGAAAAAGAAGGACTGGTTGCCCCTCTTCACAACAGCAAGTTTAATTTTAATGAAGAGGTACTGGGTCTTGGCGTTAAGTCTTTTCTATCGATCGCTAGACAACTGAAAACCATTGAATAAAGCAAGAGGCAACCCTTTAGGGTCGCCTCTTTTTTGCCTATAACACTCGATTCAAGATACCCAAAGTAGCAGCCAACTAGAAACAAACATCCCGTAATCAAAGCATGAAAATAAACAAGTCCATATGACCGCCTATTTTATTACCTTGGTTTCCACTCGATTTCTTCCCTTGCGTTTGGCTAGGTACAAAAGCTCATCCATCTGCTTGAAAACCCATTCAAAACTGATTAACTCATTTCGATTGAACAAAAGTATGCCTGCACTGCAAGAGAGGCAATTGATACCGCTAGCCGCTTCATGGATGATATTCAGTTCTTTGATGCGCCCACCCAGAGCTTCTGTCAGCTCAACCATTGATGCTTCCGACAAGTTTTCAAACATCATCAAAAACTCGTCGCCGCCGTAGCGATAGGCACTGCCGCCTAAGGATTCCGCCAGTTCCTCCAAGACCTTGGCAATTTTAATCAATGCTTGATCACCTGCAAGATGGCCATAGTGGTCATTGTATTCCTTGAAATAATCCACATCCAAAAGAAGACCCGCAATCGTTTCACCCTCCATGGCAAATTCCCCTCGCAAAAACTGTTCAAAATGTTCCTGCATAGCCCGGCGGTTGTAGATCCCCGTTAGCCGGTCCAAACGGGCAATGGAGTGAAGGGCCGTTTTCTCTTTTTTCAACTGGTCCATCTCAATCCGCAACTCGATATTTCGAATTTTTCTTGTGCGACGGATTTCATCATACTTCATTTGACTTTTATAGAAGCGACGCAGGGTGTCATAAGCCTTAGTCGCCTCATGACTCTCCTCAAAATGCCTGGCCAAAAGCCCCAGATAATGAATATGCAAAAGCCAAAATTTATTTTCCCGGCTGTAGTTAACGGCCTCTAGCAAGAGGTCTTCCCCTTTGGCCCAGCGTTCTCGCTCCTGGTATACTTCATATAAATCTTCATAAACTGCATTCTGTTCCATAATACAGGTATAGATTGATAAGGTCCGGTAAAAAGTCAGGGCTTCGTTTAACAGCCGATCAGCTTTCTCAAGATCACCCTCTAAATGAGCCAAGTGCCCATAGGTTTGACGAATCATATAGTCATCTTGAGATCCCTCAGCTATTGCCGTCAAAGCTTCGGTTTCTTCTAAATATCGTCTGGCTTGATCAGGATCTCTCAATTTTATATAGGCATTAGCAATATTGGGCTTCAAGATCAACAGAAAATTCGGATCTTTTTCCCCACAGACTTCCTGGGCTTCCAAATAATACTGCAGAGCCGTATCATACTCTCCCAGATGGCGAAAAAGCTCACCCACATTATTCAGAGCGGTGTAAATCTTTAAGTCAAACTCATGTTCATGCTCATAATACAAGCGCATATAATTCAAAAACTGCTCCAAGGACTCCTCATAGTTTTGTTGAAACAAGAGACATAAGGCAATGCCGAAAATCGTACGGATTTCAGTTTTTTTGGACTCGGCTAACACTGCATGTTTTCGAGCTTCCTCCATTTTTTCCAGGGCATCTCGAATGGACATCCCATTCAACAAGGCCATACCTTGAGCATAAAGAGCATAGGCAATACCTGCCTCATCCCCATCTCTTTTGCTGTCCGTGTAAAGGTCCTGAATCAGCTTTTGAAGACCTTGGTCCTCCGCACTGACAGCGGACGAAATCAGCTCTTGAATCTCTTCTCTCATTTGTGCTCGATTTTGATCCATCTCATTCTACCCTTTCACAGTCCCACAAATCCCAATATAATCAAAATCTGTGCCAACATATAGGTTGCGATCACCCAGAATTTATTTCGTTCAAACGGATGACCATATTTTCGATACAAAACCATGGTATCCGAAAAAATGAATATCAAAGCGCCGATAAACGGCAAAATCGTCCCCTGTGTATACAGCATCGAATAGGCGAACAAACTCATGAAGCCAATAATAACAGCATAGAGAATTGCCAGTTGAAAAACATGGCCCGAGCGTTTCAAACTTTCACCCATCAAACGGTATCCGGTCCAAATCCAAATTGGATATAACACCATCACCCACCAACCAGTTATTGGAATCGCCCAAACGCCACCATATTGGATAAAGGAAATCACATAAAAGAGATGGCCAATTCCAAATGCAACAGGACCTACCATCTTCCATCGATGCCCACTGGGAAACATCATAAACAGATCACCAATCCAACCAAAGAACAATGCGCCCAATAGTGTTGGAACCAACATCTCTGCCCGCAACAGATAAAAAATCAAAAGGGTCGGCAAAAACAAGGTCTTGGTAATTCTCCTCTTCTGGTTGCCAGACCAATCAAACCGAAGCTGTAAACCAACTACAAGTCCTAAAGCGATTCCTTCCATACACTCTGCCCCTCGTTATCCTATTCTCCGTATTCGTAGAATCCTTCTGCTATCTTTTCCCCCGTGCCGATCATAAACACACGATTGTTTTCTACATAAACTTCCAATTCGCCGCCATCCATAATCACACGTACATGTCCCTCCGTGAGTCCCAATCGATCTGAAACCGCAACGACTGCACAGGCGCCGGTTCCGCAAGCCAGGGTTCTTCCCGCCCCCCGTTCCCAAGTCATAAGTCTCAGGGTATGATCGTCTACTTTTTTGGCAAAGTTCGCATTTGTCTTGATGGGAAATCGCTCCGTCATATTTTCTAAAGCTGAGCCCACCCTTTCGATGCGTTCTTCGTTTTGCTCTTCCACAAAGGTAACTGCATGAGTCGTTAACATAAATAGACCCGTCCACAAGAGAGTCTCTCCACCAGCTTCAATCGGCTCTTCTACCATTTCCGGCATTTCACATTTCACAGGGACTTGATCCACTGAGTAATCCGGCTCACCCAAGTCCACCTGCACCCTGCCATCTTCTTGAAGAGAAAGACCCACCGGTCCGCCCAGCGTTTCCAATGTAAAAATATCACCCGCTACCAAGTTCTGCTCAACCGCATATTTGGCAATACACCGACTGGCATTTCCGCACATGGGTGCAACCGTTCCATCATTATTATAAAAATCCATCTTTAAGTCTTGGCCTTCCGACAAGACTACCATACCGTCCGCACCGATCCCGAAATGTCGGTCACATACCGCGATCGCCAATTCTGATCGCTGAATTTCTCCAATTTCTTCCGCCTGAAAAATGATAAAATCATTTCCTAGCCCTTGATATTTCATAAACGGAATCTTCATCCGATCATCTCCTTTCTATCATTCTATTGAATCTTCCGACTTTCTTCAAGGTTTCTTACTACATTTTCCATTTTTTCCTCTTCCCATAATCTTGTTTGGTCGTCACGATACCGCACGCGATTATAGATATCCACAATTTCACTGACTTCATCCTGGTTTATCCCCATGTCCTCCACAAGATCGACGATTTGGCTCGCTGTCGTCGCTGGATGCAAAGATAGCTTTTCTAGCTTTAAGAGATACAACCATTTTGCAAATAATTTTCTATACCGAGACAAGGCTTCATTTGCTTCACTTTTTTTCTGATCGACTGGCTTTTTTTGCCTATGAAAGATCTCATTTATGGTCAAGAAACTCTTCTCTTCTACTTTCAGCTTATCTTCTATTGCCGTGAAATCCCGCTTTTTCCGCCGTATCGTCATCAGAATTGCGACTAGTAAAATAACGATCAAGACGATCCAACCCGCCCATTCCATAAAAGGCGTTATGTCCCCTTGTGATCCCAATTCAAAGTCTTGATCCGGTAACCCGCCCTCTCTTGTTCCCGAATTTGCCGCATCGGGTCGCAACAAGAGAATTAAATTTTTTAGAATTTGACTGCCCTTGGCCAGTACAACTGCAAGCGGATATAAAATCCAAGTGATCAATTGACCCAAAATTGCCATAATTCCAGAAGTCCAACTTGGCGGCATCCATGCGGAAAAGAAAAAGAATCCGCCAATGACAAAAAATACCATTGAAATTCCATTAAAGAGCAAAAGATTTTTTTCTTGATTAATCTGATGCCCGCCCTTTTGTCGGTAGACCATTAAAAGATTGACTCGAACCATCATCAAAGCCGCAGAAAGCAGATAAATAGGAATGCTCCACTGAATAAAAGCGGCCGTCTCTTCCCAGCCCACCATCGGTGTTGCTGTCAAAATCACAAAAATCATCCCCAAAGAAACAAGAAGAGACTGCACAAAGGCGCCGGGGATCAAATAGGCTTCCAATTGCTGCTGATTTAAAATCCAAAGGCCATAAAGAACGACCATTAGCCACTGTCGAGTCAAAGCTAAATCGAATTGCAAAAAGGAAAAGACGATCGCCGTTATCAGCCAAAATGCCGTTTCCACTGCTTGCAAAGGATTCTGCCTCCTATAGGCAAAGACAACCAACACCAGGCTAAATCCAAACATCGCGCCACTATAGGGAATACCAAAAAAATGAAGAATCACACCTCCAGGAATCAGAGACCGCATCAAAGCATAGAAAATCCAATTTGCCGTTCCAATCACTTGATTCCATTTAGATGCCATCGCCAGAACCCTCCTTCCATGGAATTTTGATGTCCGAATCACTTGCCTGCTTATGATTCAAAATTGCAAGCTGGATCGATTTCCCTTCAAACCGTGCTCGATTAATCGCTTGTCTTGCCTCTTTCGAAAGGGATTCGGCAACCACAAGCAAGGTCGTATTCTCTGGCAATTGTAGCAACCGCGCCCATAAAAGGTCTTGGAAATCAGTGCTTACCTGATCAGCAATACGCGCAGACTTCTCAAGAATTTGCCGTCCCCGATCGGCATGCCAAACGGGTTCAATTTCCATACAGGGATCCGCCGCCCGCAAAAAAGCATTGGTTTCATAAGCCACGGGAATCTTTTCTGCGATGGCATGAACCCCCAAGCTCGCCGCAAAGGTAATCAAACGCTCCCGTTCCTTAGGTCTTAGTAAATGACGAAAATTCTCTCCCATATTCAAAAGAATCGAAAGCCGCGGTTCTGCCGTAAATCCAAATTCTCGCACCATCAAAGCCCCATGTCGCGCTGTCGC
This sequence comes from Gottschalkiaceae bacterium SANA, assembly GCA_036323355.1. Taxonomy (GTDB): domain Bacteria; phylum Bacillota; class Clostridia; order Tissierellales; family GPF-1; genus GPF-1. Next base: position 72,399 of record AP028876.1, on the reverse strand, counting down.
CTTCCAATCCATCATACGCATTGGATCACCTGGATGATACGCCCTCGCACCAACGGGCTGATACAGATCGGGTAAAATCCACCGACGAACCGAAATATCTCCTTGGGGAAAAGTTGCCAAGGGCAAAATCGAAGTCAAAGACTCCACTTTGGGATAAACGGAAAGAACATCAAACTGCTTGTCCGAATACTCAGATTTTACCACCCCAAGCAAATCACCAATCATAAAATTTGTTTCTCGAAAGACATAGTATCCTCGTTTTGTTGCCTTTACAGAAACCCGTCGCTTCAACCGCTGATAGGGAAGCAAGGAACTGGTTACCAATAGTCGCTCGCGCTTGGGCATGTCTGACTCACAAATCCCATCCGGCAAAGCCACCTCCCATTGAATCCACGGCAAGGGCAGTACCTTTCGATTCTCAATCATAAAGGATAAGGTCGTCTCATCACCCAAAAAAATCGAATGATCCAGACATGTTCTTTTCGTCTTCAGTCCAAGTATAGACCAGTCTTTCCATTTGGTCACAAGGAGCAGAATGAATCCGAAGATCAATCCCCCTCTAATCCACATGATGATTCGTATCTTCCATGGGCACCGATTCTTTCCCTACAATTTCATTTGCAATGTCTTCCGTCGATTTCCCCCGCATCCGAGCATCGCCGGATAGAATCATCCGATGAGCGACAACAGAAACAAAAAGGGCTTGCACATCATCCGGCAGAACATAATTTCGCCCCAACAAGGCCGCATAAGCACGTGCACCTTTAAAGAGTGCCAAAGAACCCCGCGGAGAAACCCCCATCCGCAGATCAGAATGGGTCCGAGTCTTGTGCACCAGACGCAAAATATAATTTCTAACCGCGTCATTCACAATCACTTCTTCCGTCTCCTTCATCGCTGCTAAAATGTCTTCGGTTCCAACAACAGATTCCAGATCCACAAGGGGATCTTTCCCTTCAAAACGAGAAAGGATAGTCGCCTCCTCTTCCAGACTTGGATAGCCTAAGGAAAGCTTCATAAAAAAGCGATCTAATTGCGCTTCTGGCAGTGGAAAAGTTCCTCCCGTTTCAATGGGATTTTGCGTTGCTATAACGAAAAAAGGTTGGCCCAAAGCATGGGTTTCTCCATCAATGGTAACCTGCGATTCTTCCATGGCCTCCAATAAACTCGATTGAGTCCGTGGGGTTGCACGGTTAATTTCATCTGCCAACACAAAGGAGGTCATTAAAGGACCCTTTCTCAGTTCAAACCGCCCTTCATTGGGCATAAATACATTGACACCCGTAATGTCCGACGGCAAAAGATCAGGCGTAAATTGAATCCGCGCAAAGGGGAGATTCAAAGAGCGAGATAAGGATCGAGCCAGTTTCGTCTTCCCCAGACCTGGCACATCCTCCAATAAAATATGTCCCCCACATAAAAAAGCTGTTAGGACTTGTGTGATCTGCGCTTCCTTTCCAACCATAACCTTTTGCATATTTTCCTGCATTCGTTGATGGAACACCGCTATTTTCATATCCCATACCTCCTTATTTTCAAACATTTTCTCTATTCTTTCTTTCGTTTCCTTCCTCTTTCTTTCGATTTCTTTTATACTGAAGAAGAAATCGAAAGAAAGAGGAGGCAATTATGAAAATCAAACCGGCACATGTCGCGATTCGTACCAATGATCTGCAAGCATCGCGCCAGTTCTATGTCGATCTATTGGGATTTACCGCTACCCACGAATTTGCAGGTGGAGAAAATCAATTGTTATTTCTTACCCTAGACACATTTACCCTTGAGTTTGTTTACAAGGCCAATAACGATCAAATCGGATCTACAGGTGTCATCAATCATTTCGCCTTCTATTCCGAATCCAATCAAGAAATGAAAGCCGCTTTAGTCGCTGCCGGCTATCCCATCACCAAAGAAATCAATACCCCCATCGACGGGAGCCTGCTTCTATTTACAGAAGGCCCTAATGGTGAGCGAATTGAGTTTATGGAAGCCGTGGAAGCATAAACAAAGGGAAGCCTAAAGGCTTCCTTTTTTTATGATCTTTTGGAAAGCTGTTGGAATCGCCAACTGATCAAATTCGCTTGCATGCAATACTCGATTCACCGGATACGCGACCTCTGGCATTTTACTTACCTCAAAGTGATAAGTCTTCATCATCCAAATTCTGTGGGTAAAAACATGTTCGGCGGATTCTCCGCAACGGCCCGCCATCACCTTCAGATCGAAATGCTCTTCCAAATAATCCTTCAAAGCTGCATGCGCGGCTTCTTGGGTCTCGCCCTCTCCAATAGGAAACCCCCAAAGCCCAGCTAACAAGCCTTCCGATGGGCGTTTCACCATTAATAGCCGGTCTCCAATGTGAATCAGACCCACGGCTACTTCTACGCGCTTTGGCTTTTTCTTCTTTGATTTGATTGGCAACTCAGACAATTCCCCATGCCACTTGGCATAACAATCACCCTCTAATGGGCATCGGTTACAATCTGGATTTTTAGGTTTGCAAATTGTCGCACCCAATTCCATCATTGCCTGATTAAAGGTCGCTACATCCTTGGGCAATCGCTCCATCAACAAAGAAGCGATTCCACTACGGGTTTGCGGTTTCATGATATCTTCCCAAATGCCAAGCCATCTAGCCGCCACCCGCAAAACATTTCCATCTACCGCCGGAACCCGTTCCAAGAAAGCAAAACTGGCAATCGCTCCTGAAGTATAGTCTCCAATTCCGGGTAGTTTCAAAAGTTCTCTTTTGCTTGTTGGAAATGCACCGCGCTTTGTAACTTCCTTTGCGCAGGCATGAAGATTCCTCGCCCGCGAATAATAACCCAATCCTTCCCAGGCCTTCATCACCGCTTCCTCGGGAGCCTTTGCCAAGCTCTCCACCAATGGAAACTTTTCCAAAAATCGACAATAATAGTCTATTACCGTTTCAACCCGCGTTTGCTGTAACATGATTTCAGACAACCAGATTCGATAAGGATCCCGGGTATTTCGCCAAGGGAGGTCTCTCGCATTCTCCCTGTACCAGTGTAAAAATTCAACCATGGCGGGCTCATCTGTATCAAATAAATCTCGTTTGATCAAGGCCTTGTAAATAAGCTGATCGGCTTCTAAAACTGACCCTTCTTCCAGATCCGATGGATGACACCATCGCAACTCCTGATGGACAATCGCAGTTATGTCCGATGTGATCTCACAAAAATGCAGATATAAAATAAGGTCTCTATCTCCATATGAATAGTCCAACTTTTTCCAAAATTGAATATGAGTCAGATCAGCATCAACTTCTTCTTTCCATTCGCGAATCAGGGCTTCCGATGGCATTTCTCCCGCTTCGATCTTCCCCCCGGGAAATTCCCATTTTCCGCCGTGAATCATTGATTCTTTTCGCTGCCCCAAAAGGACGGCGCCGTCCTCTCTGATCGCAATCCCTACCGCTACTTCTATCTTCCCCATGATTCACCTCATTGATTAATTGTAACACAAAAAGACCGCGTCTCTTCCAAGTGAGCCTTAACAATTTCGTAACCGATAAAATAAGATTCTACGACCCACCCCATTAATCGAATAAAAAAAACACCCACATCTCTGTGGGTGAACTTTTACTCTGCTGTGTAAGGTAGCAATGCCAATTGGCGTGCTCTCTTAATTTCAATTGTGACTTTTCGTTGTGCTACGGCTGTTGTGCCCAAGACACGACGTGGTAAAATTTTACCACGATCCGTTACACACTTACGAAGAATCTCAACATTTTTATAGTTGATTTTTTTCATGTTATCGCCCGCAAAAGGATTTACTTTTCTGCGTTTGCGAAAACGAGGTTTTCCTGCCATGTTCGTTTCCTCCTTTAAAATGGTATCTCGTCGTCATTAATCTGACTGAAACTGTCGAAATCATCGTTGGAATTCGTTTGATTTTGATTTTGCGTCTGTTGTGCTGGACGATTATCAAATGAAGGTCGTTGTTGACTTGGCTGACCGGCACCTTTCGATGCATTGGCTCGCTCAATAAATTCAACTCGATTTGCCAACACTTCTGTTGTATAAACCTTTCGTCCCTCTTTATTCGTATAAGAACCAGTTTGAATACTTCCCTCTACTGCAACCATAAGACCTTTTGATAAGTAATTGGCACAACTTTCCGCCTGTCGTCCAAAGACAACCACACGGGGGAAATCAGCTGTTGGCTTCCCTTGTCTCGCCATTTCATCTCGCTTATCGCGAGATAATCCCTTATCTACCGCAACACTAAAGTGTGCGACAGCCATATTGCTACCTTGTGAAAATCGCAATTCTGGATCTTGTGTTAATCGACCAATTAAGATTACTTTATTCATTCAAATCCCACCCTTTCGGACTTAGTCTTCTACACGGATAATCAAGTGTCGAAGTAACTCCTCTGAAATACGCGCGATACGGTTCAATTCGTTTACTACGTCTCCGTTACCTTCAAACGTTGTAAATGAGTAATAACCTTCACGATATTTCTCGATCTCGTAAGCAAGCTTTCTTTTTCCCCAATCGTCAAGTTTCACGACGGATCCTTTTTGAGCTTCGATAATACCTTGGAACTTAGTGATCACAGCAATACGTGCTTCATCAGTCAAGTCTGGTTTAACAACCAATCCTAATTCATATTTTCTCATTTTTTCCACCTCCTTATGGTCTCCGGTCCTCACGGACAAGGAATACTGTTGCACGAAATAGTATACCACAACTTTATTGGCTACGCAAGAAAAGAAAAGGCCGCTTGCAAGCGGCCTAAAAACTCTTTCTATAATTCGTTTTTAATCAACTCACCTAGGCGTTTAATGCCCTCTTCAATCTTCTCTTCATTCATCATAGAGTAATTCATTCGCATGCAACGCTCGTTGCCCCCATTCGGGAAGAAAGAACCGCCTGGTACAAAAGCAACAAGGTTTTCAATGGCTTTCATGCCCAAGGCCTTGGTATCGATAGTTTCCGGTACAACAACCCAAGTGAACAAGCCACCAGCTGGTCTCGTATAGGTAACTCCTTCAGGGAAATATGTATCCATCGCCGCCAACATTGCATCTCGACGTTTTTTGTAAACCACTTTTAGATTTTCAACATGCTCATAGATATCAAACTCATCCATTAAATTAGACGCTGCGATCTGGTTAATCGTACCCGCCTGCAAGTCGGCACCTTGTTTGCACAGAATAAATTTTTGCAAAATTTCTGGGCTCGCACAAACCCAACCCAGACGAAAACCAGGTATCAAGATCTTCGAGAATGTTCCCAAAAAGATGACCCGCCCGTCGGTATCCATGCTATAAATTGAAGGCAAGATCTTACCTTCAAAACGCAACATCCCATACGGATTGTCTTCTACAATCGGTAGATCATATTTTTTTGCAATTTCAAGCAATTGCTTTCTTCGTTCCAAAGACCAGGTTTTTCCTGATGGATTCTGAAAATCTGGAATAACATAGATCATCTTCACGCGATCACCATGGGCCTTGATCGTTGCTTCCAATTTGTCCATCTTCATGCCATCATCATCAGTTTCTACATCTAAGAAATTGCACTCGTAGGCTTTAAAGGCACTAAGAGCCCCCAGATAACTTGGACTTTCTGTAATCACATAATCGCCTTCGTTCAAGAACACACGGCCGGAGAAATCCAAACCTTGTTGGGATCCATTTGTAACCAAAATATCTTCATACTTTGCTTCAATTTCTGTTGATTTCATCAATTCAACGATCTGCTTTCTAAGTGGATCGTAGCCTTCCGTCGGTCCGTATTGCAAGGCTTGGGCTCCCTGTTTTTCCATTGTGTCATTCAGGGCTTTTTGCATGGCCTTGATCGGAAACAATTCCGGTGCAGGCAGGCCACCGGCAAATGAAATAATCTCAGGTCGTTGGGTTAATTTCAATAGTTCTCTGATCTCAGATGCTTTGATTCGATCCATTCTGCTCGCAAATTTCATTTTACCCCTCCATTAAAAACGTTTTCCTATTTTTATTGTACCTGAGTTATAGCTCTTATTCTTCGTGCATTTATTACGATTTAAACATAGTTCTGTCATAATTGCTTAACATTCGATTCCTTCGTCGTTCTTTTCAGTCAATTATTCATATTATAACGCTTTTACTATTTTGTTTCAAGTTCGTCATAATTCGTTGCGACTGACGTTCGTTTGTCTTTTTCTACGACGAAAAAAAACCAACGCATTTGCGCTGGTTACTCATTCTCTTCTTTGGGTGCCATGGAAAGAACCACCTTCTTCACTCTTTTGTGAAGCTCTCGACGTTCAATCCAAACTTCCCGCTCACACCCCATGCATTTCAATTTCATATCCGAGCCCGTTCGAATCACTTTCCACTCATGAGACCCGCAAGGGTGCTGTTTCTTCAACCATAAAATGTCGCCTGCATAGTACTTACGGATAACCGCCATGATAGCCTCCCTATTCTTCGTTTAAGGGAAAGACCTGCTTTTTCAAGCCTTCCTTCTCCACGCGATAGATTCCCATGATTTCAAGACCTTGTTTTCTCACCTTGTCTTGAATCAGTCCCTGATCCTTCTTTTCAAAACGCAAAGATAATCCGCAGCTCGCTGTAATTTCTCTTGGTGTTGGAATAATGCGAACACGAAACCCTTCTTCTTTTAATTCCTTCTCACAACGCATTGCTTGCTGGGTAGAATCAAAAGTGAAAATATAAAAAATATCCATTTTGTCTCCTATGATAAAATCAACGTATTTTCAGTGTCTTGCAAGGCCTCGACAATCGTGTACATATTACTCACAGACCCAACGGCAATTTTATCACCGAGATCAAAGAAATTCAAGCATGTCCCGCATACCAAGATTTCAACCCCGGCAGCCTCCAATTTTTCAAGATCCTCAATGGATTCCGCCCCCTCGCAAGCGAGTTTGACTCCACCATTATAAAAAAGAATCGTTTTGGGGTAAGGATGAACTTCTGTTAAGCTGTAAATAAATCCCTTCATCAAAATTTTTCCCAATTCTTCATCGCCGCGACCCATGGTCTCTGCCGCAATTGCAAGGGTGCGCGGTGCCAATTGTGCGGCCGAAACTTCCGGCTTTACTGCATCTTGGCCCTTTGTAATCATAACGATTATTTTATCGCCTTCTTCCCTCTCTTGGCAGGGAAATCCAAGCTTAGCTGCCAGTTTTTTCACATTTTCTCTTGCCACCATATTATCGACAACCACCTCAACAAGGCCAGACTCAATCGCCTCCAAGGCCTTTTTTGTTTGAATTACCGGTTGTGGACATGGAAGTCCAATTGCATTTACTTTCATCTATATACTCCTCCTATAAATACATCAACGGATTGTGTGTAAATAATTTCTTGATCATCCAACTATCTGCCATGCCTTGTGAAATCGGACTTGCCGGCACCAGCCAAATACTAGGCCCGACCACCAAAAGCGCTTGATAGACAAGGAACAAGCCAAGGATCGAAAAAACCACTGCTCCGCCAATTTGATCATGTTTTCCAAATTCTAATTTTTGGGTCATTTTTCCTACAAGAACCATAGCCACTGCCAATAATACAAGCAAGACCACAAAGGCAATGGCCTGAATCAAATTCAAATTTGATAATCGGTCAATACCACCCGGGGTAACAATCATACCTTGTGTCATCTCACCAATCCAACTTGCTGTTCGGTCATTCTGCATCATGGGATGCTCAAGCAAAAGTCTGCTTCCTTTTGTAAAATGCGTAAGATCCCCCGCCTCTACCGTTCGGACCACGGATTCTGTCCACTGCAATTGATAATCCAAGATCCCCTTAAATCGATTTAAGACAAAATCTGAAAGTAGAAATGCAAGACGATAACTCACCATCCTCAAGGGGAAAAACAAAAGTAAAATTGCCGCAGAATATAGAATTCCTTTCCGATGTCCAATCTCGATGCCGATCAATAGTATAGCAAGATAGATCCAGTCAAGATTCATTTGCACTCCTTCTCAATTAAAAGACAAACCATGCGATGGGATTATAGGCAAAGAGCCAGTGTCCAAGTTTCGCCGTCTGCACCCACTGTGAAATTGCAGCATCAGGGTTAACCAAGGTATAAGGCTGCACCATTGCCATTAAAATCCAAATCAATATAATCGCTTTAAGCAAACCAAATAGAAATCCAAAAAATGCGTTCATCGTGCTCAAGACTGGCAGATCTGCAATGCGGTCAAGCAACATAACCAAGACAGAAGCTAGGGCATAAAAGAGTAAAAATAGAACAACCATTACCAAGCCAGAAAAGATCATTTGGCTTAAATGACCCGTAATTCCAGAAATAGTCCCTTGATCCATAGATAAAATTTCTAAGTGCTTAGATGCCAATACCTTCTCCGCCGCCTCTGGTGAAATCCCTTGTGCACTCAATCCAGCTCTCACATCAGGCGTCAATAAACCTTTCACCTGTTCCAACTTTAATGTATCGATCAGTTCTGCATTGATTCCAATTTTGTCTAAGATTCCCGTTAAAAAAGATTGGATCTGTCGTACACTGCTTTCCGCCCATTGAAAATGGTCCGTCAGATAATATGAAACCACTGAACTATACACCTTGGCCAAATAAGCAGACAAGATTAAAGCAGCCAATTTAAAAAAGGTATAAACAAAACCCTTAACTGCACCCGCAATTGAAAACCACAGGCACAAAGCCAAGACGATAATATCCAATAAGTTTGTTCCCGATAGCTGTGTCATCATTCCATCCATGGATTACGCCTCCTTCCGCCAATAAAGCAAATCGATTCCATACTCATGTACCAGCCACAATTCTCCCTCAACCGGCACAAGAGCCACAATTTTTTCTTCCAACTTGGTACCAGGAATATAGGTCATCGATTCTATTTCAACCATTCCCCATTCCTTTTCATTCCAAAGATAATAATACCCCTGATAGAGAACCAAATGTGTAAAACTAGGCAATCCATCCAATTGTTTTACCATATTCAGATCCTGATCCAAACGAATCAGCTCACCGTGCGATTCATCTGTCAATAAACAGTCAATTCCCATCTCTTGGATTTCAACGGCTTTGGGATAGACATCCAACTCAATTCGTTTCATAATTGACTCTCTTTGATAGAGTGCCAAGGAACCTTGCGAAACGATCAACATGGTTTGTGAGTCCAGCATCCGCGTTGCCAAAATGACCGGTTCATTCACCTTTAAATCATCCAAAAGATTACCAGCCTGATCAAAGTGAAGAATATAATTCCGCCAATACCCATCTTTCATTTGAACCCCCGACACAAAATAACCTGTCTCAGCACGATTCGCCAAGAGCAGCGTTGTATTGGGAGACGACAGATTTGCCAGGACTTGTCCGCCTTGCGGATCAAGGATCATTAATTGTTCGCTGGTTTGACCGCTCTTTGCACTAACTGCCAACAATCCTTGGTAGGGGAAAACCGATTCAATCGGCCTCATAAAGCTAATGGCCCACAAACTTTCATAGGTCGGTGACAAACATTCAATCTTACCTGTCGGACGATTGTAAATATAAAGGCGGCGTTCCGATACACTCCAGTCATCCTGCATGGAAATCTGTCTTTCAAACAAAAGACTTCCTTCTAAATCATAGGCCCGCAGCCATGACTCCTCCAAAAATAACCATCCTCTTCCAAAAACCACGCCGTCTGACACATTTTTTTTCAACTTCCACTCTCGAACCCATTCTCCCGAAGAATCCAAGGCTTTCGGAATGATTTGTTTGCTTGGCTGATTCATCCATTTAGCGCCTGCAATCAATAAAATTACAAAGGTTAAGATGATCAATCCGATACTCCATTCTTTCCACCGTTTCATCTCTTCCCTCCTTGCGCCTTTCCTCCATTGTAGCACTTCTGCTCTAATTTCTTCCACTGAATTCCAAAAAAGAACAAGAAAAAAGAGCCCTAAGGCTCTCATCCTATACTTGATATCGTTTTTCTCCAGCAATGATGGTTGTCTGCACGTGAAAATCTTCATTGAAGAATACAAAATCGGCATCCTTGCCAATCTCCAAACTTCCCTTCATGGCATCAACCCCAATGGATGCAGCCGGTGTCAAAGTCGCCATTCTCACTACTTGAGGAAGACTAAAGTCGGTATGCTTTTTCACATTTTCCACGGCTTTAATCAAACTGTGCGTACTTCCAGCAAGGGTACCATCCTTAAGTCGTGCGGCACCTCCTGCTACGGTTACAGCTTGTCCACCCAAAGCGTATTCTCCATCTTCCAATCCGCCGGCCATAATGCAGTCTGTAATCAAAACCACGCGATCCAATCCCTTGGATTTTACAATATACTCGAACAATCCGGGGTGAATATGAATCGTGTCAGAAATCAGTTCCACATAAACATCAGAAGAAAATCCGGCACCCACACAGCCTGGATCTCGATGATTCAGTCCCGTCATTCCATTAAAAAAATGTGTCATATGGGAACAACCCGCCTCAATTCCCGCCAAGGCTTCCTCAAAAGATGCATTGGAGTGGCCAATTGAGAGTCGAATATCTGTTTCTTCTTTCACTTTTTTAATAAAGGTCTGATTCTCATCTTCTTCGGGTGCAATGGTCATCAAGCGAATCACATCTTCATATCCTTCAATATATGACCAATCCGGCTTATTCACATAATCTGCATTCTGCGCACCCTTCTTAGCCAAAGAAATAAATGGCCCTTCCATGTTGATTCCAATGGGTCGAGCACCTGGCAAATCCGTATCTATTGCCAATTTTGCTTGGGCAAAAGCTTGGCGGATGGCTGCTTTATCCATGGTCATCGTTGTTGGCAAGAAGCTGGTCACCCCGTCAGCAACAATCTTATTGCTAATCGCTTCCAAAGCTTCCCGTGTTCCCTCCATGGCATCATGACCGCCTGCCCCATGGATATGCACATCCACAAAGCCTGGCGCCACATAAGCACCCTTTGCATCAATCACCTCAATGCCTTTTGGAATCACATCCGTAATTTCTTGAATCTTTTGATCAAAGATCAGCACCTTGTTTTCTACGACTTCGTTTGGAAGAATCATCTTCCCGTTAATAATTGCTTTCATCTTTCGTCACCTCAACAGTTTTTGTATTTGATCCCATTCTTTCATAAAATCCTCTACAACTAAATTAGCTTTGTTCAATTTTTGGTTGTGGGAATTCGGATTGGCAAAGCCAATGACCTTCATACCCGCGCGATTTGCCGCTTCCACACCTGCATCTGAATCCTCAATGACCAAGCAATCACCCGGCTTAAAATTCAATTTTTCTGCCGCCGCTAGAAAAATATCGGGTGCAGGCTTGCCGTGCTTAACATGACTCCCCGAAACAAAACCTGAAAATACAGATTCTAACTTAAAATACGTTAGCATTTTTTCAATGGCAATGACTGGTGAAGAAGATGCGACAATCATGGGAATACCCATCGCCCGAAATTTCATCATCAGCTCCTGTACGCCCGAAACCAGAACTGCTTGTTTTTCTCCGTAGTATAGGGAAAAAAAGATCTTTTCTTCTTCTTCCGCCAAGAGAATCGGATCCAAATCGAAATCCTTTTCCTGCACATCCATCATCATCTTCCAGCAATCCACACTGCGTCGACCAGTAAAGGTCTCAAACAAAGCCTCGCTCACAGAGAAACCCAAGCGATCGATCAACACGTAGGCGGCTTCCTTGTGCGCTTGTTCACTATCAATAATTACCCCATCCATATCAAAGATTACAGCTTTCTCCATGTCCACCTCCACTTGTATATATGTATATACCAATTTTACCGTTTCACCTATGCCTTGTCAACCCGAACCATCCTTCTCTCCTTAAAAAGCACATAAAAAAGGCGATCTCTTTAGAAGATAATCGCCTACAAATCAGTCTTTCAAATTTTCTTTTGTTTATCCCTTTATCCAATGGCAATTGTTAGTCGAACTTGACTCGATTTTCCAGCACTTACCATGCGGATTCCATCTTTTTGATCAATCAGTTTCGTTGCATCTTGTCGATCACAAAGCCCAAGCCAGGGTTCAATGCAAAGAAAAGGTGCATGATTCGGCTTTGTCCAAATCCCCAAATGCGTAAATCCCTTCAAGGATACTTGAATAAAACGTTCACTTTTCTGACTTTCAAACCGGACCCAATCCGACTCTACACCTTCAAAGATCAAAGCATCGTCTTTGAAAAGAGCATGATCCAAATCCAGCACTGCAGACTCCTCGAGCACATTCCTTTTCTCAAGGTTTCGTAAACCCGTCTCTTGATTGATCATCAGTGAATCCAAGTTCTCTTGTTTAGCAAATCGTAGATGATAATCTGAAAACTCTTCCTCTGCCTCCAAGGGCCAATTAAATGCCGGGTGGGCACCCAAAGAATAAAACATCTCTTTCTGTCCTTTATTTGTTACAAAATAGTCTGTATGTACCGTCTCGTCTTCAAGGGTGTAGCGAATACGAAGAGAAAAATCAAAAGGATACCAAGTCTTCGTCTTCTCGGTAGCTTCGAGTTCATACTCTAAATAATCAGCACCCATTTCTACCAATATAAAATCGAGATCTCTTGCAAATCCATGTTTGGTCAGATTAAACACCTTCCCATCATGAATAAATTCCGCATCCCGTAGCGCCCCAATCACTGGAAAAAGCACAGGTGCATGCTTGCCCCAATACCTTGGATCCGCCTGCCACAAATATTCCTTCTGTAATTCCTTATGATAAAGGCTCGTCAACTCTGCACCACGCTCTTTAACGGTAATGCGGATCTTTCCGTTCTCTAGTTGATTCATGTTGTCCTCCTATTCAGTGACCGGCATTAAATAATAATCATAGGTTCGAAATGAAACCTCATATTCCACATCTTCTGCATTCCATACCCGCACAAGTTCAGCAAATTTATCGTATTGCAAAAGATTTAATTGCTCAAAATCAGTCTCAATTGATTCTCCATCGACTGTTTTCGTCAACATCATGACCGTCCACTCATGTTCCTGCAAGAAGAAATCCCAATATGTTGAAAGGGTATCCGGAGGCGTGATTTCATTCGTAGCCTCATCCATTTTCTCTTGAAGCAGATTTCGTCTGCTCTCTACCTCGGCAAGATCAGAATCCGACGTATACTCGTACGCCAAATAACTCTGCGCCTCATCTAATGTTGCCATCCACCCGTCCATCATGATGATAAATTGCATGGAATCCGTTCTTATCACTTCTTTTTCTTCCCTGATTACTTCTTCGGTGACATATTCATAATCCGGCTCCGGCTCCGGTGTAGAAAATCCTTCGCTCAACTCCGATACAAATTCACCCAGATTCCCAACAATCCGTGGCACTAGTCCTGCAAAAAGACCAAAAACAACATAGAGAATGACAACCGTACGAATGACACGCCCGATGGTCTTAGAATTATCCCCTGAAGATTTTGAACGAGAAGCGCCCCAATTCTGAAAAGTCTTCTGCATGTCTCCTGCTCTCGATTCAAATTGCCTCGAAGACGATTGTCTTGAAGACGATTGTCTTGCTTCCTGTTGTTGAGGCGCCTGTTTTGGAGACGATTGTCTCGGCGACGCTTGTTCCCCCAGCCACTCTTCTTCTCTGATTTTCTTAGCATTCGGCTTATGTTTTGCTCTCCGAATCGGAGTGGGTATGCTTCTCTTATTGTAACCGGGTTCTTGTCCTGCAATTCGCTGCTCAATCGTTCGCTCTTTTCTTTCGATCATTTCCTGCAGCTCTTTCTCTCGGTTTGCCATTTTCTGATGATACTTGCGCGATTCTTCGTCTATGCCTCTCATTTTATCGTGCCTCCCCTCTGCTCTTCTTATCTATTTCTTACCCTTATTCCACAATCAATTCCTATCCATTCTATCACACTGGCTTTATACATAAAACAAAGGAGAGCAAATCTGCTCTCCTTCTTTCTACTCTGTGCGTATTGCATCCAAAGCAGACAAATTCATCGCTCTTTTTGCCGGATAATATCCCGAAATCAAACCAATCAGCATGGAAAATCCAATACCTGCGGCAGCCAACCAAACTGGAATATAAGAGATTCCGGAAACTTCTCCCATCCCCAGAGCCCCTGTACCCACCGAGTTGATTAATTTCGAGACCCCGAAGCTTAATCCCAGACCGATCAAACCCCCGATCCCGCCAATCAAGGCGGCTTCAAACAGGAAGAGTCGCTTGATATCAACCAAACGGGATCCTAAAACCTTCATAACACCAATCTCACGAGTTCTTTCATAAATGGACATGACCATGGTATTGGTAATCCCGATCGCAGCTACAAATAAAGAAACCGCACCAATTCCCGCCAAAACCAATTGAATGGTTCGAGCCGTATTGCGCATTTCCTCTAGCATATCTGTCATGCTCCAGGTTTGATAGCCCTGTGTCTTTAAGGTTTCTGAAACCGCCGCTACATTGTCGACGCTATTTACCTTAATGGTTACATCGTCATAAACAAGCTTTTTATCGAATTTTTGTCCCGTTATTTTTGCATCCGCTTCCAAGATTTTCTGCATATCATTGATGTCCATATAAATGCCCCAACCTCGTATATCCTGAGATTCTTCCAAGATACCAACAACCTTGGTATCGTGAGGCTTGGGCCGCTTCATATCTCCACTCATATCTTGCACGGGTTCGCCATACATTTGATCCGTGGTGATCACCATTCGCTTCTGCTCAAGCAAATCGATTTCAACCTCTTGTTCCCACCGATTTTGTTTCTTTCTTGGGTTGTAAAACTCATCCATAGCCTGAGCCCCGAACAACAATCCATTCTTATCAGTCTCTTCAAGCAATCGTCCTTCTGTTGTTTTAAAGCCAAAGGCCTGCAAGGCATCCAAATCAACACCGTTAATTCCCAAACTCGCTATATACTTTCCCGTACTGATTTTCATATAGGAGTTTTTTTGTGCCAATACAGCCTCAACATTTTCTATTTTTTTGAACTTGTCAATCGCTTTTTGATTTAATTCTGTATCAGATCCGCCTTCCCAATTCTTATATACGGTTATATTGGTCAGACTTCCCATTGACTCCATTTGCTCCATAAACGCGCGTTCCATCCCAAGGCCCAAGGAAACCATGACAATAATGGCTGTTGTCCCGATAATCACGCCCAAGACCGTTAGGAAAGTTCTCGCTTTTCTCCGCCAGAGATTTCGTATCCCCATCAGGAAAAGATCGATATTATTCATCGAGATCCAACTCCTCTTCCGCCTTTTTCGCTTTTCTCTTCTTGACAACGGTCACAACAAGACCCAGGGCAACAACCCCGATAATTCCATAACCCCAAAGTGGCATGCCACTCTTTCCATCGATTGGAGGTTCTATTCCCCCTTCAAAATCAGGTGGAAACTCCTCTCCTCCAGAAAAATCACCTTCATCCATACCAGGCGTTGCCAACATGCTGACTTTCATCTCTTTGGTATGAGTGCCACCCACGGCATCCTCATAATCAAAGTAGATCACGCCCTCGACTTTTTCCTCAGAAGGCACCAAGGTCAGACTGTAATAGTTGCTGGAACCAGAATTCAAGTTGCCAATATACGAATCACTTCCCTCTGGCATTTCAAAGTTTCCTTCCGCACGAATTGCAAGGTTGTACAGGGTGGTTCTTCCAGTATTATAGAAGTCCACATCATAGTCCATGCGCGTCCCAATCGTGGCAGAAGGTAGATAAGAAGGCTCTTGAATCTTCAATCGCATCTCTTGGATCACGGGTATGCTGATTTCCGGTGACTCAATGCCATGGTTTGGTGTAATGTTAAAGTTTACTTTATAACTCTGATACTTGGCGTCCCGGCTTGGGCTCAAAGTAAAGGTATGTTCATAGACCTCTTTCGGGTCCAATTTTTCAATATAGAAAGAATTCGAACTCTGGACCGGCACAAAAATGCCATCTTCGGAACTAATCGTAACCACTGTATTTTCAATGGCATTTTCCGTATTTGAATTTTGGAATCGAACCGTTAAATCAAAGGATTCCCCCGCAGTTACTGCATCTCCGCCAAAATCATAAGATTCCAACATCAAGTAGGCATTTCCATCGCTGGAAGTCGCAGATTCACCTTCCACTGGCACGAAAATTGTTGCCGTGTTTTCGCCCGCTTTTCCATAGGCATCTTCATAGGCAAAAGACAAGTTCAAAGACTGATTTCCTGTGATGATTTTCTCATACGCTGCTACAGGAAAACTCAATACAGCTACTTGCCCACCATTAATCTGCTTGATAAATTGCGTATCCACCGCATTGTTCAATTGAATACCATTGGCTGTGAATCCACTGATCTGCGCCGAAAGGTTTTTCACTTGCAAAGATCCCGTATTTTTCAAAGTCACACGCAAAATATCGGTCGTTCCCGCATTTAAGGTTCCTTTGTCTACTTTCACAGATTGAACGGCCATCACTGGCATGGCATTGGAGTTTTGCACTTTCACATAGTAATTAATCGTTAATGGAAACTCATCACCAAAGGCATTTTCATAGGTTCCCTTGATTGGAATAATCACCTGACCGGAAGGGGCATTCCCCTTCACATCAACAGAAAAGCTAACACTCTCATATTGATCCGCTTTTAGTTCGGTAATATTTTTGACAATCGATACCTGCTTGGCTTCAAAAGGGCTATTTGCAATCCCCAAAATTTGCGGCTCAATCCTAATATTCTTTGCCTCATAGGATGCATCATTTACGAATCCAATTGTAATCGTATTGGCGCGTCCCGCTATAAGTGTGGGAATCGTCTGTGTCGGATCCACCATCACGTTTGGTTGGTAATCTTTAGACTCATCCGCATTATCATCTTCTTCCCAAACAGGCACTGCCGGCATGGCAGTACGTAATCTTGTCGTATATGGCGTCCCATCAATATCATAATCCACGGCAATAATTAAATCCTTTTTACCCCCAAAGTACTTCAAAATCAAGTCGGTGCTTCTTACTCCATTTTTTTCTAAATCACCTGAAATACTGGCACTTAATGAAGTAATCTGAAACGATGAATCCTGTGTTCGCACACCCTTGATCTTAATCGTTTGATTCGTCTTATTTGAAATTGTAATTCCCAAATTGAAAGAATCCCCATTCTCAATTTTATTCGAAGAAATTGTCGTCATCGAAACGGTTACATCTGTCTCTGCTGCAAATCCTGTTGGAATCATGGTGATCAAAATCATCAAGATACTGATGAATGCCACCGCCTTACGCTTGCTCATCTTGTTTTTCCCCTTTCACTACGATATTCTGCACTTCGCCGTCTAAGACTGAAACGATCTTATCGGCATATTGTCCAACACTTCCATCATGGGTGACAATGACCAACGCTTGATTGTTGCGTTTGCAAATATCCACCATCAGCTGCATGACCTCATCACTAGTTTTGGAATCGAGGTTTCCCGTCGGCTCATCGGCAAATACCACCTCGGCTTTCCCAACTAGTGCACGGGCAATGCCCACACGCTGCTGCTGGCCTCCGGACATTTGATTGGGCTTGTGTTTCACTCGATCACCCAAGCCAACATTCTCCAGCATTTTTTTTGCTGCCGCGTTTCGTTTTTTACTGCTTATTCCACGAAAAGTCAACGGCATTGCGACATTCTCAAGTGCTGTTAAAGCCCCCATCAAATTGTACGATTGGAAAATAAATCCAACGTTTTTTTGTCGAAACATCGCTAATTTCTTTTCGCTCATCTTGGTGACGACTTCTCCCTTGATCTTGACACTTCCTCGGGTAGGCTTTTCCAAACCCGCCATCATATTCAACAATGTCGATTTACCTGATCCTGATTTTCCCAAGATCACACAAACCTCACCGGCTTCAATATTAAAAGAAACGCCACGAAGTGCATGTACTTTCTCACTTCCCAATCGATATACTTTTTTAATATCTTTCACTTCTATCAGACTCATGGCAACCCCCTTTCCCACATTAGACGTCTAAAATTTCCAAATAGTTTCATTTTCTTCAATTATTCATCTTATTGATTTTATCATCAAAAAACCAACTTTATCACTGAATTAAGGTGGATTTAAGAATCTCTTCACAGAAAATTTAAAAAGACCCCCAAAGATTAGATTTCACTCTAATTTTTGGGGGTCGATATCTTTCCGGTTCTTCCTTTATTGCTTATTGATTTTTACTTCTCCAATATCTGTGTACATTTGAATGGCCGCTTCTCGGTCTGTCCCTTCCTTAAAAGACACATTTCCCTTCACATCTCCAAGTCCAGAATCTGCTGCAACACCCGCGTCAATCACTGATTGAGAAAGGGTCGCCTGAATGGATCCTACATCTGCAGTTACAAGTAAAGAATCTGCTTTTTCACAAATGAATTCAATTTCGCCGACATCCGACTTCAAGATGATATCTCCACCGATTACAGAAACGTCAATCGCACCCACATTGGTTTCAATCTCAATTTCTCCGGCATCGACGAGGCCATGAACTTCTCCAACATCCAGATTTACACGCAAGCTATCACCTTCAAAATCACCGAAATCCAAATCACCAACATCGCTTTGAATTTCTAAGTCACCAGCAAAATCTTTAGGTAGTGTAATCACAGTATCCAGATTCGTTGTGTTCGTAATGAAGGACTCCGGCCTTTCTTGCCATAAAAGAACTTGAATGGAATCTTTCTTTTTTTCCAATTTCAAGTGAACCTTAATGTTACTTGAAACCTTTCCTCTTGTTTTGACTTCAATTTCATTTGAATCACCTTTGATGATTTTAACATCACTCACTTGGCTATCAATGGTAATTTTCTGTTCCTGACTCCACTCTATCGAGTCTTCCAATTCAATCTTCTCCAGATTACTTACTCCATTCTCTCCATCTCCGATATGAAAATTACTTTCACTCAGACCATCAAACCAACCGAAAACATCACTGGATTGATTGCCTGGACGAAAAGACATACCAATTGCTACAATGCCACCCACTACAACAAGAGCTGCAAGGAAGGCAATTAAAAATCGTTTCACGGTCTTCCTCCTTTATATATTCAACTTACGATCAAGCAAGTATCCTGCTGCCATAAAATACACAACTCCAATAATGAGATAGAACAGCAGTGGCACAATGTTAAATACAGCACCTTGCGCACTATAATTGATCGCACCCGTTATTGAAAATCCATTCATTTCATTGATCATCGGCACATTCCACTGAAAAGTTACTGGTAAATTAACCAACTCGCCAAGCTTAACGGCGACCCAGTCAACCACATAGGCCAATCCAAAATATGCCAAGATGACAAACAATACAGGGTGTCTCCAGCTTGCTAGAACCGTCGCTGTAATGCTGATCAAAAAATAGATGGTCATTGTGAAAAACAATGAAGCCAAAGCAGAAATCAAGATCAGAACTATGATTTGTGGTACATTATGCAACAAAACACCTTGCAATTCTTCAATCTTCAAAGAACTCATCATATGAAAAAAGATTCCCGCAACCATAAATCCCCAAATGAAAAATCGCAAAAATACCACGGCTAACTTTGCACCTAAAATTTTCCACGCTGAGTTTGGTGTGCTAAAGAGTAAATACCCTTTTTCCTTCACATCTACTGATAAGAGACTAATGGAATGAAAAAGCAAGAAAAATGATCCAACTGTAATCAATAAAACCAACAGCGTTGTTGCGATTCCTGCTCCAAGTTCTCCCCGGTAAAGATTATCGGTCCCTTGAAGAACCAAATATGCATAAACCAGCAGTACACTAACAATTCCCAGTACGTATACTTTCCACGTTTTTTTCCATTCAAAATTCATTAGATTAAGCATGTCTGAACACCTCCAAATAATACTCGTCAATCGAAATACCTTTCTCGCTTCGAATCACTTCCGCCTCTTCCTTGGCAATAATCTTCCCGTTCGAAAGCATAATGACTTCATCCAACAAGGATTCGATCGCATGCACCATATGACTAGAAATCACCATAACCGCATCCTGGCGGATTCGACCTAAAATGGTCTCAACAATTTTTTCCCGCGATACCGGATCAATCCCACTTAAGGGTTCATCCAATAAGTATATTTTTGCTTTTCTTGATAGCACCAAAACCAATTTCAGTCTCGCCTTCATACCCTTGGATAGTTTTTCCACTTTCTCCTGTGGCACTAACTCCATAAAGCGAATCAATTCTTCGCTGTCTGCACGATCAAAATCTTCGAAAAAGGTATCATAAAAGTTAATGGTATCCTCTACCGTCATCCACTTATAAAACAGATCTTTGTCCGCCAACATGGAAATCATACCCTTATGGCGCGTTTCTCTCATTTCTCCATTGATTAGAATTTGTCCCTTTTCTGGAGTCAAAAGGCCTGCAATGCACTTGATTAAGGTTGTTTTCCCTTGTCCATTAGGTCCTAACAAGCCATAGACCTTACCGCTTTCCAGGGTCAAGTCCATGTCCTGAATGACAACTTTTCGACCATATTTTTTTTGAAGGTTTGTAATTTCTATTCGTGTGTTCATGCTACACCTCCCAATCGTTTCTGTACAATTTCAACGATCTCTTCATTGGACAAATTCAATGCTTTCATGGATTCAATATATGCATTCACATACCCTTCCACAACGTTGATTTTAATCTCTTCAATCATTTCTTTATCCTCCGTAATAAAAGTACCCATTCCTCTCTTGGTAAAGGTCATTCCCATTCCCTCTAGCTCACGGAATGTTCGCTGAATGGTGTTTGGATTCACTTTATAGTCGATGGCCAATTGACGAACTGATGGCAATTTTTGTCCCGCAACCAAAGTTCCCGACGCAAGATCCTTGCGTATTTCCGATATAATCTGTAAATAAATGGGGCGGTTGTTATCGAATTTCATATGCTTCTCCTTTCTTCGTTTGTGTATTGCTGTTCTACCTAGATAGTACACTAGCATAGTAATGCTGTCAAGGGTTTTTTCAAAAAAACTTTTGACCCGCATGAAAAGATGCTTTTCTCAATCATTGCTAGCCTTCTTTCACTTCGTATTTTGACTATTACATTACAAAAAAAGCGCAAGCCCTCAACCATTCGGTTATTGCTTGCACCCTTTATAGTAACCTTCATCCCATATAGGGACTCAATTGCTGTAGATTTTCGTATTCGAATCTCTATTCTCGTTCATCATTTTTGCCTGTGATCACATTTAAACATAATGCTCTGTTTCAAAATTTTTCCTTGTTTTTCGATCTATGACATTCGCTTTTTTTCATCCTAACTGCGCTGTATATAGCTTAACACCATGCGTGCAATATTCAGATCCGTTAATTGTGAAAGGGAGCGGCTTCCGACTGCATCCTCCACCTCGTTCAGGTAAAAATGATCTTCCGAGTCAAAAAGCAAATCAATCCCGCCCCATTCCATGGGGAAGACTTGGCATATTTTTTTAACAATTCGCTTCTGTGCTTCCGTCAACTCTACCAATCGAATTTGACCACCGAGGGAATAATTCGCCCGAAAATCACTCTCTGATTCCCGTAGCACAGCCGCAATGGCCTCTCCTTCTAATACGAAGATTCGTAAATCGCGTCCGATCATTCCACACATCTTTTGTATCACAATTTTTCTTCCAAGTAACGACTCCATAACCAAATTCCACGCTTCAGCGTTCTCCACTAAAAACACCTCAGAACCGCCATGCCCATCAACAGATTTCGCAACCAAAGGATATCCACAGGCCTTTTGGTTTTTCAAGTTTTTATCCACAATGACTCCCCATGTTGGTAACATTGGGATTTGATGTTCCTTAAAAAAACGATAGGTTTCCAACTTGTCATTGGCTATTCGACTGACCCACGCTGGGTTTACACACCGCACACCAAGGGCCTCCAATTGTTCCGAAATTTCGGCATCCCGTGATCGATTCAAAACAAAATCTGGGAGCACTTGCTCCTGTAATCCCTCTACGTCTTCTAGAATCTTAAGGTCAATCCTCATCCCCAGCAATTTCCCTTCATCTTGAAACCACCGAATATAAGCACTGTTCTTTTCTGCATCTTCTCGACAATATAATATCCACCCGGTCATGAGATCTGTTCTCCGCTTTTTATCCAGCGCATTACATGCACTGCCGTATCAATACCTGTGCACGCCTCTAAGCTTATGAAATGAACATTCGAATTCACCTCGCAAATCACCGGTCCCTCACGGGTTTGAAGCAAATCTACACCAGCAAAATCGAGTCCTAATTTTGCTGCTGCTTCTATGGCCAATTCAGCTTCCTCGTCAGAAGGCAAATAGGACTCCATCCGGCCACCCAAGGTAATATTCGCCCGAAAATCAGTTTCCGAAGATCGTTTCATTGCCGCCACTACTTTGCCGCCCACTACATTAAGCCTTAAATCTTCTCCATGACTTTCCCGAATATACCGCTGATACAAATGCGGCCGTCCTCCAACCTTCAAAATCCAGTTTTCCAAGTCTTCTCGATTTTCCATTAAGGCCACCTGTTGACCAAAGGACCCATAGGCCTCTTTCACCACCAGAGGAAATCCTAGTTTCGCAATCACCCGATCCAAATACTCGAAATTTTTCCGAACCATATTATTGTAAATAAAGGGAGCAAAAATAGTGGTTGCCATGGGAATCCCTGCCTCTGCCAGCACCTGGTGTGTTTTCATCTTGTTGTCGCAAACTTCAATTGCTTCAGAAGAATTATAAACCCGTATTCCCATATTTTCAAATTGTTTCGCCAACAACAGATCTTTATCCCAAAACAAGACAAAATCCACATCAATGATCACGGATGATTCCACCCATCCCCATCCCTTGTCAACCATCACCAAGAGCTGGTCATTTTTCACCCGTGTCAACTCGATCTCCTCTTCGGAAGCAGCACGGACAATCCATTCCATCAATTCGTCCACCTTTGACGATCCCCAATTTCCATTTTCAACCAATATACCTTTCATATCTGCCCAGCCTTTCTATTCTATCTGGTCTTATGATAAACCACTCTAGGGAAAATGTATAGCATCGATGACACAAGCCACGAATCATAATTTCTGTTCAGCCTATCAATGTTCTTGCCTGATTAATAATCATTTTTTTTAAGAGAAATTTTCGATTTTCTTTTCTATCTGTGAAAAACTAATTTCTCACACAATTGACATCGCTAGATGAAATCGATAGAGTAAGATCGTAAGAAAAATACGAACAGCTATCCTTGTTTTCCAAAATTAATCATGTAGTCTATTGGAGAACAATATAAAGAGAGGGGAACAAAGATGAAAAAGGAAAAGATTATTTTAGATGTAGATACGGGATCCGATGACGCTATAGCCATTATTTGTGCAGCTCTTCACCCTCAACTGGATTTATTGGCACTGACAACGGTTTGCGGGAACAAGCCGGTGCCCAATACAACAGAAAACACCCTTCGCGTGGTTGATCTACTGGGAAAGAATATTCCTGTTTACCGAGGTTGTGCAGAACCCATGGTGGCAGAATTAATTCCAGAACGACATGCTGAAACGAGACAAACAGCCTCAAGCGCTGTTCAAGATGGTCAAGTCATTGAATATCATGGTGACTATTTGGAAATTCCACCTGCAACCAGTAAAATACAAAGAAAAAGCGCCGTATCCTATTTGATTGATACCCTAATAGAATCAGACGGTGATATCACCTTAATCGCAGTAGGACCACTTACCAACCTCGGTGTTGCTTTTCGGGCAGACCCGCGCATTACTGAAAAAATCAAGCGGATTGTTATTATGGGTGGCGGTCATGAAGTTGGCAACCGAACTCCGTCGGCAGAGTTTAATATCTGGAAGGATCCCGAAGCAGCACAAATTGTCTTTACATCCGGATGTGAAATTTTACTGGTTCCCCTTGATGCAACTCATGTTGGCGTTGTTACATATGCAGAGAGTAAAGCGATTCGAGAAATCAACACCCCTGTAGCCATCGCTGTTTCCGATTTTATGGATCAACGTATCAAAGCATACGACGCCCTACAACCCATGGCAATCGCCGGTTCCACGCCTCCTCACGATGCCTTGGCTGTATTGGCAGCAGTGGACGAGTCCATCTTGGATGATATTCAATTAAAACGAGTCGATGTAGACTTTGGTGGTGGCCTAGCCGACGGAAGAACCATTGTCGACAATCGCATACCAACCGATAATCCACCCAATATTCGCTTTGCTTTCAATTGCCATCGTGAAAAATTCGTAAAGATGTTGACGGAGACAATTGCATTGTCAAAAACTTTATAGATCTTAGTAAGTTCCTCGTTCCTAGCGATCATGAGCACAGGCGTTCATTACATCGTGATTTCATGCCTCCCAGAAGCAAGTATAAAAACTGCAGGTGGTATACAAGTTCGTTTGGCTAATTTTATTGAATAAGGAGAAAGTTACATGAGAAAAGATTTAAAGAAATATGAAATTTTCGGCCTAATTCTGCTTCTGACGGTCCTTTCGATTCCGTCAGTTGCCTTTGCCAATTCAGCACAACCACCCTCAATCATCGTTCTTGTATCTAATCCACCAAAGGATCTGGAAATTCATCTTGACCGGGACGGCCAAATCATTGAAGGCAAGAAGACTGAAAAGATGCTAGAAAGCTCCTTTAGTTTCTATTCTTATCATTTCAAGAAAAATGAAACCTATCAGTTTTGTGTGATCGCAGAAGGAGAAAAGATTTTTATCCCCATCGACACGCCATTGACGGGCTACAATAATCTATACACCTTGGATCTAAAAAAAAATACCGTCACACAGGGAAGGGCACCCTATAAAAATGCTCTCTTTATTGCTCTTCGTGTTCTACTCACTCTACTAATTGAGGGGCTAATTTTCTATGCCTTCGGGTTCAGAAAAAAAGAGTCTTGGATGATCTTCTTCCTACTGAACCTGATTACACAAGGTGCCTTAAATATTTGGCTAAATTCCATGTTCCCGACCAACGGGTATATCATTTTCGCATTGGTAATCGGCGAGTTCTTCGTTTTCCTTGCTGAATTGATCGGGTTTACAGCTCTAGTTCGAGAGCAGAAACGATTAAAAACGGCAGCCTATGTGATTTTTGCCAACCTTGTCAGTCTAGTTCTCGGCGGCTACCTGATCACCCTTCTGCCTCTTTAGATTGGCTCGATGATAGCAGCCTGCTTTCCTATCAATCACCTAAATAATTATCTTTCCATTCTTTTGTCGCCTTGATTACCCGATGAACCTTACCATCATTTTGTGCTACAAAAATGGTTGCTTCCATCTCTTCACGGCTCACCACAAAGGGAAATTCCTTTTGGGTCGTTGCACCACCAAAGTTTCCGTTTTTATCCATAGCAATTACCGACATGCTGCCTGGCTGAATTCCTCGCCCCTTTAAATCTGCCTCATGTTCAAACAAAACGTTCTCACAAGCTGCCTGACAATTTACTCCCGCTTTGATCAAAGAAACAATCTGATAGGACAAGCATCCCTTCATAATATCTTCACCCACACCTGTTGCACTTGCAGCACCAACCCGACTATCACAATAAAATCCCGATCCGATCACCGGACTATCTCCAACACGACCCGGCTGTTTCATAAATAAGCCAGAGGTCGAAACGCCGTTGCCCATTCTCCCCCTGTTATCCAATCCAATGACACAAACGGTATCGTGTCCGTCATATGCTTCAATCTTTTCGGCCATAAACCCCGCTTCCACTTTGTCTTTCCATCGCTGGCGCGACTCTTTCGTCAGCAACTTCGTGCTTTCATATCCATAGACTGCCGCGAACGCTTCCGCGCCAGCGCCTGCCAATAGGTTATTTCGCTGGAATTGACTTAAATGCCTTGCAACTCGAATGGGATTTTTAATATTTTTTACTGCCATCACAGCACCAAAACTCAAATTCTCTCCATTCATATAAGCGGCATCCAATTCGACTTGGCCAAGTCGATTTGGCAAGCCGCCAAAACCAACAGATCGATAAGCCGGATTGTTCTCTACCGACTCAACTGTACAAATAACAGCCTCCGAGACTTCCTTTCCCTTCCTCAATTTTTCAGTACCTTCAAGGACCCCTTCATAAGCCATTTTCCATGTAGCAATCATCCCATACTTCATTCGCCGCCTCCATGCTCATATTTTTCTTATCCTAAACCAATAACGATCGAAATAACTTTATCATATTAAGTATATCAAAAATTCATTCAACTCTTTCAGCGATCAACAGGGTTCATCGGTTAATCGCCCACCCCTCTTACCGATCATTGACTTGCCACCTTGCTATACACCCTTTCCAAGGAAACATAGCCCCTTATTTCTTTCTTATGTACTCGACTTCCCCAGTTGAAATACAAGTAAACTTAGAAACTATCTTTTTACACCCTATGCACCCATTAGACCATCAAAAAAAACGCCAATCCCATAAGTCTTTATCTTAAAGAATTGACGTTCTATTGTTTTTCGATAATTAAGGGCAAACAAAAAAACAACCCAATAGGTTGTCTTTGTTGGTGCCCAGAGGCGGAATCGAACCACCGACACGGGGATTTTCAGTCCCCTGCTCTACCGACTGAGCTATCTGGGCAAAACTATCGCCTCATCAAGTAAACTGATCATTTAATCAACGCGATATTGTATAAATGGTGGGCCTAGATGGACTCGAACCATCGACCTCACGCTTATCAGGCGTGCGCTCTAACCTGCTGAGCTATAGGCCCATTTATGGTCGGGGTGGCAGGATTTGAACCCGCGGCCCTCTGGTCCCAAACCAGATGCGCTACCAAACTGCGCTACACCCCGAAATGCCAAAACAAGAACTGATGTTTTTCATGATGTCAAACCTGATCATGATTTGGCGGTGGCGGAGAGGGTGGGATTCGAACCCACGTGGGCTTGCACCCTAACGGTTTTCAAGACCGCCCCGTTATGACCACTTCGGTACCTCTCCATGTAATTGGTGACCCATCGGCGATTCGAACGCCGGACACCCTGATTAAAAGTCAGATGCTCTACCAACTGAGCTAATGGGTCATATATAATGGTGCGGGTGAAGGGACTCGAACCCCCACGCTGTTAGGCGCTAGATCCTAAATCTAGTGCGTCTGCCAAATTCCGCCACACCCGCATATTATCATTGTCAATACTCTTCCCCGTTTTCCAATACTCAAAAAGAAAATTGGTGGGGGGGACTGGATTCGAACCAGTGAAAGCGCAGCTAACGGATTTACAGTCCGTCCCCTTTGGCCAACTCGGGAACCCCCCCATGTTAGATGATTGAAAATCATCTAAAGCTTCATTAGGTAATCTTCGACTACCTAATATTTCTATGGAGCTGGTGATAGGAATTGAACCCACAACCTACTGATTACAAGTCAGTTGCTCTACCTATTGAGCTACACCAGCACAATGCATTTTAAACAAAAATGGTGGGCACTATTGGGCTCGAACCAATGACCCCCTGCTTGTAAGGCAGGTGCTCTCCCAACTGAGCTAAGCGCCCACTTTGTCATAAAGTATGACTAGTGAAAAAATGGTGACCCTACCGGGATTCGAACCCGGGTTACCGCCGTGAAAGGGCGGTGTCTTAACCGCTTGACCATAGGGCCAGATGGTGCCGAGGATCGGAATCGAACCGATACGATCGCAATGATCGCTGGATTTTGAGTCCAGTGCGTCTGCCAGTTCCGCCACCCCGGCCTATCTCTTTTCGTACTGCATACGAAAAAGAAACTGGCAACGTCCTATTTTCCCAGGCAGTCTCCCACCAAGTATCTTCAGCGCTAAAGAGCTTAACTTCCGTGTTCGAGATGGGAACGGGTGTGTCCTCTTTGCTATCGTCACCAGATTCTTTTGTCAAGAAAGCTTATTTGCTCTCTCAAAACTCAACAAGAATCATCCGCTTTAAAACTCTCTTCTAATCTGATCAAGTCCTCGACCTATTAGTACTGGTCAGCTAAAGACATTGCTGCCCTTACACCTCCAGCCTATCAACCTCGTAGTCTTCAAGGGGTCTTACTCACATAAAGTGATGGGAAATCTAATCTTAAGGGGGGCTTCGCGCTTAGATGCCTTCAGCGCTTATCCCTTCCAAACTTAGCTACCCAGCTATGCTCCTGGCGGAACAACTGGTGCACCAGCGGTTTGTTCATCCCGGTCCTCTCGTACTAGGGACAACTCCTTTCAAATTTCCTGCGCCCACGGCGGATAGGGACCGAACTGTCTCACGACGTTCTGAACCCAGCTCGCGTGCCTCTTTAATGGGCGAACAGCCCAACCCTTGGGACCGAATTCAGCCCCAGGATGAGACGAGCCGACATCGAGGTGCCAAACCTCCCCGTCGATGTGGACTCTTGGGGGAGATAAGCCTGTTATCCCCGGGGTAGCTTTTATCCGTTGAGCGACGGCCCTTCCATTCGGTACCGCCGGATCACTAAGTCCATCTTTCGATCCTGCTCGAGTTGTAGCTCTCGCAGTCAAGCTTCCTTTTACCTTTACGCTCTACGCACGATTTCCGACCGTGCTGAGGAAACCTTTGAGCGCCTCCGTTACATTTTTGGAGGCGACCGCCCCAGTCAAACTGCCCAACTGACAATGTCCCAAGACCAGATTCATGGCCTATGGTTAGAATCCTAGTATAATAAGGGTGGTATCCAAAGGGCGACTCCACCGAAACTGGCGTTCCGGCTTCCAAGTCTCCCACCTATCCTGTACATATTATACCAAAATCCAATGCCAGCCTGCAGTAAAGCTCCACGGGGTCTTTCCGTCCTGCCGCGGGTAACCCGCATCTTCACGAGTACTGTAATTTCACCGAGTCCATTGCCGAGACAGCGCCCAAATCGTTACGCCTTTCGTGCGGGTCGGAACTTACCCGACAAGGAATTTCGCTACCTTAGGACCGTTATAGTTACGGCCGCCGTTTACTGGGGCTTAAGTTCTGTGCTTCGCGTTACCGCTAACACTTCCCCTTAACCTTCCAGCACCGGGCAGGCGTCAGCCCCTATACTTCGTCTTTCAACTTAGCAGAGACCTGTGTTTTTGCTAAACAGTCGCTTGGGCCTTTTCTCTGCGGCCCTCAAAAGCTTACGTCGTATGACTTCACTCTCAAGGGCACCCCTTCTCCCGAAGTTACGGGGTCATTTTGCCGAGTTCCTTAGCAATGGTTCTCTCGATCATCTTAGAATTCTCTTCCTGCCTACCTGTGTCGGTTTACGGTACGGGCACCTTATCTCTCAATAGTAGCTTTTCTCGACAGCGTGGGATCAGCGACTTCGGTACTAAATTTCCCTCGCATTCGCGTCTCGGCCTAATAGTGTGTGGATTTGCCTGCACACTAGCCTACCTGCTTAGACACACATAACCAACAGTGTGCTCTACCTACCCTTCTGTGTCACTACATCTCTCAAACAATCTAAGGTGGTACTGGAATATCAACCAGTTGTCCATCGCCTACGCCTTTCGGCCTCGGCTTAGGTCCCGACTAACCCTGAGCGGACGAGCCTTCCTCAGGAAACCTTAGGCTTCCGATGGCGAAGATTCTCACTTCGCTTTCGTTACTCATGCCAACATTCTCTCTTGTATGCAGTCCACCGCTCCTTCCGGTACGACTTCGTCCCACATACAATGCTCCCCTACCCCTGTATCTAAAGATACAAGCCGTAGCTTCGGTAATTAGTTTGAGCCCCGGACATTTTCGGCGCTGGACCACTCGACCAGTGAGCTATTACGCACTCTTTGAATGAATGGCTGC
The DNA here is from genome assembly GCA_036323355.1 of Gottschalkiaceae bacterium SANA. GTDB lineage: Bacteria > Bacillota > Clostridia > Tissierellales > GPF-1 > GPF-1. The sequence continues at coordinate 42,732 of AP028876.1, read as the reverse complement.
TTCTGAGCCAACATCCTGGTTGTCTGTGTAGTCCAACATCCTTTCCCACTTAACTAATATTTTGGGACCTTAGCTGACGGTCTGGGCTGTTTCCCTTTCGACTATGAAACTTATCTCACACAGTCTGACTCCCAAGTATATATCTGCGGCATTCGGAGTTTGATAAACTTTGGTAACGTATAAACGCCCCTAGGTCAGTCAGTGCTCTACCTCCGCGATACTCTCCTTGAGGCTAGCCCTAAAGCTATTTCGGGGAGAACCAGCTATCTCCGAGTTCGATTGGAATTTCACCGCTATCCACAAGTCATCCCAACACTTTTCAACGTATATGGGTTCGGTCCTCCACGAGATTTTACTCCCGCTTCAACCTGCTCATGGATAGGTCACCCGGTTTCGGGTCTAAAGCATACAACTAATTCGCCCTATTCAGACTTGCTTTCGCTTCGGCTCCGGACCTGAAGTCCTTAACCTTGCTGCACACCTTAACTCGTTGGCCCGTTCTACAAAAAGTACGCCGTCGCACTTTAACGTGCTTCGACCAATTGTAAACATAGGGTTTCAGGTTCTATTTCACTCCCCTTCCGGGGTTCTTTTCACCTTTCCCTCACGGTACTATGCGCTATCGGTCACTAAGGAATATTTAGGCTTGGGAGATGGTCCTCCCGGCTTCCCACAGGGTTTCACGTGTCCCATGGTACTCTGGATACCGATCAGATATTCGTTGATTTCACCTACAGGACTATCACCTTCTACGGTTCCGCTTCCCAGCGGTATTCGGCTATCAACTTGTACCCTTATATCGGTCCGCAACCCCAGACTAGCAGAGCCAGTCTGGTTTGGCCTGTTCCCCTTTCGCTCGCCGCTACTCAGGGAATCGATTTTTCTTTCTCTTCCTCCGGCTACTTAGATGTTTCAGTTCACCGGGTTCCCTTCCTATGGCTATGTATTCACCATAGGATACATACGGTTTGCCGTATGTGGGTTTCCCCATTCGGATATCTCTGGATCAACGCCTGCTTGCGGCTCCCCAAAGCTTTTCGCAGCTTACCACGTCCTTCATCGGTTCTTAGTGCCAAGGCATCCGCCCTATGCTTTTTATAACTTGACCGTTTCTTAAAAGAGAATTCTAAAGACAAAAAAATTACATTCACCCACTTCGATTTACATCTAGTGCTGTGTTTGTTTTTTATTTTTGCTTGGATGATTCTTATTGAGTTTTCAAAGAACAAAAAAGAAATCACATAAAAAATGATCTCTCAAAACAGAACATGACAGTCTCGTTTCTCCCTAGAAAGGAGGTGATCCAGCCGCACCTTCCGATACGGCTACCTTGTTACGACTTCACCCCAGTCATCGATCCTACCTTCGGCGCCTGCCTCCCTAAAAGGGTTAGCCCAGCGACTTCGGGTATTACCAACTCCCGTGGTGTGACGGGCGGTGTGTACAAGGCCCGGGAACGCATTCACCGCGACATTCTGATTCGCGATTACTAGTAACTCCAGCTTCATGCAGGCGAGTTGCAGCCTGCAATCCGAACTGAGATCGGCTTTTGAGATTCGCTCCGGATCGCTCCTTCGCTGCCTGTTGTACCGACCATTGTAGCACGTGTGTAGCCCAGGTCATAAGGGGCATGATGATTTGACGTCATCCCCACCTTCCTCCGGTTTATCACCGGCAGTCTCTCTAGAGTGCCCAACTAAATGCTGGCAACTAAAGATAAGGGTTGCGCTCGTTGCGGGACTTAACCCAACATCTCACGACACGAGCTGACGACAACCATGCACCACCTGTCACCGGTGTCTCCGAAGAGAAAAGTCTATCTCTAGACCGGGCACCGGGATGTCAAGACCTGGTAAGGTTCTTCGCGTTGCTTCGAATTAAACCACATGCTCCGCTACTTGTGCGGGCCCCCGTCAATTCCTTTGAGTTTCAGTCTTGCGACCGTACTCCCCAGGCGGAGTGCTTAATGCGTTAGCTGCGGCACTGAGGTATCGCTACCCCAACACCTAGCACTCATCGTTTACGGCGTGGACTACCAGGGTATCTAATCCTGTTCGCTCCCCACGCTTTCGTTCCTCAGCGTCAGTATTTGTCCAGAAAGCCGCCTTCGCCACTGGTGTTCCTCCTAATATCTACGCATTTCACCGCTACACTAGGAATTCCGCTTTCCTCTCCAACACTCAAGTTCCCCAGTTTCAAAAGCTTACAATGGTTGAGCCACTGCCTTTCACTTCTGACTTAAAGAACCGCCTACGAACTCTTTACGCCCAATAATTCCGGATAACGCTTGTCCCATACGTATTACCGCGGCTGCTGGCACGTATTTAGCCGGGACTTTCTTCTTAGGTACCGTCATTATCTTCCCTAAGAACAGAACTTTACGACTCGAAAGCCTTCATCATTCACGCGGCATCGCTGCATCAGGGTTTCCCCCATTGTGCAATATCCCCCACTGCTGCCTCCCGTAGGAGTCTGGACCGTGTCTCAGTTCCAGTGTGGCCGTTCACCCTCTCAGGCCGGCTACTGATCGTCGCCTTGGTAAGCCATTACCTTACCAACTAGCTAATCAGACGCGGGACCATCCTATACCACCGGAGTTTTTACCACTGCAACATGTGATGCTGTGGTCTTATCAGGTATTAATCATCGTTTCCAATGGCTATCCCTGTGTATAGGGCAGGTTTCCCACGCGTTACTCACCCGTCCGCCGCTTTCCTCATCTTCATTCACCCGAAGGATCCTTCCAATAATTCTCGCTCGACTTGCATGTGTTAGGCGTGCCGCCAGCGTTCATCCTGAGCCAGGATCAAACTCTCAGTAAAAATATTTCCACCCCTAAGGGTGCTTTTACCAACCAAGCATTACTGCTTGATTTAGCGTATTTCTTGTTACTTCTTCATTGACCAAAAGGTCAAATTCGAGGCTGTCATGTTCAGTTTTCAAAGATCATTGCCGCTCTTTGGCGACTTGATTAGTTTACCATAACCCTTAGGCTCTGTCAAGCTAATCTTTCTTTTTTTCTCAAATCTGTTTTCTTCTTCCAGAAGAATTCATTTTCGAGTTTTTTGCTGAAACCTTGATGTTACCTGCATTTCAGCGTTTTTGTTCCAGTCATTTTCCTTGACTGCTTACCTATCTTACCAGAGGATCCACCCCCTGTCAACACGTTTCCTCGATTCTTTTTATAGGCGGAATTTACAGAAAATTCATCCGTTTCACCTTACTCTCAGTACTCGTTTTTCTCTTGTGTTAAAATCTCATTTTCATCAGTTTTTCCTACAGGATCTTGTGTCCTTTGCTACAGATCCAAAATAATCTGCAGTGATTGTTTACCTATTCACTTCATCTATACCCCTGCTCTTTTCCACTTATACCGCAGATACCTGACCGATTATGAATATTTCCATATCGCTTGCAAGGCCGATCTAGTCTCAGCAGATCAAATTTTTCATCCAAAGAACGTCACCATTTCAGAATAGAAAGTCATAAAACTCTGGTTAAGTACACCCAATCAAAGCGCTAATTCATTCATGAATGTTCAATCTCATCCGCGAATGGTCGCTCTTCTAAGAAAAACAACCGACGCAACAATACTTTGAACTTCTTCACAAACGATGAAAGAAGTCTTCCCCTGTGCTCTTACCTGCACTCCATCTACGTGAGCAGTTTATTGATAAGTAATCAATCGAGTTCTCGGTATCCATCCATATGACTTCTATTTTACAAATTTCAGGTGATCTTGCGCAAACATATTCCCATACCGCTCTAGCACATACTTTTTCAACGAATACAATACTGAGTATAGCATCTATTCCCAGCCCAATCACCCAACCACGAGAGTAGCAACCCGTACAATGCCATAAATTTAAATTTTTTTTACATTTGTCATTAAATGAAAGACATTCCTCTATCATGAATGACTCCTGAATATCCTTTTCTTCCACTTTCAAATAGACTTGTACCATTATACCAAAAACTGCAAAGATCACTGCGCAAGATCTACCTCCTACTTTTACCTAGACCTTTGCCGATACCACGATACCGATTCACCTATGTGACTCATTTTGCCAAATCTATCGATCCTCAAAATGAACAAATCTTTCAGGGCGTAGAATACAATCAAATTTCAAACTTGTATTTGTACACAAACCTTGAATTGAAGCCAGTAGCCCTTTCGAATCTTCTCAGTCTGAATACCCATGATCTTGTGAATAAACCTCTCCATCGCCCCTACTCCCGCTGTAATCTTGAAAATTTGGTAACTAGAATTCCCTCCACTTATGAGAAGCTAACATTCTCCCTCTAGTCTACTGGTTTTGCTCGCTCCAGTTTCGTATAGAATCGCAAAAAAAAATACGACTGTAAGGAATTCCCTTACAATCGTGAATGTCATTTGCTTCTTATCTATCGGTAGGTCTTAATTTTTTACATAAAAAAAAGAAACTGGCAACGTCCTATTTTCCCAGGCAGTCTCCCACCAAGTATCTTCAGCGCTAAAGAGCTTAACTTCCGTGTTCGAGATGGGAACGGGTGTGTCCTCTTTGCTATCGTCACCAGATTCTTTTGTCAAGAAAGCTTATTTGCTCTCTCAAAACTCAACAAGAATCATCCGCTTTAAAACTCTCTTCTAATCTGATCAAGTCCTCGACCTATTAGTACTGGTCAGCTAAAGACATTGCTGCCCTTACACCTCCAGCCTATCAACCTCGTAGTCTTCAAGGGGTCTTACTCACATAAAGTGATGGGAAATCTAATCTTAAGGGGGGCTTCGCGCTTAGATGCCTTCAGCGCTTATCCCTTCCAAACTTAGCTACCCAGCTATGCTCCTGGCGGAACAACTGGTGCACCAGCGGTTTGTTCATCCCGGTCCTCTCGTACTAGGGACAACTCCTTTCAAATTTCCTGCGCCCACGGCGGATAGGGACCGAACTGTCTCACGACGTTCTGAACCCAGCTCGCGTGCCTCTTTAATGGGCGAACAGCCCAACCCTTGGGACCGAATTCAGCCCCAGGATGAGACGAGCCGACATCGAGGTGCCAAACCTCCCCGTCGATGTGGACTCTTGGGGGAGATAAGCCTGTTATCCCCGGGGTAGCTTTTATCCGTTGAGCGACGGCCCTTCCATTCGGTACCGCCGGATCACTAAGTCCATCTTTCGATCCTGCTCGAGTTGTAGCTCTCGCAGTCAAGCTTCCTTTTACCTTTACGCTCTACGCACGATTTCCGACCGTGCTGAGGAAACCTTTGAGCGCCTCCGTTACATTTTTGGAGGCGACCGCCCCAGTCAAACTGCCCAACTGACAATGTCCCAAGACCAGATTCATGGCCTATGGTTAGAATCCTAGTATAATAAGGGTGGTATCCAAAGGGCGACTCCACCGAAACTGGCGTTCCGGCTTCCAAGTCTCCCACCTATCCTGTACATATTATACCAAAATCCAATGCCAGCCTGCAGTAAAGCTCCACGGGGTCTTTCCGTCCTGCCGCGGGTAACCCGCATCTTCACGAGTACTGTAATTTCACCGAGTCCATTGCCGAGACAGCGCCCAAATCGTTACGCCTTTCGTGCGGGTCGGAACTTACCCGACAAGGAATTTCGCTACCTTAGGACCGTTATAGTTACGGCCGCCGTTTACTGGGGCTTAAGTTCTGTGCTTCGCGTTACCGCTAACACTTCCCCTTAACCTTCCAGCACCGGGCAGGCGTCAGCCCCTATACTTCGTCTTTCAACTTAGCAGAGACCTGTGTTTTTGCTAAACAGTCGCTTGGGCCTTTTCTCTGCGGCCCTCAAAAGCTTACGTCGTATGACTTCACTCTCAAGGGCACCCCTTCTCCCGAAGTTACGGGGTCATTTTGCCGAGTTCCTTAGCAATGGTTCTCTCGATCATCTTAGAATTCTCTTCCTGCCTACCTGTGTCGGTTTACGGTACGGGCACCTTATCTCTCAATAGTAGCTTTTCTCGACAGCGTGGGATCAGCGACTTCGGTACTAAATTTCCCTCGCATTCGCGTCTCGGCCTAATAGTGTGTGGATTTGCCTGCACACTAGCCTACCTGCTTAGACACACATAACCAACAGTGTGCTCTACCTACCCTTCTGTGTCACTACATCTCTCAAACAATCTAAGGTGGTACTGGAATATCAACCAGTTGTCCATCGCCTACGCCTTTCGGCCTCGGCTTAGGTCCCGACTAACCCTGAGCGGACGAGCCTTCCTCAGGAAACCTTAGGCTTCCGATGGCGAAGATTCTCACTTCGCTTTCGTTACTCATGCCAACATTCTCTCTTGTATGCAGTCCACCGCTCCTTCCGGTACGACTTCGTCCCACATACAATGCTCCCCTACCCCTGTATCTAAAAGATACAAGCCGTAGCTTCGGTAATTAGTTTGAGCCCCGGACATTTTCGGCGCTGGACCACTCGACCAGTGAGCTATTACGCACTCTTTGAATGAATGGCTGCTTCTGAGCCAACATCCTGGTTGTCTGTGTAGTCCAACATCCTTTCCCACTTAACTAATATTTTGGGACCTTAGCTGACGGTCTGGGCTGTTTCCCTTTCGACTATGAAACTTATCTCACACAGTCTGACTCCCAAGTATATATCTGCGGCATTCGGAGTTTGATAAACTTTGGTAACGTATAAACGCCCCTAGGTCAGTCAGTGCTCTACCTCCGCGATACTCTCCTTGAGGCTAGCCCTAAAGCTATTTCGGGGAGAACCAGCTATCTCCGAGTTCGATTGGAATTTCACCGCTATCCACAAGTCATCCCAACACTTTTCAACGTATATGGGTTCGGTCCTCCACGAGATTTTACTCCCGCTTCAACCTGCTCATGGATAGGTCACCCGGTTTCGGGTCTAAAGCATACAACTAATTCGCCCTATTCAGACTTGCTTTCGCTTCGGCTCCGGACCTGAAGTCCTTAACCTTGCTGCACACCTTAACTCGTTGGCCCGTTCTACAAAAAGTACGCCGTCGCACTTTAACGTGCTTCGACCAATTGTAAACATAGGGTTTCAGGTTCTATTTCACTCCCCTTCCGGGGTTCTTTTCACCTTTCCCTCACGGTACTATGCGCTATCGGTCACTAAGGAATATTTAGGCTTGGGAGATGGTCCTCCCGGCTTCCCACAGGGTTTCACGTGTCCCATGGTACTCTGGATACCGATCAGATATTCGTTGATTTCACCTACAGGACTATCACCTTCTACGGTTCCGCTTCCCAGCGGTATTTGGCTATCAACTTGTACCCTTATATCGGTCCACAACCCCAGACTAGCAGAGCCAGTCTGGTTTGGCCTGTTCCCCTTTCGCTCGCCGCTACTCAGGGAATCGATTTTTCTTTCTCTTCCTCCGGCTACTTAGATGTTTCAGTTCACCGGGTTCCCTTCCTATGGCTATGTATTCACCATAGGATACATACGGTTTGCCGTATGTGGGTTTCCCCATTCGGATATCTCTGGATCAACGCCTGCTTGCGGCTCCCCAAAGCTTTTCGCAGCTTACCACGTCCTTCATCGGTTCTTAGTGCCAAGGCATCCGCCCTATGCTTTTTATAACTTGACCGTTTCTTAAAAGAGAATTCTAAAGACAAAAAAATTACATTCACCCACTTCGATTTACATCTAGTGCTGTGTTTGTTTTTTATTTTTGCTTGGATGATTCTTATTGAGTTTTCAAAGAACAAAAAAGAAATCACATAAAAAATGATCTCTCAAAACAGAACATGACAGTCTCGTTTCTCCCTAGAAAGGAGGTGATCCAGCCGCACCTTCCGATACGGCTACCTTGTTACGACTTCACCCCAGTCATCGATCCTACCTTCGGCGCCTGCCTCCCTAAAAGGGTTAGCCCAGCGACTTCGGGTATTACCAACTCCCGTGGTGTGACGGGCGGTGTGTACAAGGCCCGGGAACGCATTCACCGCGACATTCTGATTCGCGATTACTAGTAACTCCAGCTTCATGCAGGCGAGTTGCAGCCTGCAATCCGAACTGAGATCGGCTTTTGAGATTCGCTCCGGATCGCTCCTTCGCTGCCTGTTGTACCGACCATTGTAGCACGTGTGTAGCCCAGGTCATAAGGGGCATGATGATTTGACGTCATCCCCACCTTCCTCCGGTTTATCACCGGCAGTCTCTCTAGAGTGCCCAACTAAATGCTGGCAACTAAAGATAAGGGTTGCGCTCGTTGCGGGACTTAACCCAACATCTCACGACACGAGCTGACGACAACCATGCACCACCTGTCACCGGTGTCTCCGAAGAGAAAAGTCTATCTCTAGACCGGGCACCGGGATGTCAAGACCTGGTAAGGTTCTTCGCGTTGCTTCGAATTAAACCACATGCTCCGCTACTTGTGCGGGCCCCCGTCAATTCCTTTGAGTTTCAGTCTTGCGACCGTACTCCCCAGGCGGAGTGCTTAATGCGTTAGCTGCGGCACTGAGGTATCGCTACCCCAACACCTAGCACTCATCGTTTACGGCGTGGACTACCAGGGTATCTAATCCTGTTCGCTCCCCACGCTTTCGTTCCTCAGCGTCAGTATTTGTCCAGAAAGCCGCCTTCGCCACTGGTGTTCCTCCTAATATCTACGCATTTCACCGCTACACTAGGAATTCCGCTTTCCTCTCCAACACTCAAGTTCCCCAGTTTCAAAAGCTTACAATGGTTGAGCCACTGCCTTTCACTTCTGACTTAAAGAACCGCCTACGAACTCTTTACGCCCAATAATTCCGGATAACGCTTGTCCCATACGTATTACCGCGGCTGCTGGCACGTATTTAGCCGGGACTTTCTTCTTAGGTACCGTCATTATCTTCCCTAAGAACAGAACTTTACGACTCGAAAGCCTTCATCATTCACGCGGCATCGCTGCATCAGGGTTTCCCCCATTGTGCAATATCCCCCACTGCTGCCTCCCGTAGGAGTCTGGACCGTGTCTCAGTTCCAGTGTGGCCGTTCACCCTCTCAGGCCGGCTACTGATCGTCGCCTTGGTAAGCCATTACCTTACCAACTAGCTAATCAGACGCGGGACCATCCTATACCACCGGAGTTTTTACCACTGCAACATGTGATGCTGTGGTCTTATCAGGTATTAATCATCGTTTCCAATGGCTATCCCTGTGTATAGGGCAGGTTTCCCACGCGTTACTCACCCGTCCGCCGCTTTCCTCATCTTCATTCACCCGAAGGATCCTTCCAATAATTCTCGCTCGACTTGCATGTGTTAGGCGTGCCGCCAGCGTTCATCCTGAGCCAGGATCAAACTCTCAGTAAAAATATTTCCACCCCTAAGGGTGCTTTTACCAACCAAGCATTACTGCTTGATTTAGCGTATTTCTTGTTACTTCTTCATTGACCAAAAGGTCAAATTCGAGGCTGTCATGTTCAGTTTTCAAAGATCATTGCCGCTCTTTGGCGACTTGATTAGTTTACCATAACCCTCAGGCTCTGTCAAGCTAATCTTTCTTTTTTTCTCAAATCTGTTTTCTTCTTCCAGAAGAATTCATTTTCGAGTTTTTTGCTGAAACCTTGATGTTACCTGCATTTCAGCGTTTTTGTTCCAGTCATTTTCCTTGACTGCTTACCTATCTTACCAGAGGATCCACCCCCTGTCAACACGTTTCCTCGATTCTTTTTATAGGCAGAATTTACAGATAATTCAACGCTGAAGAAACCCGTCTTCCCGCTCTTCTTTTTCTTGTGCTTTTGATCTTTTTCTGTTGCCTCATCCACTTGTCCTAGTGGTTCTCCATCAGTTTCCCTTCATATACATTATTTCCCATTCCACCATTCAAGATCACCCATCGACCAAGACCATCTGAAAAGGGTGCCACTCTTTCTAGCAAGCACCCTGTTGTTTCCATATTATACAAGCAAGTACTAAGTCCATTATCGTTTTTCCAGCGCACCCTACACATTTTTACTATTATCAAAAACCAACCTTCCCTGCACTGGAATCGATACTCGCGACGAGAGCGAGAGACGCAAGATCCGGCCAAATTAAACAGCTCAATACTTCAATTATCCATGAACGGAGACTGAATCAGACCATCGCGCCGGGTATTAAGAATACTTCAACCCACTTCACAAAAGTAAAAAGACTCTTCACCGATTTCCCTTCTTTAATGTCAACCAAGAAATAGAAATGATAATTTTTCGAATAGAATGACCCGCTGCAGTCACGAGAAGAGAGCACCTTCAAAATCCCCCCATCCAGTCTACTGGTTTTGCTCGCACCAGTTTCGTATAGAATCGCACAAAAAAATACGACTGTAAGGAATTCCCTTACAATCGTGAATGTCATTTGCTTCTTATCTATCGGTAGACCTTAATTTTTTACATAAAAAAAAGAAACTGGCAACGTCCTATTTTCCCAGGCAGTCTCCCACCAAGTATCTTCAGCGCTAAAGAGCTTAACTTCCGTGTTCGAGATGGGAACGGGTGTGTCCTCTTTGCTATCGTCACCAGATTCTTTTGTCAAGAAAACTTATTTGCTCTCTCAAAACTCAACAAGAATCATCCGCTTTAAAACTCTCTTCTAATCTGATCAAGTCCTCGACCTATTAGTACTGGTCAGCTAAAGACATTGCTGCCCTTACACCTCCAGCCTATCAACCTCGTAGTCTTCAAGGGGTCTTACTCACATAAAGTGATGGGAAATCTAATCTTAAGGGGGGCTTCGCGCTTAGATGCCTTCAGCGCTTATCCCTTCCAAACTTAGCTACCCAGCTATGCTCCTGGCGGAACAACTGGTGCACCAGCGGTTTGTTCATCCCGGTCCTCTCGTACTAGGGACAACTCCTTTCAAATTTCCTGCGCCCACGGCGGATAGGGACCGAACTGTCTCACGACGTTCTGAACCCAGCTCGCGTGCCTCTTTAATGGGCGAACAGCCCAACCCTTGGGACCGAATTCAGCCCCAGGATGAGACGAGCCGACATCGAGGTGCCAAACCTCCCCGTCGATGTGGACTCTTGGGGGAGATAAGCCTGTTATCCCCGGGGTAGCTTTTATCCGTTGAGCGACGGCCCTTCCATTCGGTACCGCCGGATCACTAAGTCCATCTTTCGATCCTGCTCGAGTTGTAGCTCTCGCAGTCAAGCTTCCTTTTACCTTTACGCTCTACGCACGATTTCCGACCGTGCTGAGGAAACCTTTGAGCGCCTCCGTTACATTTTTGGAGGCGACCGCCCCAGTCAAACTGCCCAACTGACAATGTCCCAAGACCAGATTCATGGCCTATGGTTAGAATCCTAGTATAATAAGGGTGGTATCCAAAGGGCGACTCCACCGAAACTGGCGTTCCGGCTTCCAAGTCTCCCACCTATCCTGTACATATTATACCAAAATCCAATGCCAGCCTGCAGTAAAGCTCCACGGGGTCTTTCCGTCCTGCCGCGGGTAACCCGCATCTTCACGAGTACTGTAATTTCACCGAGTCCATTGCCGAGACAGCGCCCAAATCGTTACGCCTTTCGTGCGGGTCGGAACTTACCCGACAAGGAATTTCGCTACCTTAGGACCGTTATAGTTACGGCCGCCGTTTACTGGGGCTTAAGTTCTGTGCTTCGCGTTACCGCTAACACTTCCCCTTAACCTTCCAGCACCGGGCAGGCGTCAGCCCCTATACTTCGTCTTTCAACTTAGCAGAGACCTGTGTTTTTGCTAAACAGTCGCTTGGGCCTTTTCTCTGCGGCCCTCAAAAGCTTACGTCGTATGACTTCACTCTCAAGGGCACCCCTTCTCCCGAAGTTACGGGGTCATTTTGCCGAGTTCCTTAGCAATGGTTCTCTCGATCATCTTAGAATTCTCTTCCTGCCTACCTGTGTCGGTTTACGGTACGGGCACCTTATCTCTCAATAGTAGCTTTTCTCGACAGCGTGGGATCAGCGACTTCGGTACTAAATTTCCCTCGCATTCGCGTCTCGGCCTAATAGTGTGTGGATTTGCCTGCACACTAGCCTACCTGCTTAGACACACATAACCAACAGTGTGCTCTACCTACCCTTCTGTGTCACTACATCTCTCAAACAATCTAAGGTGGTACTGGAATATCAACCAGTTGTCCATCGCCTACGCCTTTCGGCCTCGGCTTAGGTCCCGACTAACCCTGAGCGGACGAGCCTTCCTCAGGAAACCTTAGGCTTCCGATGGCGAAGATTCTCACTTCGCTTTCGTTACTCATGCCAACATTCTCTCTTGTATGCAGTCCACCGCTCCTTCCGGTACGACTTCGTCCCACATACAATGCTCCCCTACCCCTGTATCTAAAAGATACAAGCCGTAGCTTCGGTAATTAGTTTGAGCCCCGGACATTTTCGGCGCTGGACCACTCGACCAGTGAGCTATTACGCACTCTTTGAATGAATGGCTGCTTCTGAGCCAACATCCTGGTTGTCTGTGTAGTCCAACATCCTTTCCCACTTAACTAATATTTTGGGACCTTAGCTGACGGTCTGGGCTGTTTCCCTTTCGACTATGAAACTTATCTCACACAGTCTGACTCCCAAGTATATATCTGCGGCATTCGGAGTTTGATAAACTTTGGTAACGTATAAACGCCCCTAGGTCAGTCAGTGCTCTACCTCCGCGATACTCTCCTTGAGGCTAGCCCTAAAGCTATTTCGGGGAGAACCAGCTATCTCCGAGTTCGATTGGAATTTCACCGCTATCCACAAGTCATCCCAACACTTTTCAACGTATATGGGTTCGGTCCTCCACGAGATTTTACTCCCGCTTCAACCTGCTCATGGATAGGTCACCCGGTTTCGGGTCTAAAGCATACAACTAATTCGCCCTATTCAGACTTGCTTTCGCTTCGGCTCCGGACCTGAAGTCCTTAACCTTGCTGCACACCTTAACTCGTTGGCCCGTTCTACAAAAAGTACGCCGTCGCACTTTAACGTGCTTCGACCAATTGTAAACATAGGGTTTCAGGTTCTATTTCACTCCCCTTCCGGGGTTCTTTTCACCTTTCCCTCACGGTACTATGCGCTATCGGTCACTAAGGAATATTTAGGCTTGGGAGATGGTCCTCCCGGCTTCCCACAGGGTTTCACGTGTCCCATGGTACTCTGGATACCGATCAGATATTCGTTGATTTCACCTACAGGACTATCACCTTCTACGGTTCCGCTTCCCAGCGGTATTTGGCTATCAACTTGTACCCTTATATCGGTCCGCAACCCCAGACTAGCAGAGCCAGTCTGGTTTGGCCTGTTCCCCTTTCGCTCGCCGCTACTCAGGGAATCGATTTTTCTTTCTCTTCCTCCGGCTACTTAGATGTTTCAGTTCACCGGGTTCCCTTCCTATGGCTATGTATTCACCATAGGATACATACGGTTTGCCGTATGTGGGTTTCCCCATTCGGATATCTCTGGATCAACGCCTGCTTGCGGCTCCCCAAAGCTTTTCGCAGCTTACCACGTCCTTCATCGGTTCTTAGTGCCAAGGCATCCGCCCTATGCTTTTTATAACTTGACCGTTTCTTAAAAGAGAATTCTAAAGACAAAAAAATTACATTCACCCACTTCGATTTACATCTAGTGCTGTGTTTGTTTTTTATTTTTGCTTGGATGATTCTTATTGAGTTTTCAAAGAACAAAAAAGAAATCACATAAAAAATGATCTCTCAAAACAGAACATGACAGTCTCGTTTCTCCCTAGAAAGGAGGTGATCCAGCCGCACCTTCCGATACGGCTACCTTGTTACGACTTCACCCCAGTCATCGATCCTACCTTCGGCGCCTGCCTCCCTAAAAGGGTTAGCCCAGCGACTTCGGGTATTACCAACTCCCGTGGTGTGACGGGCGGTGTGTACAAGGCCCGGGAACGCATTCACCGCGACATTCTGATTCGCGATTACTAGTAACTCCAGCTTCATGCAGGCGAGTTGCAGCCTGCAATCCGAACTGAGATCGGCTTTTGAGATTCGCTCCGGATCGCTCCTTCGCTGCCTGTTGTACCGACCATTGTAGCACGTGTGTAGCCCAGGTCATAAGGGGCATGATGATTTGACGTCATCCCCACCTTCCTCCGGTTTATCACCGGCAGTCTCTCTAGAGTGCCCAACTAAATGCTGGCAACTAAAGATAAGGGTTGCGCTCGTTGCGGGACTTAACCCAACATCTCACGACACGAGCTGACGACAACCATGCACCACCTGTCACCGGTGTCTCCGAAGAGAAAAGTCTATCTCTAGACCGGGCACCGGGATGTCAAGACCTGGTAAGGTTCTTCGCGTTGCTTCGAATTAAACCACATGCTCCGCTACTTGTGCGGGCCCCCGTCAATTCCTTTGAGTTTCAGTCTTGCGACCGTACTCCCCAGGCGGAGTGCTTAATGCGTTAGCTGCGGCACTGAGGTATCGCTACCCCAACACCTAGCACTCATCGTTTACGGCGTGGACTACCAGGGTATCTAATCCTGTTCGCTCCCCACGCTTTCGTTCCTCAGCGTCAGTATTTGTCCAGAAAGCCGCCTTCGCCACTGGTGTTCCTCCTAATATCTACGCATTTCACCGCTACACTAGGAATTCCGCTTTCCTCTCCAACACTCAAGTTCCCCAGTTTCAAAAGCTTACAATGGTTGAGCCACTGCCTTTCACTTCTGACTTAAAGAACCGCCTACGAACTCTTTACGCCCAATAATTCCGGATAACGCTTGTCCCATACGTATTACCGCGGCTGCTGGCACGTATTTAGCCGGGACTTTCTTCTTAGGTACCGTCATTATCTTCCCTAAGAACAGAACTTTACGACTCGAAAGCCTTCATCATTCACGCGGCATCGCTGCATCAGGGTTTCCCCCATTGTGCAATATCCCCCACTGCTGCCTCCCGTAGGAGTCTGGACCGTGTCTCAGTTCCAGTGTGGCCGTTCACCCTCTCAGGCCGGCTACTGATCGTCGCCTTGGTAAGCCATTACCTTACCAACTAGCTAATCAGACGCGGGACCATCCTATACCACCGGAGTTTTTACCACTGCAACATGTGATGCTGTGGTCTTATCAGGTATTAATCATCGTTTCCAATGGCTATCCCTGTGTATAGGGCAGGTTTCCCACGCGTTACTCACCCGTCCGCCGCTTTCCTCATCTTCATTCACCCGAAGGATCCTTCCAATAATTCTCGCTCGACTTGCATGTGTTAGGCGTGCCGCCAGCGTTCATCCTGAGCCAGGATCAAACTCTCAGTAAAAATATTTCCACCCCTAAGGGTGCTTTTACCAACCAAGCATTACTGCTTGATTTAGCGTATTTCTTGTTACTTCTTCATTGACCAAAAGGTCAAATTCGAGGCTGTCATGTTCAGTTTTCAAAGATCATTGCCGCTCTTTGGCGACTTGATTAGTTTACCATAACCCTTAGGCTCTGTCAAGCTAATCTTTCTTTTTTTCTCAAATCTGTTTTCTTCTTCCAGAAGAATTCATTTTCGAGTTTTTTGCTGAAACCTTGATGTTACCTGCATTTCAGCGTTTTTGTTCCAGTCATTTTCCTTGACTGCTTACCTATCTTACCAGAGGATCCACCCCCTGTCAACACGTTTCCTCGATTCTTTTTATAGGCAGAATTTACAGATATTTCACCCAGCTGAGTACTAAAATTTCATTCACCCGCTCCTAGTGTTTCTTCATCCACAAATTAATTTTCATCCACTTGATCTAGTGTTTAGCATGTGACTTCCTCTTTCATAAACCAATGCCGTCTCACAGCTGTTCCTTGCAATTTTTCCAAAGTCTACCTCTTATCTTTTTAATTTTTTCTACACTTTATCGCGACCTAATAAGCGGATTACTCTTTCTCTTGCCTCTTTCGGTATGTAGCCACGTAAAGCTCGCTCCAACAAGAATGGATGTTGTAGGCCATATAATTGTAAATAGTTTTCTATCATTTCAACTTTAACTTCCCTTTTGGGAAGCAATAGATAAAGAACAAACCAATCTTCTAAAGCTGCAAAGGGAATCTTTACACCCCTTTTGCTAATCACTTGTGAAATTGACTGTTGATCAAAGACATGTTGAAAAATTCCGTCAGCACAATTGATTGCCAGTCCAGCCATGACATCGATATCCACTCCATTCACCTTGTACTGATAGAAGAATTGAGTTGAATATTGCTTGGTCTTTTTTTTCGGTTGCTTTTGACCTATGCTTTGAAAAATTTCGTCAGCCTTATCGATGTCTTCAGTGGCTACATGAATATCGACGTCCTGAGGATGTTCTATGAGTCCGAGCTGATGGAGCATTACCGAAGCGCCAACAGCCCAGCGAATATGATGATCATTTAGTTTTCGACCTATATAACACAAAGTTTCTTCCATCATTTACCTTCCTCAAACCTAGGTGCAATGCATCAAATACTTCCTTCCTTTATATAGAAGGAATATTTCTTCTTAATCCGAAAGGATCGTCACCTTTTGACTCGTTACATCCAATTCTATCTCCGCACCAATGGGCACGGTTATCATGGGATGGGTATGGCAGCAATCAAAATCTGCCAAAATCGGAATCTTTCGCTTGCCTAACACTTCCATCAAAATCTGGTAAGGCTTCCTGCCTGTCCCCAAATCGTCAAAGAGTTCATGTTTTCCTAAAAGAATACCGCCCACACGATCTAGCACCCCACTGATTTTTAACAAGGAAAACCCACGTTCTATGGTTGCTGCTGATTTCAATGAATCCTCAATCAGTAAAATATCGCCTTTTTTGATCTCCGGCATATACTCAGTTCCCCAAATTCCCTGCATGGTATTGAGGTTCCCACCGATCAATCGGCCAGTCGCAATTCCTGCTTGCACCGTGATCCATCGGTTGGCTTGTGCTTGCTTACTTCTATCCTGGGTCTCCCAAGGAATATACTCTTCAGCCCACGTCTCAGGCATTGTCAAGGTTCGAATGCCATTGACTTGCCCCATAACGGCTTCCTCAAAATATCGAAAGCTAGCCTCAACAAAGGGCGGATACTCACCAAAGGAAGCGACTAGCGCCGGACCATAATAGGTCGTGATCCCTGTCTTTGCATAGATTGCCAATAGAATTGCCGTCACATCCGAATATCCAATCACAATCTTTGGATCCTGTCGAAAAGCTTCATAATCAATATATGGCAATAATGAATTAGAATTCATGCCCCCAATTGTCGACATGATGCACCGCACCTTTGGATCACGAATCAATGTATTTAACTCTTCTGCCCTCTCTTGAATCGAGCCGGAACGATAGCCATCCTGTTTTCCAGTCAAATTTCCCTCTATAATTTCAAACCCTTCATTTTCAAGAAATTGCTTTGCCCGATGAAAGCGCTTAGGAGAAGTTGCCGTAATGGGTGACGATGGCGAAAAAATACCAATCGCATCTCCTTTTTTTACTCGCAAATTTCCTTTCATTTAATCCCCTCCTTTTCTAAATGTCTGTCTTTTTATTTAACTCTCTGCATGAATGGATTTTTCCATTCATGTACAAGACTTCAAACATTCGGTCCCCATATTCTCCCCCCATACCCCTAAATCATACTCGTTGAGCATCGCTTGTAGAATTGAATGCAAGACACTGGTAGATCATGCAAGACCACTTTTTCCCAATAGCTTTCAATAAAAAAACGCCTTCTTCTAAAGAGCCAGCACCCTAAACAAATTCAATACCGTATAGGAAAAGTGTAGCTCGATATCTATTTCAGCCTTCTTACCATCTAACACTGTACGATCCAGTTAATCCTTTTCGTGCACGGATTTAACACCTCACCAAATAAGCTCCCCGCAGATTGCCACGTCATTTACCGAATTACCGTAAAATGTGCCGCTAAATCTCTCTCTTTATTTCTCGAAACCGCATAATTGCACCGAAGAACCACACTCATTTCAACTCTTGAGGAGGAAGTTCTTCTATTTACCCATAATAACACGATCTTTTAGGTATTTCAGTGCAGGAGTGAAAAATTTGTTTTTATGATAGGTTACCTTAAAGTATCGCTTAATTTCTACATTCTTTACCACGAATTCCGAGACTTCCCCACTTGCGATACTGTCTTCCACAAGAAGTCTTGGCAATAATGAAATCCCGATGTTCTTTTGCACACCACTAATAATTGCCTTTGTACTCGCACTCTGCCATAGGGTATTCACATTTAGATTACCATTCGTCCTTAAATACTCAAATTGTTCCCGCCCTGCGCTTCCCTCTTCTCGCAAAAGAAAGTCACAACCATTCAGCTCTTCAGAATCGATTTTTTTGTTTGCAAATTTATGGCTCTGAGAGCATATAAAACTCATATAATCGGGTCGAAAATCCTCATAGAATATATGATCAAAGTGCGTACTTCCTTCAATGATTCCCAAGTCGAGCTTGTTATTTAGAACCATCTCTTCAATGGTATAGGAATTCTCAATAACGGCTTTTACTTTTATTTCCGGATATACTTTTGCAAACCGCGAAATAATGTCAGGTAACAGCTTAGTGCCTATCGTTATACTCGTGCCTACCCGAATGGTGCCCACATTGTCTATATTTTTCATATGCAGATCGAGGCGATCAATCAAACCCAGTATATTAATAGAATCTGAATAATACACCTTACCCGCTTCTGTAATTTCAAGTCTTCTTGAAATCCGTTCAAAAAATTTTGTATCATAATATGCCTCAAGCTCAGCTATAGCTCGACTAACAGCTGGTTGAGCCATATACAAGTTTTCCGCTGCTCTCGTCATACTCCCGCAGTCACATACTTCAATAAAAATTTTCATTGCGCGTATATTCACAAATAGCCTCCATCCATATCATTATCGTTATGTATATACATTGATAATATTATTATACTTATGAACCGTCAAGTAATAGAATTATGTTGATCAATAACAGTTGGAGGATTACTATGAAAAAACTTTTTAAGCTATTTACATCCACCTTCTATCTTAGTGCATTTACCTTTGGCGGAGGATATGTCATCATCTCCTTAATGAAAAAGAAATTCGTAGATGAATTGCACTGGATGGAAGAAGAAGAAATGCTAAACTACACAGCAATCGCCCAATCGGCTCCAGGTGCCGTTGCTGTAAACGGCTCTATTCTTGTGGGCTTTCGAATCGCCGGTTTTCCCGGTGCACTTGCGGCCATCTTTGGTACAATCCTTCCACCGCTCATCATTATTTCAGTACTCTTCTTTTTTTATGAAGCCTTTCGCAGCAACCCCCTAGTCGGTGCCGTTCTAATGGGCATGCAGGCAGGTGTTGCCGCTGTGATCGCTGATGTTGTTACCAACTTAGCAAGTACAATCATAAAAAAGAAAGACTATATTTCCTCGATAATCATGGTCCTGGCTTTTGCTGCCACCTATTCTTTCGGCATAAATGTTATGGCCATCATCGGAGTGTGCGCAGTGATTGGAATCATCAGAGAAGCACGTCTTATCCTAAAAAAGGAGGCCTCTCATGAGTTTAGCAGCACTCTTTAAGGCTTTTTTCCAGATTGGACTTTTCAGTTTCGGTGGCGGCATGGCCGCAATTCCCCTCATTCAAGAGGGAATCGTTGTAAAACACGGCTGGTTGACCATGACCCAATTTACCGATTTGATCACAATCGCTGAAATGACACCCGGCCCAATCGCTGTAAATTCAGCAACCTTTGTAGGCATGCAACTATACGGATTACCCGGTGCGATAATCGCTACCGCGGGCTGTATCTTGCCTTCCTGCATCATCGTTTCACTTCTGGCTTATGTATATTCAAAGTATAGCGAACTTTTTTGGATTAAAGGAGCACTAAGCGGACTACGGCCTGCCGTCGTTGCATTAATCGCCTCGGCAGGATTTACAATTTTCCTGTTGGCTATCTTTGGAGAATCAAAAATTTTCTCTGGATTTAAAAATATAAACCTTCTCAACTTGTTACTCTTTTCAGCCGGCTTCTTGGCTTTACGCAAGTGGAAATTCAGCCCGATCCACACCATGATCTTGTGCGGACTTTTTGGTGGCATAGTCTACAGCATATTTTAAAGTAGCTATGACAATTGCATTTCAACTCGACGCAGGTCCAGATTTGTCTAATCGTGTTTGATATCAATCAGATGCCTAGCTAAAAATTAGATCGTTTTTTACAAAAGGCAATCAGAAAATTCTGATTGCCTAAAACCACGCTTTTTTCACTCTTCTGATCAAGTTTCAATACCCTTACTTCTTATTTTCAAGTCTCCTGCCCGCCATTACAATTCGTAATCTCTCTATTATGCTCTGCTATTCTCCCTATATTGCAATGGCTCCATGAGAATAGTACTCTATCTTCTTAACTAACGAAAACAAAATCACTTCTCCGAATAGAAGATACTAAAAAAGACGATCCAATGATCGTCTTTAGATGGTGTACCTGAAGGGATTCGAACCCCCGGCTTCTTGATTCGTAGTCAAGCACTCTATCCAGCTGAGCTACAGGTACAAATTAAAAAAACTGGCAACGTCCTATTTTCCCAGGCAGTCTCCCACCAAGTATCTTCAGCGCTAAAGAGCTTAACTTCCGTGTTCGAGATGGGAACGGGTGTGTCCTCTTTGCTATCGTCACCAGATTTAATACTATGAAAATAATGGTTGCGGGGACAGGACTTGAACCTGCGACCTCCGGGTTATGAGCCCGACGAGCTACCAACTGCTCCACCCCGCGTCATAAAAAAGAAACTGGCAACGTCCTATTTTCCCAGGCAGTCTCCCACCAAGTATCTTCAGCGCTAAAGAGCTTAACTTCCGTGTTCGAGATGGGAACGGGTGTGTCCTCTTTGCTATCGTCACCAGATTCTTTTGTCAAGAAAGCTTATTTGCTCTCTCAAAACTCAACAAGAATCATCCGCTTTAAAACTCTCTTCTAATCTGATCAAGTCCTCGACCTATTAGTACTGGTCAGCTAAAGACATTGCTGCCCTTACACCTCCAGCCTATCAACCTCGTAGTCTTCAAGGGGTCTTACTCACATAAAGTGATGGGAAATCTAATCTTAAGGGGGGCTTCGCGCTTAGATGCCTTCAGCGCTTATCCCTTCCAAACTTAGCTACCCAGCTATGCTCCTGGCGGAACAACTGGTGCACCAGCGGTTTGTTCATCCCGGTCCTCTCGTACTAGGGACAACTCCTTTCAAATTTCCTGCGCCCACGGCGGATAGGGACCGAACTGTCTCACGACGTTCTGAACCCAGCTCGCGTGCCTCTTTAATGGGCGAACAGCCCAACCCTTGGGACCGAATTCAGCCCCAGGATGAGACGAGCCGACATCGAGGTGCCAAACCTCCCCGTCGATGTGGACTCTTGGGGGAGATAAGCCTGTTATCCCCGGGGTAGCTTTTATCCGTTGAGCGACGGCCCTTCCATTCGGTACCGCCGGATCACTAAGTCCATCTTTCGATCCTGCTCGAGTTGTAGCTCTCGCAGTCAAGCTTCCTTTTACCTTTACGCTCTACGCACGATTTCCGACCGTGCTGAGGAAACCTTTGAGCGCCTCCGTTACATTTTTGGAGGCGACCGCCCCAGTCAAACTGCCCAACTGACAATGTCCCAAGACCAGATTCATGGCCTATGGTTAGAATCCTAGTATAATAAGGGTGGTATCCAAAGGGCGACTCCACCGAAACTGGCGTTCCGGCTTCCAAGTCTCCCACCTATCCTGTACATATTATACCAAAATCCAATGCCAGCCTGCAGTAAAGCTCCACGGGGTCTTTCCGTCCTGCCGCGGGTAACCCGCATCTTCACGAGTACTGTAATTTCACCGAGTCCATTGCCGAGACAGCGCCCAAATCGTTACGCCTTTCGTGCGGGTCGGAACTTACCCGACAAGGAATTTCGCTACCTTAGGACCGTTATAGTTACGGCCGCCGTTTACTGGGGCTTAAGTTCTGTGCTTCGCGTTACCGCTAACACTTCCCCTTAACCTTCCAGCACCGGGCAGGCGTCAGCCCCTATACTTCGTCTTTCAACTTAGCAGAGACCTGTGTTTTTGCTAAACAGTCGCTTGGGCCTTTTCTCTGCGGCCCTCAAAAGCTTACGTCGTATGACTTCACTCTCAAGGGCACCCCTTCTCCCGAAGTTACGGGGTCATTTTGCCGAGTTCCTTAGCAATGGTTCTCTCGATCATCTTAGAATTCTCTTCCTGCCTACCTGTGTCGGTTTACGGTACGGGCACCTTATCTCTCAATAGTAGCTTTTCTCGACAGCGTGGGATCAGCGACTTCGGTACTAAATTTCCCTCGCATTCGCGTCTCGGCCTAATAGTGTGTGGATTTGCCTGCACACTAGCCTACCTGCTTAGACACACATAACCAACAGTGTGCTCTACCTACCCTTCTGTGTCACTACATCTCTCAAACAATCTAAGGTGGTACTGGAATATCAACCAGTTGTCCATCGCCTACGCCTTTCGGCCTCGGCTTAGGTCCCGACTAACCCTGAGCGGACGAGCCTTCCTCAGGAAACCTTAGGCTTCCGATGGCGAAGATTCTCACTTCGCTTTCGTTACTCATGCCAACATTCTCTCTTGTATGCAGTCCACCGCTCCTTCCGGTACGACTTCGTCCCACATACAATGCTCCCCTACCCCTGTATCTAAAGATACAAGCCGTAGCTTCGGTAATTAGTTTGAGCCCCGGACATTTTCGGCGCTGGACCACTCGACCAGTGAGCTATTACGCACTCTTTGAATGAATGGCTGCTTCTGAGCCAACATCCTGGTTGTCTGTGTAGTCCAACATCCTTTCCCACTTAACTAATATTTTGGGACCTTAGCTGACGGTCTGGGCTGTTTCCCTTTCGACTATGAAACTTATCTCACACAGTCTGACTCCCAAGTATATATCTGCGGCATTCGGAGTTTGATAAACTTTGGTAACGTATAAACGCCCCTAGGTCAGTCAGTGCTCTACCTCCGCGATACTCTCCTTGAGGCTAGCCCTAAAGCTATTTCGGGGAGAACCAGCTATCTCCGAGTTCGATTGGAATTTCACCGCTATCCACAAGTCATCCCAACACTTTTCAACGTATATGGGTTCGGTCCTCCACGAGATTTTACTCCCGCTTCAACCTGCTCATGGATAGGTCACCCGGTTTCGGGTCTAAAGCATACAACTAATTCGCCCTATTCAGACTTGCTTTCGCTTCGGCTCCGGACCTGAAGTCCTTAACCTTGCTGCACACCTTAACTCGTTGGCCCGTTCTACAAAAA
The DNA here is from genome assembly GCA_036323355.1 of Gottschalkiaceae bacterium SANA. GTDB lineage: Bacteria > Bacillota > Clostridia > Tissierellales > GPF-1 > GPF-1. Next base: position 19,535 of record AP028876.1, on the reverse strand, counting down.
GTACGCCGTCGCACTTTAACGTGCTTCGACCAATTGTAAACATAGGGTTTCAGGTTCTATTTCACTCCCCTTCCGGGGTTCTTTTCACCTTTCCCTCACGGTACTATGCGCTATCGGTCACTAAGGAATATTTAGGCTTGGGAGATGGTCCTCCCGGCTTCCCACAGGGTTTCACGTGTCCCATGGTACTCTGGATACCGATCAGATATTCGTTGATTTCACCTACAGGACTATCACCTTCTACGGTTCCGCTTCCCAGCGGTATTTGGCTATCAACTTGTACCCTTATATCGGTCCGCAACCCCAGACTAGCAGAGCCAGTCTGGTTTGGCCTGTTCCCCTTTCGCTCGCCGCTACTCAGGGAATCGATTTTTCTTTCTCTTCCTCCGGCTACTTAGATGTTTCAGTTCACCGGGTTCCCTTCCTATGGCTATGTATTCACCATAGGATACATACGGTTTGCCGTATGTGGGTTTCCCCATTCGGATATCTCTGGATCAACGCCTGCTTGCGGCTCCCCAAAGCTTTTCGCAGCTTACCACGTCCTTCATCGGTTCTTAGTGCCAAGGCATCCGCCCTATGCTTTTTATAACTTGACCGTTTCTTAAAAGAGAATTCTAAAGACAAAAAAATTACATTCACCCACTTCGATTTACATCTAGTGCTGTGTTTGTTTTTTATTTTTGCTTGGATGATTCTTATTGAGTTTTCAAAGAACAAAAAAGAAATCACATAAAAAATGATCTCTCAAAACAGAACATGACAGTCTCGTTTCTCCCTAGAAAGGAGGTGATCCAGCCGCACCTTCCGATACGGCTACCTTGTTACGACTTCACCCCAGTCATCGATCCTACCTTCGGCGCCTGCCTCCCTAAAAGGGTTAGCCCAGCGACTTCGGGTATTACCAACTCCCGTGGTGTGACGGGCGGTGTGTACAAGGCCCGGGAACGCATTCACCGCGACATTCTGATTCGCGATTACTAGTAACTCCAGCTTCATGCAGGCGAGTTGCAGCCTGCAATCCGAACTGAGATCGGCTTTTGAGATTCGCTCCGGATCGCTCCTTCGCTGCCTGTTGTACCGACCATTGTAGCACGTGTGTAGCCCAGGTCATAAGGGGCATGATGATTTGACGTCATCCCCACCTTCCTCCGGTTTATCACCGGCAGTCTCTCTAGAGTGCCCAACTAAATGCTGGCAACTAAAGATAAGGGTTGCGCTCGTTGCGGGACTTAACCCAACATCTCACGACACGAGCTGACGACAACCATGCACCACCTGTCACCGGTGTCTCCGAAGAGAAAAGTCTATCTCTAGACCGGGCACCGGGATGTCAAGACCTGGTAAGGTTCTTCGCGTTGCTTCGAATTAAACCACATGCTCCGCTACTTGTGCGGGCCCCCGTCAATTCCTTTGAGTTTCAGTCTTGCGACCGTACTCCCCAGGCGGAGTGCTTAATGCGTTAGCTGCGGCACTGAGGTATCGCTACCCCAACACCTAGCACTCATCGTTTACGGCGTGGACTACCAGGGTATCTAATCCTGTTCGCTCCCCACGCTTTCGTTCCTCAGCGTCAGTATTTGTCCAGAAAGCCGCCTTCGCCACTGGTGTTCCTCCTAATATCTACGCATTTCACCGCTACACTAGGAATTCCGCTTTCCTCTCCAACACTCAAGTTCCCCAGTTTCAAAAGCTTACAATGGTTGAGCCACTGCCTTTCACTTCTGACTTAAAGAACCGCCTACGAACTCTTTACGCCCAATAATTCCGGATAACGCTTGTCCCATACGTATTACCGCGGCTGCTGGCACGTATTTAGCCGGGACTTTCTTCTTAGGTACCGTCATTATCTTCCCTAAGAACAGAACTTTACGACTCGAAAGCCTTCATCATTCACGCGGCATCGCTGCATCAGGGTTTCCCCCATTGTGCAATATCCCCCACTGCTGCCTCCCGTAGGAGTCTGGACCGTGTCTCAGTTCCAGTGTGGCCGTTCACCCTCTCAGGCCGGCTACTGATCGTCGCCTTGGTAAGCCATTACCTTACCAACTAGCTAATCAGACGCGGGACCATCCTATACCACCGGAGTTTTTACCACTGCAACATGTGATGCTGTGGTCTTATCAGGTATTAATCATCGTTTCCAATGGCTATCCCTGTGTATAGGGCAGGTTTCCCACGCGTTACTCACCCGTCCGCCGCTTTCCTCATCTTCATTCACCCGAAGGATCCTTCCAATAATTCTCGCTCGACTTGCATGTGTTAGGCGTGCCGCCAGCGTTCATCCTGAGCCAGGATCAAACTCTCAGTAAAAATATTTCCACCCCTAAGGGTGCTTTTACCAACCAAGCATTACTGCTTGATTTAGCGTATTTCTTGTTACTTCTTCATTGACCAAAAGGTCAAATTCGAGGCTGTCATGTTCAGTTTTCAAAGATCATTGCCGCAATGTTGGCGACTTGTTTAGTTTATCAAGAATCAAACAGTTTGTCAATGGTTATTTTTAACTCTTTTTCAAATTCCTTTGAATTAGGAACAAAAAACCAAAACAGAAAAAAGTGTTAAAGCTTAAAAAACGTTGGAATTTCAATGTTTCTAGCGCTGTCTTTGTTTTGACAACTTGTTAAGTATAGCACTCGGCAATTACCATGTCAACTGTTTTTTTACCCGTTTTTCACACCTTTACACTGTCAGTTTTTTCTAAATATATCGTTATTTATTCTACTACTACAAATGGTGCTTTTGTTCATTTTTCATCTATATCTAGTGGAAATGACCATAAAATATAATACGTCTTCCCCATCAGCTAAATAACTGGCAAGAAAGACGTATTATACTATGAATATTTAATTTTCTGTTCGCATCAATTCTTTGCGGAATTTCGCGATAATTCTCTTTTCTAATCTAGAAACAGTCATTTGAGACATACCTAAGTCTTCCGCAATACGAACCTGAGTCTTTTGTTGAATGTATCGCTCCTTCAGGATCGTTTTCTCAATCTCTGTTAATTTTTCCATTGCCCTCAATAAGAAGTCTTGGTTTTCAAATCGTTGGAAGTTCCGATCATCTTCTCCCAAAAATAAGGATAAATTTAAATCCTTATCTTCACTATCCGAATCAAAGCTTGATTCCAAGGAATGAAGATTATAAACATTGCTTGCTTCCATCGCTTCCAATATACTTTCTTCTGAAACACCAAGATAGTCAGAAATATCTTGAACCGTTGGCGGCCGATGCAGCTTTTGTCCCAAGTCTAGTTTCGCATTGTTGATCTTCTTCGACAATTCTTGAATCCTTCTCGGAACTCGAATCGACCATCCCTTATCTCGGAAATACTTTTTAATCTCTCCAATAATTGTTGGGGTCGCAAAACTAGAAAATTCAAATCCCTTAGTCAGATCATACCGATCAATCGCATAGATCAATCCCAACGAAGCGACTTGATAGATATCTTCGTACTCGATCCCTTTGTTTGCATACTTCTTGGCAAGAATTTCCGCAATATAAAGATTTCGACGAATTAATTCATCGCGAACTACCGGATCCCTAGATACGGCATATTCTCGAAACAAGTTCTGAATTATTTCCTTATTCTTGCGATAATTCGGACGATCCTTTGCTCTAACCATGGTTAGGCCTCCAATCTCCGAGACATTTCGATACGCACCTGACCATTTTCTTGTGCTACGCTGAAATTATCCATTAAAGTCTCAACGATCAATCGGCTCATCTCTAATCCACTTGTAGTCAAGTCATCCAATTCATTTTCAACCTCTACAGATACTTCCATACGCAACAAATTTTCATCTCTTAAAAATCCAATTTCCAAAAATTCCGCCTGTAAAGCCGCAAGTTGAATACATTGGTTGCAAACCTCTCCCAAGCAGACCTTGATATCATCAATTGCCTCGATATCGAAACCCATTAAAGATGCTAAGGAAGAAGACACCAATCGGTTCATGCTTACATACTCAGCTTTGACAGGAACGCGCAAGTCAATTCGATCCATATTTATGCCCCCTTGATGTTAAACGGCTTATCCAAAGCAGTAATGGTGAATAACTTATGGATGTTTGGATTTAAGCCCGTAATGGTAATACTCAGGCCCTTTTCTCTCATCCTTTTCAGTCCGCCAATTAAAACACCGAGTCCTGTTGAATCAATATAATCCAGCTTTTCTCCATCAATCACGAGGTTCTTCTTCGTGTTTTGTATCACAGAAAACAACTCTTCCTTAAATGCTGGTGCAGAATACACATCGATTTCCCCAATCGGTACAACTTGAATAAACTCTTCAGCAGTTCTCACTTCAATTTGTAAATTCATTGGCAATCACCCCTCACTTATTCTTTATCAGAATCTTCCGTTTGCGTCAACTCTTCTGTTTCATTCAACTCTTCATTGATAATTTCTTGTAACTCTTCTTCGTCCTCTGGCTCCTCAAAAGCAACCTTGGCAATCGAAACCACTTGATCCGTTTCATTAACGTGCATGATGCGAACCCCCTGGGTACTTCGACCAATCACAGATACCTCTTGGCAAGAAAGGCGAATGACAATGCCTTCCTGACTGATAACCATCAGGTCTTCCTCGTCGGTTACCAACTTGGCCCCAATCAATCGACCCGTTTTATCCGTTACCTTATAGGTGATCAATCCCTTTCCACCACGATTTTGTGGTTTGTACTGATCAAGTTTTGTTCGTTTGCCATATCCAAACTCACTCAAGACCAAAAGGGTCTGCTCTGAATTGTCTACAATATTCATGGAAACCAAGAAATCATCAGAATCCAGTTGAATTCCCTTGACTCCAGTCGCCGTACGACCCATTTCGCGCACCTGCTCTTCTTGGAATCGAATCGCCTTTCCTTTTGATGTTGTTAACATCACTTCAGAATTACCCGAAGTCATCTTCACATCAATCAACTCGTCATCCTCTCGAAGATTAACAGCACGCAGGCCATTTCTACGAATATTCGTAAAATTCGTCAATGGCGTTTTCTTGACGATTCCCTTCCTTGTAGCAAAAATCAATCCTGCTGTCTCCTCAGGCTCATAAACTGCCAGAATATTGGTGACACGTTCGCCAGGATCCAACTCGAGAACATTAACTACTGCTGTCCCCTTTGCTGTTCGAGTTGCCTCTGGAATATAGAAAGCCTGTTTGGAATAAACACGGCCTGTATTGGTGAAGAATAGCAATTCAGCATGACTCGATGTGATTAAGATATTTTCAACAAAATCCTCATCCCTTGTGGTCAAAGCTTTCATTCCCTTACCACCCCGCCGCTGCGCGCGGTAAGTATCTTCAGCGATCCGCTTGATATAACCAAAATGCGTCAAGGTAACAACAACCTTTTTTTCTTCGATCATATCCGCTAATAAAATATCATTGGCTGATGGCTGTAATTTGGTTCGTCGCTCATCACCAAACTTATCTCGAATTTGAATCAACTCTTCTTTTACGATGTTATATACCATCTCATCACTTGCAAGAATTTCTTTATAATACTTGATCTTCTCTTGCAATTCCGCAAACTCAGTTTCAATTTTATCTCGTTCCAAGCCCGTCAATTGACCCAATCGCATATCTACAATGGCTTTTGCTTGAATTTCAGATAAGCCGAATCGTTCCATTAATCGCTGTCTTGCTTCACTACGATCATTAGACGCACGAATCAATTTTACGATTTCATCAATATGATCCATGGCAATACGCAAACCTTCTAATATGTGCGCTCGTTCTTCTGCTTTTCGAAGATCGAATTTCGTGCGGCGAACCACAATGTCTTGTTGATGACGTAGATAATGCTGTAGCATCTGTTTCAGCGTTAATACCTTGGGCTCGTTGTTTACCAAGGCCAACATGATAATACTGAAAGTATCTTCCATCTGGGTATGCTTATACAAATTATTCAATACAATATTCGCATTTGCATCCCGACGCAATTCGATGACCATACGCATGCCTTCTCGATCCGACTCATCGCGCAAATCTGTAATTCCATCAATTTTTTTATCACGAACAAGGTCTGCGATCTTCTCGATCAATCGTGCCTTATTGACTTGATAGGGAATCTCTGTAACGACAATGCGATGTTTTCCATTGTGCATTTCTTCAATTTCAGACTTTGATCGTACACGAACCTTACCTCGACCTGTGCGATATGCTTCTCGAATCGGCTCCATTCCATTTACAATGGCACCCGTTGGAAAATCTGGTCCCTGAATATCTTCCATTAACATGTCAATGGTTGCTTCCGGATCATCAATCAAGGTAATGCATCCATTGATGACTTCTGTCAAGTTGTGAGGCGGTATACTTGTCGCCATACCAACCGCAATACCGTTGGAACCATTCACCAATAAATTCGGAAAACGACTTGGCATAACAGTGGGTTCTTTTAGTGTTTCATCAAAGTTCAGTCGATAATCTACAGTTTCTTTTTCAATATCCCGAAGCATCTCAGCTGTAATTTTTGCCATCCTTGCTTCTGTATAACGCATAGCTGCCGCACTGTCTCCATCCACGGAGCCAAAGTTACCATGACCATCGACCATCATGTAACGGCTCGAGAACTCCTGAGCCAATCGAACCATGGCAAAATATACCGCCGTATCGCCATGGGGGTGGTACTTACCCAAAACGTCACCGACAATCCTGGCGGACTTTCGATGTGGTTTATCGCTTGCTAGATTCAGTTCATGCATCGCATACAAAATACGACGATGCACAGGTTTCAATCCGTCTCGAACATCCGGAAGTGCACGGGATACAATGACACTCATGGCATATTCAAGATAGGACTTCTTCATTTCGCTTTCTATATTAATCGGTATAATACGATTTTCTTCCATCTCAGCCGATTCCCCCTTGCTTAGATATCCAAGTTCTGTACATATTTTGCGTTTTTACTGATAAATTCTCGTCTTGGTTCAACCTTATCTCCCATCAAACGTGAGAAGACTTGATCCGCAAGTGCCGCATTTTCCAAATCGACTTTTAAGAGAATTCGATTTTCTGGATTCATGGTCGTTGACCACAATTGTTCAGGATTCATCTCACCCAAACCTTTGTAGCGTTGAATCGAATACCCCGTTCCACCCATTTCTTCTCGAATAATGGTTGCCAATTCCTTGTCGGAATAGGCATATCTCTCCATTTTTCCTTTTTTCACTTTATAAAGCGGCGGCTGAGCGATAAACACATGCCCCTCTTCAATTAGTGGTCTCATATATCGATATAAGAAGGTTAAGATCAATGTCCGAATGTGGGCGCCATCCACGTCGGCATCGGTCATGATAACAACCTTGCCATATCGCAAACGCTCAAGATTAAATTCAGCACCGATCCCGCATCCAAAGGCGGTAATCATGGCTCTGATCTCCTCTGAAGCCAAAATCTTGTCCAATCGTGCCTTCTCGACATTCATGATCTTTCCCTTTAATGGAAGAATGGCTTGAATTCTACGATCGCGCCCTTGTTTTGCCGAGCCCCCCGCAGAGTCCCCTTCCACTAGGTATACTTCTGTTTTAGTCATATCTCGTTCGGAACAATCTGCCAATTTTCCCGGTAGACTGGTATTTTCCAATACATTCTTCCTTCGAGTCAAATCTCTGGCTTTTCTTGCTGCTTCCCGCGCCCGAAGGGCTTGCAAGGATTTTTCAACAATTACTTTGGCTTCTCTAGGATTTTCTTCCAGAAAATTACTAATCCCTTGTGACACAATAGAATCAGTAATTCCACGAACTTCACTGTTTCCCAGCTTGGTTTTCGTCTGGCCCTCAAATTGAGGATCTGGATGTTTTACTGATAAAACGGCCGTCAATCCTTCTCGGATATCATCACCCGCCAAGTTCTTATCCGCTTCCTTTAAAAAATTCTTTGTCCGCGCATAATCATTGACCGCCCGTGTGATCGCCGTCCTAAATCCCACTAAATGACTTCCGCCTTCATGGGTATTGATATTATTAACGAAGGTATAGACATTTTCTTTATACTCCGTTGTAAATTGCATGGCTACTTCAATGGAAATACCCGATTCAATTCCCTCAGTATAAATTTTTAATTCATGAAGAGGCGTTTTATCATCATTGATATAATCCACAAACGATTTAATACCGCCCTCATAATGAAATTCCTGTGTTTTTGGTTCTTCATCGCGCTGATCGGTAATGCTGATAAAAAGTCCGCGATTCAGAAATGCCATTTCTCGAAGTCGATGTTCCAAGGTATCATACTCATACACTGTTGATTCAAAGATTTCTTCATCCGGCCAAAAACTAATCGAGGTTCCTGTTTCCTCGGTCTGTCCAATCACCTTTAATTTATCTTCGGGAATTCCTCGATGATATCGCTGAAAATAGATATCTCCATCTCGTTTTACCGTCACTTCCAATGTTTTTGAAAGAGCGTTGACAACTGAAAGACCAACACCGTGCAATCCTCCAGAAACCTTATAGGCGTCATTATCGAATTTTCCGCCGGCATGTAGCACCGTCAATACGGTTTCCACCGTCGAAATTCCTGTCTTTGGATGCAATTCCGTTGGAATTCCAATTCCATTGTCAATAACCGTAATGGAATTATCAGCATTGATTGTCAGCATAATGCGGTCACATCTACCCGCTAAGGCTTCATCAATGGAATTGTCTACAATCTCGTAAACCAAATGATGAAGTCCACGAGGACCCGTGCTTCCGATATACATCCCTGGTCTTTTTCGTACTGGATCTAATCCTTCCAATACTTGAATTTGTGCGGCACCATATTGTTGCTCTGCCATTGTAACTCCCCTTTCACACCCGATTAATCCGATGAAATAACGTCATCGATGAAATCGAGGATTCATAAATATAAATCTCAGACAGACCTGAGCTTATTCCCCTTTGTACAAGTACAAGTGTCTTGATTTCTCCCTTTGACCCATGCACCACGCCGCCCATTTTCCGAACCGCTTCATAAAGGACCAAATTTTGCTGGTTTTCACAAAATCCTTGATAATCGAAAATCCCAATGATCGAGTCATAGGGCAAATAAACCTGATTTTCTAGCGTTACAATCATATGGACTCCTCCCTGATCACACTGCCACTTTGAATATGAAAAACAGTTGGATTCAGATGAGAAATACTCTTCATTACCGTATCATCGGCAGTTGTTATAATCGTTTGGAAGGATCGAAAGGTTTCAATTAAAAATTGACGTCTTTTCGCATCCAACTCGGAAAGTACATCATCGAGAAGTAAAACCGGCTTCTCATTAAAAATTTCTTCTACCAAATGGATTTCAGCCAATTTTACCGACAAGGCAACCGTACGCTGCTGTCCTTGCGATGCATAAATTCGGGCATCTTTTCCATTGATCAAGAAAATCAAATCGTCGCGATGAGGGCCAATCAAACTTGTTCCCTTTGTACGTTCTTCAGCCTTCATATCTTCTAATCGCTTTTCAAAATCTTCTTGGATTGATTCTAACGATTGACCATGGACACCCGACTCGTATTCCATCGCCAATTCTTCTAAATGATCCGATATCTTGCCGTGCAGATCTTTCGCATAGCCTTCCCATTGCGCCAAAAATTCTTGACGCGTTTTTATAATTTGACTTCCTAAGCCAATCAATTGCAGCGTATATACAGAAAGGATCTTCTCCTTATCAGGATCATAGCTTACCATTTTAAGAAGCATATTTCTTTGTTTTAAAACCCGTTCATACTGCTGCATTTTTTTCGCGTAAACCGGTTTCAACTTAGAAAGCTCTCTATCAATAAATTCTCGGCGATCCTTTGGAGATCCCTTGACCAATCGTAAATCCTCTGGAATAAAAGCAATTACATACAAGAGTTCATTCAACTCTTTAATCCGGTCAACCGGCAAACGATCAATTCTTACCTTTTTGGACCCATCTTTCACCAGTTTGGCTTCCAGCAAATGATGACCGTTCCCCCGTTCCAATTCCAGCCCAATATAGCTTTCAGGCTGGTCAAAGGCGATTAAATCACGATCCTTGGCTTTGCGAAATGATTTTCCATACGAGAGATAATGAATGGCTTCCAAAAGATTCGTTTTTCCTTGGGCGTTTTCCCCGTAAAAAATATTTATTGTGTTTCCTAATTCACATCGAAGCAGACGATAATTTCGATAATGAATCAAATGAATCTTCCGAATTCTCACATTTTCCTCCTAGACGCATATCTGATTCATTATATCATTTTCTGCTGTAAATAGAAAACGACCTACTGAACTTCGTAGGATTCGTTTTCAAATTGAACGCGATCGCCGCTATATAGTTTTTTCCCTCTTTGGATACAAACTTCTCCATTCACTTCCACAAGGCCGTCTTGAATTAGAATTTTTGCTTCTCCGCCGCCTTGAACCACTTCTGCAAACTTCAAAAATTGATCCAATTTAATAAATGGCGTTTTAATTTTTATAATTTTCATCCTTTGCTCCTTCTCTTTGTTTTCCTCTTTTATTATATCATTTATTCTGCCTTTAACGGGGAGAATCTTTCCAAAATCGACTGGGTCATGGCCGATTCATTTTTCCAGTACCAGCTCATCATCATCAGTCCTTTTAAAATGCTGGAAATACAAATCGCCCACCAGATTCCATTTAATCCTAAGGAAGGCATGAAGAAGATTGCCATAGGAATTCGAAGAAGATTTCCTCCAACTCCGATAATCGAAGGCGGCATGGTTTTCCCTAATCCATTAAATGCGCCCGCTGTTGTAATCTCAAGGCTCATAAAAACTTGGGAAAAAGCAAGAATCCGTAAATAGTCAATTCCAAGAGACAAGGCTTCTGATTCCGATAAGAAAATCGAAAAAATCGGTTCTGCAAAAAAGAACATAATGATCGTCGCCAACATTCCAATTCCAAACATCATTCGAAGAGCGGATCGAACCCCCTCTTTTACACGACCAATCTTCTTAGCTCCAGCATTTTGACCCGTAAATGCACTCACTGCAGCTTGAAAACCCGATGCCGTCATCCAAGAAATTGATTCGATTTGTGATCCAACTTTTTGAACAGCAATGGCTGTAGGACCCCATCCTGCAATTAAGCGGGCCAGAATCATGGCAATCAAAGTGAATATTCCACTTTGCACAGAAACAGGAATGCCGAGTTTATAAATTTCCTTGACCATTCCCCATTTAAATCGGCTGAGATAAAAAAACGGAGATAAAAAACTGCCCCCCCGTGCAAAAACAAGTAGGAAACAAAATACAACCAAACCCTGGGCAATGACGGTAGCAATTGCCGCACCAAGAACGCCCCATCCTGCAAAGCTTCCTATCCCAAAGATCAATAGAGGATCTAGAATCATATTGGTAATCAGTCCTATTGTGTTAATAATAAAGGGAGTTCGACTATTACCACTCCCATTCATAATCCCAGTAAAGACTGGCGGTAAAAATGAAAATGGCATGCAAGCAGCCATTACCTTTAAGTAAACGATGGCATTGGACTCGACATAAAGATCTCCCAGCTGAAAGAATTGAATCAATGGAAATCGAAAAGCAATCAATATAGCACCAAAAATAGCGCCATTTACAATAGCCATAACAACGGCTGTTCCTGCTGCCGTTTCAGCCTTATTCCTATCGCCCGCTCCAAGATTTTGAGCAACGAGTACCTCCGCACCAATTTTTGATAAAAGGATAATTGCAAAGGAAAACCAAATAAAAAATCCCGCTGTTCCTACGGCGGCAACTGCCGACGATCCCAAATGTCCGATCCAAAACATATCGATTAAATTATAAGCCATCTGTAAAAAACTCGTTGCCATAATCGGCAAGGCCAGCTTTAAAAGCGTTGTTGAAACTCGCCCCTTTGTTAAAACATGTTGCATATGGTACCCCTTTCCTTGTGAAAAAAAGAAAGCCATTCGGCTTTCTTTCTACCAGTACATATCCGTCAATTTCCGTAACCCTATCGGATCTAATAATCGAAAACACCGACCGTCATAGATAATATAGCCTTCTTCTTTTAATTCCTTTAATACATTGGTGATTGTCACTCTAGAACAGCCTACAGCATCAGCCAATTCTTGATGGGTGTAAACATATTCAATGGTTGACGGTTCCCTCGTATCATTGCCATGCTGCGCCGTAATCTCTAAAAGTGTGTCACTGATTCGCGCTTTTACATCCAACAAAATGGTTCTGGCCGATTTCAACATCAAAATACGATATTTACGCGTAATCGAGTGAATAAAGTGACGATATAAGATCGGATATTTTTCTAACACTTCCTCCAAAATTTCCCTTGAAACACATGCTGCTTCACTATTTTCCAAGACCTTTGTGATCATAATGGTCGGTGTCCCATCAAAATAATCCATCTCTCCAAAAATCGTACCTCGTTTTAAACGAAATAAAGAACATTCTTTTCCATTTTGATTAATTAAAACCTGTTTGAAATATCCACTCAAAACAATATATATTTCATCTGCACTCGCTGGATGAATAATTTCCCCTTTGTTGAATCGTCGTCGAATTCCCAATGGAGCCAAATTTTCCAGATAAAATTCACTCATCTCTTGTTGCAGGTTTTCGTCAAATAATATATTTCTCATATCATTCTTCGGCATAAAAGAACCCTCCTTCTTGACAGTATATCAAAAAGGCGGGTTCTTTATATCACTTCTTCATAAATTTTCGCCATGTTCCACTGGGAATAGGCATTAATTGATCATCTCGATTCAATTCTGCCTTTGGATTATAGCGATAGATATAGGCTTCAATCTCTCTATTATCCAGTAAAACAGGTTGAATGACTCGCAGATACTGCGATCGATCTTCTTCTGATTTAGAAAAGCTCTCCATTTCGTCTAGTTCACGAACGACTTCCGGAAAATTTTTAACCCAAATCACTTCACCAAAAACAGTCTCACTGCCTTCGATCAAAGCAGGGAACCCTTTGTTTTCAATGTGATATAGTTTCCCGTTAGTCTCTCCTGCTTCTCGGCGAATCACTTTTCCCTTTAGATATTTTTCTTCATTCCAAAATCCTTTCATCAAGGATCCATATACAAAAAATGGTCTTTCCATCATTTCACCTAACAAATCTTTCCTTCCGCAACTTTTAAATCTTCTTGGTTTTCAACAGCGGCCTCAATCATTGCCTCTAATCCAATGGCAATATTTTCGACACTCATAGATGGCATATTTTTCTTGTCTACCACCTGCTCCACAATATAAGGAACATGAACAAACCCACCGCGTGTACCTGGAAAACTCTTGTTGATCAAATACAATAAACCATAAAGCAAATGATTGCATACAAAGGTTCCTGCTGTGTTTGATACACTCGCAATCAAATTCTTACTCCTCACATTATGAACCATTGCCTTAATTGGCAGGTTTGAGAAATAAGCAGGTTCTCCATCTCCAAAGACCGGCTCATCAATGGGTTGGTTGCCTTCATTGTCTTGAATCCGTGCATCATCAATATTAATTCCTACACGTTCCACAGTTAAGTCAAAACGACCTCCCGCTTGCCCAATGCACAAAACAATATCTGGTTTTTCCGTTTCCATGCTCTGCTTCAATTTTTCAATCGATTTATGAAAAACGGTTGGCACTTCCACCTTGATGATTTCCGCGCCGGCAATTTTTTCTGGAAGCAATTTTACCGCTTCATATGCCGGATTAATGGATTCTCCTCCAAACGGATCAAAACCTGTTACCAATACTTTCATTTGTCTTCCCCCTGATTTTTTTAGAATGCCCACACATACATTAGTACAATATGAGTAGCCAATAATGCCAAGGCAATCGGTACCTGTGCAATAATTACACGATACTTATTCTTGGTTTCTAACAAGGCTGCCGGAACCACATTAAAGTTTGCCGCCATTGGCGTCATCAGTGTTCCACAATAACCTGCAGTCAATGCCAAAGCACCTGCAATAGCAGGATTTGCACCCATTGCGTAAACGAAAGGCATGCCAATTCCCGCTGTAATTACCGCGAATGCGGCAAATGCATTTCCCATGATCATAGTAAACACAGCCATACCAACGCAATATGCGATGACGCCGCCAAGAATATTTCCTTCTGTCAAGACACCGGCAATTCCGCTAGAAATGACTTCCCCAACGCCAGCTGCAGCAAATAAAGATCCTAAAGCTGCCAACAATTGCGGCAAGATACTTGCTGATCCAACTTGAAGCAAAAGACGAGATCCATCATAGCCAAATTGTTTTGGTTTTTCTTTGGTCATCACAAGAGCAATAAGGGTTGCGGCAACAGCACCAAAACCTAAACCAACCAAACCGCCCAATGATTTAAACACCTGTGCGACAAAGAATGCAATCACACCAATTGTTAAAGCTGGAACAAAGATTTTGTTCTTTAAGCGATTCGCAGACTTTTGACGCATATCATCTGTCGCATTAGCCAAAGAACCGAAAGTCACTCGTTTCATCGCTGTCAAAACACCCATCAATAAAAGCATTGCACCAACGATAGGAGCTGGTATGTATTTTCCAACGATAAAAATTGCTCCGAACAAGAACCAGAATAGTGCTGTTTCTTTTCTATGAGGATGTTTATCATCTTTCAAGGCATACACCGCTGCTATGATCGAAACCAAACCGGCAAGAATATAAAAGATCTCTAATAATAATGATTTCATTTACTTCACCTCCGCTGCAGGTTTCCCTGATTTCTTCTGAGTTAATTTTTTTGCAATTTTTCGATCCAACATATAGTTTTGAATTGCACTGTAAACCAAAGCAATAATTGCAATTGGAATGGATGCTTTGGATACCGCTAACGGTGTCACTTCAACGCCCAATTCTCCCAATGTACCCACAATCAAAAGAACACCACCTGCTGCGACAAATACATTTTGTCCAAAAAAGTTACCCAAGTTTTCTGATCCAGCTGCATAACCTTTGATGATGTCTTCTGTTTCTTCATCAACTTCATCAAAATTTTTCTCAGCCGCACCATATGCCATTGGGTTCACCAATGGACGAATAAACTGAACATGTCCACCCAAACGAAGCGAAAATGCCGCCGCTAATTCACGAATAATATGATAGGTTGTTAATACCTTGCCCGTTGTTACGGACTTCATACTCCGTATTAAATCAGCCGCCCTCTCTCGTAAACCACTTCGCTCTAAAATTCCAATTACTGGAAGAGTTAATAAGAATAATGACATATAACGCGTTTTGATAAATGCTTCACCAATGATTGTAAGGATCTCTACAAATCCTAAACCACCAACAAGTCCTGTTATGACACCTGCAACCAAAACTACGGCAATCGTGTCAAATTTCATAATAAAACCAATAACAATAATAAGTACTCCAATTAATTTGATCAAAGATTTCGCCTCCATTCGTTTTTTAGATCATCCATAGCTTATGACACTTTCGTAATAAGTTCTGTAAACCAGACTACAAAAAAAGAATGGAAAACATTTTTCTTGTTTTCCATTCTTTTAATACTTTTATATTTTTATAAAAATGCCAGCAAATCAATCGGATGATCGATCAAAATCGCATCCTTCTTTTGCGCTAGATGTTTGCGGTTACGGAATCCCCATGTCACTAAGACCACTTTCATTCCAGCATTTTTCCCGGTTTCATAATCAGGGAAGGAATCTCCAACAAACAAGCAATTTTGAGGATCAACCCCCGCCTTATTTGCAATCTCCAGGGTAAAATGAGGATTCGGCTTCTTGGTCTCTTCCGATCGATATCCGATCACATCAACAAAAGAAAACTCAGAAAAAAGATATCTAACAATCTCTGTTGCCGCAAATTGTGGCTTATTGGTATGAACAGCAATTGGAATATCTCTATTTTTCAGCTCCGTAAGTAACTTTTTTATTCCTTCATAGGGTTTCGTTTTATTGGTCATTCGTTTTTCATAAGAGCTTTTAAATTTTTCAAATGCGTTTTTTGTTTCTAAGTCGCTATTTTTCCCTTCCGGCAAAGCAAGCTTCATGAGTGCGAATCCACCATGACCAACCATGGCTTGAATGGCATCGACATCATGGGTTGGATATCCGTATTCCTTGAGGACATCATTAGCTGCATCTGTCAAATCTTCTAAGGTATTAATTAAAGTGCCATCTAAATCAAAAACTACACATTGAATCATACTATCTATTCCCCTCTCTATCTTCTTCAGTCTTATTATATACACATAAGCTCTTACTTGGATTAAACTTCTTCGATACGATCATATTTAAGCATAATTCTTTCATTGACCCAATAATCAATCCACCAGGCAAGGATGCTAGGTAAAAAGTAAAGAAAAGAAAGGTGCACACGAATTACAAGAAAAGCGGCAAGAATCATGCTGGCTAGCAGAATTAAGGAAGGAAATAAATTGCTATGTGCAAGACGAAAACTCTGAATCATAACCGTTTTAATACTTTTCTTTTTTCGGATATACAAGGGAAAGAAATAGATAGCTAAAAGAATGACTTCCAAAGCGAAGACGCCATAGAATGGAATAATAAAATTGGCTAAATTGCCAAAAAGGATCAATCCATAATTGGTTGCAAGAAAAATAACAAAGAAAACTAAGAGTTGAATCCCCCAAATATAAGTACCTTGCTTCCAAAAGGTTCTTATTCCCTCTACATAGAAGGCTAGCATCGTTCTTTTATCCTTTTTCATACCCTTGCTTATGCTATGAAACAAAGCCATATTAGCGGCTCCTGTTGCGATTCCAAAGCTAATGATTACCGTAAGAATCCAAAGAAAATTAAGGATCATACAATCAAAGAGGCGATTTCCCCAAAATACAAAAGTACGTTCTTTTTCCATACTTTCCTCCAAAAAAAACGCCGAAATTCAAATGAATTCCGGCGAATCAATTAATCGGCAATTCGAACTGGCAAGACAAGATAGGTATACCAGTCGTCATTTACAGGACGAATAATTCCTGGATTGACATTAGAAACAAAATGCATATAGATTTCATCCTGATCAATGGCTTTCAAACCATCAAGCAAATATTTTGTACTAAATGCAATCAATAAGTCGTCACCTTCTAGTTCAATGGGCAAACACTCTTCAACATGACCAAGTTCCGAAGTGGAACGAATCCACATTCCTTTATCCGAAATATCTAATTTCACTAGATTGTTTCGTGACTCTCTGGCCAATAAGGAAGCGCGTTCTATGGAGTCTCTAAATAGTCGTGTATTTACTTTAACCCGAAGCCGATGATCGCCTTGAATAATATCCTTGTAATTAAGAAATTGACCATCCAATACGCGTGAAATCACCTCAGTATCTTCTAATTCAAAACGAACATGATGAGAAGATGCTTGAATTAAAACAGGTTCTCCGTCATCCCCCAAAATCTTTACAACTTCCTGTAACGTTTTTGATGGAATCACAACCTTGACTTGATCTTGTGTGTCGACAACAGCATGTTTATAAGCAAGACGATAAGCGTCCAAGGCAACCATGGAAAGTTCACCATTTTCAACTTCCAATAATTCTCCCGTTAAGATCGGGCGTGTTTCATCATTGGCTGTTGCAAAGATGGTTTGACGTACCATGTTTTTCAACAGATCCGTTTGAATCGAAAAGGATTGGAAGCTTTCTAATGTTGGTAATTGTGGATAATCATCTGCTGCTGAACCCACAATGGTAAAGTTTGAAAAATCACTGACGATATTCACATGATAATTATCTTCAATGGTAATTTCAACTTCATCCCCAGGTAGTTTACGAATGATATCCCCAAAAATACGTGCATTGATTACAACTCGTCCTTCTTGATAAATGGTTGCTGGAATTTTGGTTCGAATGCCTAGTTCAAGGTCTGTTCCTGTTAAAATCAAAGATTCTTCTGCAGTTTCAATAAGAATCCCTGTTAATACAGGCAGGGTTGTTCTTGATGCAATGGCTTTTTGGACAATAGAGATAGATTTGATTAATTGACTGCGTTCAATGATGAATTTCATCGAAGGATCGCCCCCTTATAAGTATTATAAATAGAGAGTAATAATAGTAGTAAGGCCTGTGAATATGTGGATAAGTGGATCAACCATAGTGAAAAAGCAAAACACAGGTGTGGATAAGATGTTTATACTGTGTAAAAACTATCCTTTGTTATCCACAGTTTATGGAGTTTTTATCTTTTCGATCAATGTTTCAATCTCAGCGGAGAAGGATTGATCGTTTTTCATCATCTGAGAAATCTTATCGCATGCATGGATGACGGTTGTATGGTCACGGCCGCCGAACTCTTCTCCAATCTTAGGTAAAGAGAGATCCGTTAGGTCGCGAACCAGATACATAGCAATCTGTCGTGGAAAAGCGATGGCTCGAGATCGCTTTTTTGAATTATAATCTTCCATACGGATGTGATAGTATGCGGATACTACAGATTTTATTTCATTGGTATCTACTTTTTTTGCTGTTTTTTTGGAAATCATATCTCGTAATGCTTCTTCGGCCAATTCATCAGTCATTTCTCGATTGGTAAGAGAGGCATAAGCAACAACACGTGTTAAAGCACCTTCTAATTCACGAATATTTGAATGAATATGATTGGCGATGAAGTTTAAGACGCTAGATTGTACTTTTAAATGATCTTGTTCTGAACGTTTTCGTAGAATCGCAATTCGTGTTTCTAAATCGGGTGCCTGAATATCAGCAATCAATCCCCATTCAAAGCGAGAACGAATTCGCTCTTCTAATTTCGGAATTTCTTTTGGTGGGCGGTCACTGGATAAAATAATTTGCTTGTCCGCGTGATGGAGCGCATTGAAGGTATGAAAAAATTCTTCTTGAGTCCGTTCTTTTCCAGCAATAAACTGAACATCATCAACTAAGAGAACATCGACGTTTCGATATTTATTTCGAAATTCTTCATTTTTATCGTGCTGGATGGCATTGATCAATTCATTGGTAAACTCTTCGCTAGATACATAGTAGACGGTCATTTTGGGATTTTGTTTGAGAATAAAATGGCCGATTGCATGCATAAGATGGGTTTTTCCCAAGCCAACACCGCCGTAGATAAAGAGGGGGTTATAGGCTTGAGCAGGCGCTTCTGCAACGGCTAAACTCGCTGCATGAGCAAATCGGTTGGAATTGCCAATGACAAATTTATCAAAGGTATATTTTGGATTAAGAGTACTATTGGAAATTGCTTTTTCTTCTTGGGGCTGTCGTGCCTCAGGTCCCTGATCCTCAGCAGCTAGGGAGATTACGACTTCACATTCTTGATCTGAAATCTTATTGAAAGCATTTTCAATGAGATGGCGATACCGATCTTCTAAAATCTTTTTAGCAAAATCGTTGTTGGTGCCGAGTTTCAATTGATTATTTTCGACACGCAGGGGCAAAAGTGGCTCAAACCAAGTGCTGTAACTAACATCCGTTACTTCTGTTTGAATGAGTTTAAGGGTTTTACCCCATAATTCTTCAAGTTGTTGAGTCATTAGAGATCCTCCTGATCCATTTATCCACACCCTTATTCACAAAAAACCGGAAAAAAAATCCCGACAACAAGTGTCGGAAACTATCCACAAGAACTTTCGA